>NZ_JBBMFE010000041.1:0-5131 GCF_040096155.1 Laedolimicola intestinihominis | reverse complement strand
GAACGCAGATTCACCGAGCGTCTGACGGACGGCATCGGTCGGATGCTGGACTTCTTGGAAGAACACTTGCCGGAGCGTCTGCGTCCTCTGCTTGAAAAGGCGAGGGAGCTGCTGCCCGATCCGGAGATTGGACAGCAGCAGGAGCAACAGCAGCACCAGCGAGGAATGGGCGGCATGGAGCTGTAAAAGAAGCCTGTCCGGAGGGCTTGAAAATCTCTTTCGGACAGTCTATAATAACAACTGAAAATAGGGAATTGCTGTATTGATAATCTAAGCCCCCTGTAAGGGTACTCCCAACCTATATTTTCTCTCTCTGAAAGGGAGAAAGTCGGAGGGGGAAAAGGGGGTGCGCGGAGGGGTGTTGGAAGTGTGGTAAACCTCGTTAGAGGTTTTCCAAGCCACTGTGGTAAACCCATCGGGTTTTCCATAGTGGCGGCACTTTCAATGACCCGCAGCGAGGGGGAAAAGGGGGAGGTGACTTTCTCTTTAAGGCGGCGTAGCCGCCGCTCTTTTGCTCCCCCTTTTCCCCTTTCCCGCCCGCAGGCGATCCCCGCCGCAGCGGATTTTCTTTTTGGTACTTTTTCTTTTGTGAGGTGGTAATATGACCGAGAATTATCGAGGCTGCTACGAGTATTTGAGCGCACAATATCCGGAGGTCGGAGGCTATGAGTTTTATAAAGAGCTGTTTCCGGACAATGAGAACTCCGGAGAACGGCACACGGATTTTTCCCATCCGAACGCTGTGTATCTGTATCGGGACGAACAGAGCGAGGATAAGAAGCTCCGGCGCAGGAAGATGTATAACGACACATGGGAACAGGATTACATGGAGTTTGTCGAGGGGAACAGCCTTACTTTGTGCAGCGGTCTTGCATATCGCAGAAAGGAGAACAGGCTGGAGAACGCCCAGCGGATGTATGCTCTGATCTTCGATCTGGATGGCGTAGGTCTTGCCGAGCTGCGCAACCTCTTTCTGCGCTTTGGCGGCGATCCGGAGCGAGTGCGCCGGTTGCCGATGCCGACTTTCCTTGTTCTGTCGGGGACAGGGCTGCATATCTACTATGTTTTCCAGCAGCCGATTGACCTATACCCGAATATAAAAATTCAGCTTAAAAGTCTGAAATATGACCTCACTTTCCGGCTATGGGAGTATGGCAGCACTTCGCAGGTCAAGGCGATCCAGTATCAATCCATCAATCAGAGCTTCCGCATGGTGGGCAGCATCAATGACAAGCATGGGACGGAGCTGGTCGCTTTCCGTACCGGAGAACGGGTAACGCTGGATTATCTGAACGCCTACGCAAAGCCAGAAAACAGGGTGGATGTCAATAAGCCTTTCAGCCCATCCAAAATGACACGAGCTGAGGCGAGGGAGGCATATCCGGAGTGGTATGAGCGTGTTGTTGTGAGAGGCGAGAAAGGATGCAAGAAGTGGGATATTGCCGGAAAGGTGCATGGTGATGATCCGTATGCGCTCTACCATTGGTGGCTGCGGCAGATCGGAGAGATAAAGGGCGGGCATCGGTATTTCTTTTTGATGTGCCTTGCTATCTATGCTTACAAATGCGGTGTGTCGAAGCAGCAGCTCCGGCAGGATATGAAAGAGGCTTTTGATGATCTGCAGATGGTGAAGCATGAGAACGCATTGACCGAGGAAGATATACGGAGTGCGCTGGAAGCCTACGACAAGGAGTATTACAATTTCACGATTTCCGATATTGAAGCTCTGACCGATGTTCGCATCGAGCGCAACAAGAGGAATGGTAGATCACAGAAAGAGCATTTGAAAAGAGCAAGGGCGGTGCAGGAAGTGGATTATCCTGGCGGCACATGGAGAAGAAAAGGGGCAGAAGAAAAGAAAGCGCAAGTCTATGCGTGGCGGCAGGAGCATCCAGAGGGACGCAAGGCCGATTGTCATAGGGACACCGGACTTGATCCGAAAACGATCCGCAAATGGTGGGACACCGTACCGGAGGGGCATATAACGGTCAAAATACGCCCATCACAGGCTTTGAGCGATCTGTTGGTGGAGGAATTTAAGAAAGGGCTGTAAACGCCCCAGAAACGCCCTACAAGGCGTTTTTGGGGCGGGTAAGGGTTTTTATATTACCCCACCGAAAACGAGGCTTGAAAACCGCGCGAAATAAGGTTTTTTCACCCCCTAAATGTACACGCTGCGGTGTTACCATATAGAAAGCACTGTTCATAGAAAAGTTGCAAAAAACATTTGCAATGCACTTGCAAATGTCACGAATATTGAATATAATATTAGTGCAAGCTAAAAATGACGAGGAAAGGAGTGCTATTATGGCTAAAGGAAATATGACGATAAGAATGGAGCCGGAGCTGAAAGCACAGGCGGCAGCTCTCTTTAAGTCCCTCGGAATGGATTTGAGTACGGCAACGGGTATTTTTTATCGACAGGCACTTAGGTGTCATGGACTTCCCTTTGAAGTCAAGGTTGACGAGCCGAATGCTGTTACCTATGCGGCGATGGAGGCGGCAGAAAAGGGAGAGGATATGTATGGTCCGTTTGATAGCGTTGCAGATCTGATGGAGGCGCTGAATGCTTAAGCCGGAGTTTTCGGGGCAGTTCAAACGAGATTACAAGCTTGCGATCAAGAGAGGCTGCGATCCGAAGAAGTTGGAGGAAGTGATCACGCTGTTGTGTAACGAGCAGCCGTTGCCGGAGGCGTATCGAGATCATGCTCTCACTAATTCCAGAAATTATAAGGACATGAGAGAATGTCACATCGAGCCGGACTGGCTGTTGGTCTATAAAGTTGTTCGGCAGACTTTGATTTTGAAATTGATAAGGACGGGATCTCATAGCGATTTGTTTTGAGATTAACTCTGGATGAAAGAGTGGTGATGATATTTGGCGGGTGTAATAACGGAAATTGCAATAGAATGTGGCGTGTCGGAACAGGCAGTTCGTGCATGGTGTAGGCGAAACCATGTTGCGAAAGATGCGAAAGGAAGTTTCGCAATCAGCGAAAGTCAAAAAACCGCCATATATCAGCATTATTTAGGTGTTGAACGAAAGCAAGTTTCGCAACCGGCGAAAGCAAGTTGCGAAACTTGCGAAACCACTTTGATCGCTATGCTGCAGGGAGAATTAGACCGGAAAAGCGAGCAACTTGCTGTAAAGGACAAGCAGATCGAGGAACTGAACGCAAGGTTGGCGGAGGTCAGCTCGGCGTTGGTGACGGCACAGCAGACTGCGGCAGCGGCCCAGGCTCTCCATGCCGGGACGATGCATCAGCAGCTTCTTTCCGGCAAGTCCGGAGCCGATCAGCCGGAGCGTGAGACAGAACCGGTTCAAAAGCGTAGCTGGTTTAGTAGGTTCTTTGGGGACTAAACAGAACGACAAATCGGAAGTTATAAAGGAGAAACACTATGGGATTATTTGGTAAAAGCAAAAAAGAGCGAGAAAAAGAGTATATGAACAGATTAGATGTTCCATTATGTTTAAAAGAAGACTTTGAATTGATTATTGATGATGTATTTACAATTATGGGGGTTGGAACAGTTGCCACAGGAAACATATCAACAGGAATGTGTAGAGAAGGAGAAAATGCGTGTGTTTATAAAACAAATGGAGGTGTATTAGAGACTATAATTACTACCATCGATATACATACAAAAGAACGAAAATCAAATGGTTGTGGATATAAAACAGAACATGTTGGACTTGGGTTAAGAGGAGTTTCTAAGGAACAATTAGAAAAAGGAGATAGAGTGATTGTAAAGAATGCCAATATGTATGGAATGTAATTACAAATTCCAGTTTATCGGTGGGATGAAGTTCGGGGAGCCGTCCGCAGACGGCAGGGGCAGCGCCCCTCCGGAGCTGGCAGAGCAGCAGGCACGAGCCGGCAGTGAAGCAGCTCCGGCAACCCCTCCCCTTTAGGGGCGCAAAGCACTTTCACACCGCTGCACCGATGGGGTGGCGGTGTGAAAGTGCTTTTGCGTTACTTTCTCACCAGAAAGTAACAAAGAGGTTGTTTTTAGCGGAAATTTATGATAAAATAGAGGACGGAAGAATAAGCGGAAAGGGGGCGATTTTATGGGAGTTACGATTTCTGGTATGACAGGTGCAGGGAGCATCCGGCACAACAACCGCAGCTTCTCAGCGGCGAATGTAGACCGGAGCCGGACGGAGCAGAACATTGTTTTCTGCAATGAGGATCTGAAGCAGGTCTATCATATGGTCTTTGATGAAGCTCTCGCAGCCTACAACGCAAAGAAAACCAAAACGAGAGATAAGATACCGGACTACTATGAGCATATCCGGCAGAGTAAACAGGAAAAGCTGTTCCATGAAGCGATCTTCCAGATCGGCAACATGAGCGACTGTGGGTGCGGTACGCCGGACGGAGAACGGGCGGCGGCAGCTCTGAAAGATTTTGCGGAGTCTTTTGCAGAACGCAACCCCCATCTGCGGGTGTTCAATATGGTGCTGCACATGGACGAGGCAACGCCCCATCTCCATGTCGATTTTATCCCTGTGGCAACGGAGCAGTCAAGAGGACTTTCTACAAGGGTATCTATGAAACAGGCATTGAAGCAGCAGGGGTTTGTCGGTGTCGGCAGAAAGCAGACCGAATGGGCGGCGTGGATGGAACGGGAGAAAGAAGCTCTGACGGAGATCGCCCAGCGGCACGATTTTGAAATTATCTCTCTCGGCACGAACAGACCGCACATGGACTTGCCGCAGTTCAAGGAAGCGGCTGCGAGGCTGGAAGCGGTGCAGCAGCAGACAGCGGCAGTAGAGCGGGAGGTTGCTGAGCTGGAACGGCAGCGGGACGCTCTGAAAGGCACTGTGCGGCTCTTAAAGGAGGCTGACAGGGTAAATGCACCCCTGCATGATATTCAGCCGGAAAAGACGCTCACAGGGGCAGTAAAGGGCGTGACGGTGGATCAGGTCGAGCAGCTAAAGAAAATGGCACTGCGCAGCGTGACGGATCGGCACAAGGTACAGGAGCTGACGGAGGAAAACACCCGTCTGCGGTCACAGGTGCCGTCCATGAAGAAGCGGCTGGAAGAAGCGCAGCGACAGCAGAGGCTTGAACAGGAAAACCGGAGGCTGCGCGATGAAAACTATTATCTGCAATCCGAGCTGCAGGAG
>NZ_JBBMFE010000040.1:0-571 GCF_040096155.1 Laedolimicola intestinihominis | reverse complement strand
CTGCCGGTGAGCAATCAGCTCATACATAGCGTTGTATGAGGGTCATAGGTTTGTTTTTTTCAGAGGTTTTCGTCCTCTTGGAATGATTATCTTTAAAATTACCTTTTAGGATAATCACCTCGGATGTCTTGTGTTAAATTCATTCTAAGGATTGAATTTAACTTGTAGATATTTCAGTATATAGTTTTCAAGGTACAATTTTAAATCTGACGCTAAAGAAAATCTTTAGCGAATGGAGATGGAGAGATTCGAACTCTTGACCCCCTGCTTGCAAGGCAGGTGCTCTCCCAACTGAGCTACACCCCCATTTAAGTGTTCTGGCAGCCACCTGCTCTCCCATATCGTCTCCAACATAGTACCATCGGCCGCTTGGGTCTTAACCATCGTGTTCGGGATGGGAACGGGTGTGTCCCCCAAGCGCATCGCCACCAGAAATCTCTTAGGCTTTTCCGTATTCTTTTGTTTTGAAGTACGAGCCTTCATAACTAAACAGTGTACTTAACACATTCGTGTTCCCCTACTAATTCTTCCTTAGAAAGGAGGTGATCCAGCCGCACCTTCCGATACGGCT
>NZ_JBBMFE010000039.1:0-1243 GCF_040096155.1 Laedolimicola intestinihominis | reverse complement strand
GTGCGACTCGTTCCTGAACAAAGCCTTCGTAGTTGAAGGACAAAATCAGGCACTAACAAAAGAACGAAAATTTCAGATGTTAGGAGAACTAACAATCCAAGAGGTGGAATGATGGGGTAACGCCCTGAAACGCCCCCTTAATACTCCGACTGGCGGGTGTAAGTGAAAACTGACCTGTCAGAAGCTCGGTGAAGTCGGCTGAGAGTAGCCGTATGGATTGCTGGATAATTACCAGCCCCACGAAAGCTGTCCAGAGGTGGACGGTGCTACCTATAGGCCGGAGGTCTACAAAATACCCAAGGTCAGAATGTTTGAAATATGACTGACGAAAACCGCGAATGTAAGGGTCTATACCATGACGGCATAGAAATGTGCTGGTAGCGTTCATCGCTAATCAGTGTGGTGGAGTAAAAATTGATGTTATGAAACACCATAGCACGTTACAGGCGTGTTCAAGCTGACAGGCTTAAAGCGGAGACCTAAAGGTATATGTAAAGATAGGATTGTTGGAACGAGGAAAGGCAGTAGGCTTCTACCATTAGGAAGTAAGCAGACGAATCATATAAGCTGCTGTACTACTGCTGAAAAGCAGAGGTCGAACTGATGATGTTTTCTGCTAAAAAGAGGAAAACGGAAGAATGGCCTCAAGTCAGTCAAACAGGCAACTTAGCACTTAGTCGCAATTAGGATTGCGAGTATGACAAAAAGAAGTCACTCGCCGTAAAGGAGAGTGATGCCTGATGCCAAATGAGAAGAAACCAAAAACCAAATGCGTGGAGTATCTCCGCCATGCTGAATACTACGATATGCAAAGTACCTTTGATGAACTGTATGCCAGAAGTCAGGCAGGAGAAATTTTCGAGAACCTGATGGATGTGATACTTTCAAGAGAAAATATCCTGCTGGCCTATCGGAACATCAAATCCAATACCGGGAGTATTACGCCGGGAACAGACAAGCTGAAGATTTCTGATATTGGTAAACTTACCGCTGATGAAGTCACAGCAAGGGTACGCAAAATCGTCAAGGGAGCTAAAAACGGCTACACCCCAAGAAGCGTAAGACGCAAAGACATCCCAAAACCAAACGGGAATACCAGGCCACTGGGAATCCCTTGTATCTGGGATAGATTGGTACAGCAATGTATCAAGCAGGTCATGGAACCTATCTGCGAAGCCAGGTTCAGCAACAATAGCTATGGATTCCGTCCAAATCGGTCGGTTGAAAATGCGATAGCGGCAAC
>NZ_JBBMFE010000038.1:0-1295 GCF_040096155.1 Laedolimicola intestinihominis | reverse complement strand
TTAAAAATGCTCCTCTACCAATGTACTAGGTACATTCCTGAGCTTCGGTGTCGTGTTTTAGCCCCGGACATTTTCGGCGCAGGACCTCTCGACCAGTGAGCTATTACGCACTCTTTTAATGTATGGCTGCTTCTAAGCCAACATCCTGGTTGTCTTTGAAATCCCACATCCTTTTCCACTTAACACGCACTTTGGGACCTTAGCTGCAGGTCTGGGCTCTTTCCCTTTTGACTACCCAACTTATCTCGTGTAGTCTGACTCCCGATGAGCATCTATATGGCATTCGGAGTTTGATATTCTTCGGTAAGCTTTGACGCCCCCTAGGAAATTCAGTGCTCTACCTCCATTAGACTCCATCGAGGCTAGCCCTAAAGCTATTTCGAGGAGAACCAGCTATCTCCGGGTTCGATTGGAATTTCTCCCCTACCCACACCTCATCGCCACCCTTTTCAACGGATGTGCGTTCGGACCTCCATTGCCTTTTACGGCAACTTCATCCTGGACATGGGTAGATCACCCGGTTTCGGGTCTGCCTGAACTGACTTTACGCCCTATTAAGACTTGGTTTCCCTTCGGCTCCACACCTTAAGTGCTTAACCTCGCCAGTCCCGGCAACTCGCCGGACCGTTCTACAAAAAGTACGCGGTTCCGCATATAAAGCGGTTCCACAGCTTGTAAACACAGGGTTTCAGGTTCTCTTTCACTCCCCTCCCGGGGTCCTTTTCACCTTTCCTTCACAGTACTATGCGCTATCGGTCACTAAGGAGTATTTAGGCTTACGGGGTGGTCCCCGCTTGTTCCCACAAGGTTCCACGTGTCTCGTGGTACTCTGGATACCGCCATGTCTGCTTTCCTTTCATGTACGGGGCTTTCACCCTCTCTGGCTGGCTTTCCCAAAACCATTCTACTAGAATTACAGAATCAATTATGCGGTCCGAACCCCGGAGTGCACGCACTCCGGTTTGGCCTCTTTCCATTTCGCTCGCCGCTACTTTGGAAATCGAGTTTTCTTTCTTTTCCTCGCCCTACTTAGATGTTTCAGTTCAGGCGGTTCCCCTCCATACGTTATGAATTGGCGTATGGATGACTGAGGTCTTCTCAGCCGGGTTTCCCCATTCAGATATCTCCGGATCAATGGATATTTGCTCCTCCCCGAAGCTTTTCGCAGCTTATCACGTCTTTCATCGGCTCTTAGTGCCAAGGCATCCACCCTGCGCTCTTTCACGCTTGACCATTCTGACTGCCGGTGAGCAATCAGCTCATACATAGCGTTGTATGAGGGTCATAGGTTTGTT
>NZ_JBBMFE010000036.1:0-1490 GCF_040096155.1 Laedolimicola intestinihominis | reverse complement strand
GCAGAAGAAATTGTTTTGCATGATATAATTTATTCATACGGGAGTAATTAAATCGGAGGTATATAAGATGATTGAAATTGTATTTGGTGAAAGTGCCTGTGGAAGTTTGAAAATTGCCCAAACTTACGGTAAGGGAAAGTATAGAGGAAGTGCAGTTTCGGTCTTTATGAGGCACGAAGATGGGAGTGTTCCATCTTCAGATGAAATGAAAGAAGCACAAATTCAAGCACAGGAACAAGAACATATTGCTTGGGAGAATGCTATTCCATTGGGAGGCAAGAGCAGTGATGTTTATTGTTTTGATATGGCTCTTAGTGTGGGAGATATTTCTGATAATGGAATTGGCGAACAGCGGAAAAATGTTCTCAAGAAAATGCTGTCTGTCTGGTTTGTAGAGGATTTAGACTATCAGGTTGAAGAAAAAATACAGAAAATTAAAACTACATTGTCTTCGGTTATTGAACGATATGTAGCTGGGGAAGAAGTTCGTATTTGGTATAGCTATAATCCGGATGAACTTTGCGGTATGTACTGGCTTATGAAACAACTTCGACCATTAAACTGTCAGACAACAATTTATTTGGTTAAGTTACCTGCCTGGGAATATGGAAAAGAAAATACTATGACATCCAAAATAGCATGGGGTGAGGTTTCTCCTGGCGAATGGGGAAAATATATAACTCTACAAGAAAAAGCTAAGCCTGTATTTCTTTCAGCTTGTGCTATGAAATGGAATCAACTTCAAAATGAAAATGCACCTTTGCGTGCAATGCTAAATGGTAAATTGCAAAGTGTTTCAGAAGATATATATGATAGTTTCATTCTTCGTGAAATTGCGGAACAGCCAGAGCAATTCAAAATGGCTATTGTTATAGGTAATGTTTTAGGAAAATATCAACTTGGAATTAGTGATGTATGGATTTCTAATCGCATTGATAAAATGCTTGAAGATGGTGTGTTGGAAATTATACAGGACGCACCAAAGGGAGAAACAAATTATCGCCGGATATTAAGAAAACGAATGAAATAATAACCACAGCAAGAACCGCTGCTACATGGAAGGCACCCCAACCATGCAACAGCGGTTTTTTTTACCGTTTTTTCCTCTGGCTGATAGGCGTTCCCATTTTCTTTGATTTTTTGAGAATCCGAATCAGCCAGCGAAATTCTTCGTCTGACAGATTTTTATAGTTGATACCGAGCTGCTTGCAGTAAAGGACAACCAGCTTTTCATCCCGGCTGCCCTTGAAATTTTCGACTGCTTCGAGATTTTCTTTCAATTCATCGGCAACGGTGGTCTGGGGCGCACTCTCACTGTCCTTTTTGTGGGCTTCCCGAATATCCCGGATAATCAGGTTGAGGTCATCCAGAACCATGTGACTGAAATACTCATCATCACTGATATGGGCGGCTTGCAGCACTTTCAAATGCGGGTCATCTTCGCCTGGGCGATACCGTTCAATGATTTCATGCCGGACGGTATCGACAAG
>NZ_JBBMFE010000035.1:0-1566 GCF_040096155.1 Laedolimicola intestinihominis | reverse complement strand
TACAGACTTATGCAAAAGTCAGGACTTCACTATGTAGTAGAGTTTGACATAAAAGGTTTCTTTGACAATGTAGACCATTCAAAACTGATAAAACAGTTATGGTCACTGAATATCCGGGATAAAGAACTGCTCTATGTAATCCGTAGGATTCTCAAAGCTCCAATCCTCATGCCGGACGGCAACACAGAACGCCCAACAAAGGGAACGCCGCAAGGCGGAATTATTTCCCCACTATTGGCAAATGTGGTGCTGAATGAACTTGACCATTGGATAGAAAGCCAATGGCAGTGCAACCCGGTAACGGAAAACTACGCTTACAGAGAAAATGCGGCAGGCTGTCCGATACAAAGCCATGCGTACCGGGCAATGCGGAATACACGGCTGAAAGAAATGTATATCGTGAGATATGCAGACGATTTTCGGATTCTCTGTAGAACAAGGGAACAGGCAGACCGGACGCTGATTGCGGTCACGCAATGGCTGAAAGAACGCCTGCGCCTTGATGTTTCACCGGAGAAAACGAGAGTTGTTGACGTCAGACGGAGCTATTCTGAATTTCTCGGATTCAAAATCCGACTACGCAAAAAGGGGAAAAAGTACGTCGTTCAATCGCACATGTGCGATAAAGCATACAAAAAGGTTAAAGCCAACCTGACTAAACAAGTTGGAAATATCAAATTTCCCAAAAAAGGACGTGGAGAAGCCGGGGAAGTACGGCTGTTCAACTCCATGGTTATGGGAATCCAGAATTACTACCAGTTAGCCACTGACATCAGCATAGACTGCGGTGATATTGGCAGAGCTGTTAATACAGTTCTCAAAAACAGGCTGAAATCTGGAAAGACACACCGGCTGAAAAAGGAAGGCCGTGACCTGACAAAAATGGAAATCCAAAGATATGGGAAATCGGAGCAACTAAGATATATAGCACAATCCAAAGAACCGATTTATCCAATAAGCTATGTTCAATGTAAAAATCCAATGAGTCAGCGGCGAAAAGTGTGCGCTTACACAGCGGCAGGAAGAAGTGAAATCCATGACGATTTGCGGATAAACACTTTCTTACTGCTACAGCTAATGAGAGCGCCTACATACAGCCGCAGTACAGAGTATGCGGATAACCGTATCTCACTGTTCTCCGCTCAATGGGGAAAATGTGCGGTAACGGGAAAGAAATTTCAGTGTATATCAGAAATTCACTGCCATCACAAGAAGCCAAAAGGAATTGGAGGCAGAGATAAGTATGAAAATCTGGTATTGGTGCTTGCACCAGTACATGAACTGATACACGCAGCTGATGAGGACACTATTCGTTCTTATCTCACCGCTCTTAAATTGGATACTTCACAGCTCACAAAGCTGAACAAACTGCGAACATTGGCAAAAAGGAAACCCATTGATTTGGAGAAGCCAAATCTTACGAATAATTCTCATAATGGTATGACTAAGGAGACTAAGAAATCTGTTTGATTGATGGAACGCCGGATGCGGTGAAAGTCGCATGTCCGGTGTGAAGCGGGGGAAAAGCTGGAGATAACTTCAAAGGCTTACCTATCGCTATTTCCG
>NZ_JBBMFE010000034.1:0-1624 GCF_040096155.1 Laedolimicola intestinihominis | reverse complement strand
CTCTTGGTCAAGCCCTCGACCTATTAGTAACAGTCAGCTCCATGCATTACTGCACTTCCACCTCTGCCCTATCTACCTTGTCGTCTTCAAGGGGTCTTACTTCTTTCGAATGGGATATCTCATCTTGAGGGGGGCTTCACGCTTAGATGCCTTCAGCGTTTATCCCGTCCCGACTTGGCTACTCGGCCATGAGCCTGGCGGCTCAACCGATACACCAGAGGTCAGTCCATCCCGGTCCTCTCGTACTAAGGACAGCTCCTCTCAAATATCCTACGCCCACGCCGGATAGGGACCGAACTGTCTCACGACGTTCTGAACCCAGCTCGCGTACCGCTTTAATGGGCGAACAGCCCAACCCTTGGGACCTACTACAGCCCCAGGATGCGATGAGCCGACATCGAGGTGCCAAACCACTCCGTCGATGTGAACTCTTGGGAGTGATAAGCCTGTTATCCCCAGGGTAGCTTTTATCCGTTGAGCGATGGCATTCCCACTTAATACCACCGGATCACTAAGTCCTACTTTCGTACCTGCTCCACCCGTCGGTGTCACAGTCAAGCTCCCTTCTGCCTTTGCACTCTTCGAATGGTTTCCAACCATTCTGAGGGAACCTTTGAGCGCCTCCGATACCCTTTCGGAGGCGACCGCCCCAGTCAAACTCCCCGCCTGGCATTGTCCTATCACCGGGTCACGGTGACTAGTTAGAAACCCAATACTGCAAGGGTGGTATCCCAACATTGGCTCCATGGCAACTGGCGTCACCATTTCGCAGCCTCCCACCTATCCTGTACATGCAATACCGAATCCCAGTACCAAGCTGGAGTAAAGCTCCATGGGGTCTTTCCGTCCTGGCGCGGGTAACCAGCATCTTCACTGGTACTTCAATTTCACCGGATGCATTGTCGAGACAGTGCTCAAATCATTACGCCTTTCGTGCGGGTCGGAACTTACCCGACAAGGAATTTCGCTACCTTAGGACCGTTATAGTTACGGCCGCCGTTTACTGGGGCTTAAGTTCAATGCTTCGCTTGCGCTAACATCTCCCCTTAACCTTCCAGCACCGGGCAGGCGTCAGCCCATATACCTCACCTTTCGGTTTCGCATAGACCTGTGTTTTTGCTAAACAGTTGCTTGAGCCTATTCTCTGCGGCCTGCTCTCGCAGGCACCCCTTCTCCCGAAGTTACGGGGTCATTTTGCCGAGTTCCTTAACAATGCTTCTTCCGTCGGCCTTAGGATTCTCTCCTCATCCACCTGTGTCGGTTTACGGTACGGGTACTCTGCAAACAATAGCGGCTTTTCTCGACGCATGGCTCATGTGCTTCCCTACTTGATTTCGGTACGCGTCACGTCTTCGGATTGATAAGCGGATTTGCCAACTTATCTCCTACCTCGCTTGCACCGGACTTTCCATTTCCGGCTCACACTCTCCACACGTGTCCCCACAGTTCTGTTACAGAGCAGTACAGGAATCTCAACCTGTTGTCCATCGACTACGTCTTTCGACCTCGCCTTAGGTCCCGACTTACCCAGGGCAGATCAGCTTTACCCTGGAAACCTTAGATATTCGGCCGGAAGGATTCTCACCTTCCTCTCGCTACTCATTCCGGCATTCTCTCTTTTTAA
>NZ_JBBMFE010000033.1:0-1827 GCF_040096155.1 Laedolimicola intestinihominis | reverse complement strand
ATCAGGGCGCTGTTCTGGAGAAAATCGGCGCGGAGGTGGTCTATCCGGAGCGGGATATGGCCATCCGTCTGGGCAAGAAGCTCCTGTCCGGAAACTTCCTGGATTTCATTTTCCTGGACAACGATATCGAGATCCAACAGGTACCGGTCAGCGGCTTTATCGAAGGAAAAACCATTCAGGAAATCAATATCCGTAAAAAATACGGCCTGAATATCATTGCCGTTGAGCACGATCAGAATACCATCATCGAGCTCTCCCCCGACTATAAGCTGCAATCGGAGGATATCATCGTCGTCATCGGAAAAGTCCAGAATATCCGGAAATTAGAGCGGGCATTATCATAAACCAGAAGCTCCGGCCAGCCAGGCCGGAGCTTCGTCCGTTCTATTATACCTCTACATAATCCAGCATCAACGCCAACGCAATCCGAAGTCCATTCTCCAGACTGGAAAGCTCAATCCACTCTTCCCGCGTATGCGCCAGCGCGCCTCTCACGGTTCCTACCGTATTCACCACGATTCCCAGTGAAAGCGGCACATTACTATCGGTAGAATAAGCCGCAAAATCAATCGGATCCTGATACCAGGTTTCAATGACATCCACCGTATGCTCTGTAAACGCCTTCAGCGTGTCCGCGTCCACCGATCCATTGCCCGGCCGCACACCTAAAAGCTCTACCTCGATCTCGCCGCCTGGCCCCAGGCCTTCCGTCGCTACCATGAGGAACCCTCCACCTGGATTATCCCCATCAAAGACTGCGATCTGATGGCCGAATACGGCTGGATCAAGCCCAGCCGCACGATTTTGCCGGAGCTGGGGCAGGAGTATCTGGATATTTTGGTGGGACTGTATTAACCGTTCTCCTCCGCCAGGCGCCGCTGCTATGCCGCATATATGCAGTCCGTCAAAACTAATCTCCTGTGTTCTCTCCTACAGCCTGGTCAGATTAAAAATCCACTCCAGCCACCGCTCCACCGAGCTGGCCCGCCGGGCGATCTGCCCTTCGCTGCAGACATGCAATTCCCGCATCCGCCGCCCGATGACCTTCTTATCCGGATACCGGCCCGTCTTAGCGCCCATGTCAAAAAATTCCGCGAAAATCCGGTGCTCCAGCATCAGCTCCACCAGCTTCAGCTGTCGGGGCTTGTAATTCATCCGAAAGACCCTCTCGCCGAGCCCGGTCAGCCGCACCAGCACCTGACCGTCCGCATTTTCCTTCTCGAAGAGTCCCAGATACCGCCCCGCATTATAATAATAATCTGACTGCCGCAGGTCGAAATCCATCAGCTCCGCAATTTGCCCCGGCGTCATGGGATTGCCGTACAGATTCTCCAACAGAGAAATAATACGCTCCATGGAGTTGGCCTGGATAAACGGAACCGACGTATCATCCATGTCATCGTCTGTCCGGATAGCTGTCCGCTCCCGCACCTCCCGGAGTTCACGCAGACTGATCCGCGTATCCTGCAGGGAATAATTTTTCGCCTGCACCAGCTCGATGGACGAGTAATCCTCCGGATCCGCAAACCGGTACTCAAACAGTCGATAAATCAGATTGGAATACACAGAAAAGACCAGCCGGATGGGCTTCTTCACCCGCGTCCGCCACAGCCGGTACGGATAGTAAAGCTGCCGCACATGGAAATCGGAATGCACCACATTTTTGGCTTCCATAATGACCACGGAACGGGCGTTTTCAAAGCCGCCGTCAATCTCGCACTGGGCATTTTCCACATGAATCTGCTGTGCCGCGCCCCGCACCGTATGAACCCGGAAGTCAAAAATGCCCGTCCCCATGCGGCCATTAAAGGTAGCGTCATTTCGCCC
>NZ_JBBMFE010000032.1:0-2162 GCF_040096155.1 Laedolimicola intestinihominis | reverse complement strand
GGCGTTCGTCGGACAGGCGCGGATGCACATTCCGCAGCGGATGCACTCGGTATGGTTGGGCGTTTTCGTCACATCCACATCCATCTTGCAGGCTCTGGCGCATTTCCCGCAGGAAACGCACTTATTCTTATCCACCTTCATCTGGAAGAGGGACACCCGGTTGAACAGCGCATAGAATGCGCCAAGCGGGCAGAGCCACTTGCAAAACGGCCGGTAAAACAGTACGCTCAGCACGATCACCGACAGCAGGATGCTGAACTTCCATGTAAACAGCTTGCCCAGCGCCGCCCGGATGCCGGAATTGGCAAGGGACAGCGGGATGGCTCCCTCCAGCACGCCTTGGGGGCAGAGGTATTTGCAGAAGAAGGGGTCTCCCATGCCAACATCGTTCACAAGGAACGTCGGCAGCAGGAAAACCATCACCAGCAGGACAGCGTACTTGAGGTATGTCAGGGGCTTGAGCTTCTTTGTGGAGAGCTTCTTTGTCGGGATCTTATGCAGCAGCTCCTGAAACCAGCCAAAGGGACAGAGGAAGCCGCAGATAAAGCGCCCCAGCAGCACGCCCAGCAGAATGAGAAAGCCTGTGATATAATAGGAGAAGCTGAACTTGGACGAGCCCACCACTGCCTGAAACGCCCCGATGGGGCAGGCTCCGGAGGCCGCCGGACAGGAGTAGCAGTTCAGCCCCGGCACGCAGACGGTTTTCCCAGCGCCCTGATACAGTCCGCCCTTGAGGAAGTTCGGCAGGTGCAGGTTGGTCAGCAGCGTCGCACCCACCTGAATCCAGCCCCGGAAGCGGGACGTGGTCTGTGAAACGCCTGAAAACTTCTTACCCAATGCCCACACACTCCAGACATAATTTGATTGCTTTGCTCAGCACTGTCGCCGCCTCGCCCCGCCAGACACCAAAGCACAGCATGGCAGCTCCGGCCATCAGCAGCACGATCTGCGCCGCGGCCTTTTTCCTGTAGCTCATTTTTCATCACCCTTTCCGATTTTCTGCCCCCATTATAGCGCGGGAGAGTTAAAGTCTCTGTTAAGAACGAAAACTTAACACAAACCTTATCTGTTTTTGCTATAATGAAAGCAACACAAAAACGAAGAAATAAAAAGGAGGACTCTCATGCACCTTTTAGTAATTGAAGATGAACGCGCCCTGTGTGAGACCATCGTTCGCAGCCTGCGGCGGCTAGCCTACAGCGTGGACTACTGCTATGACGGCGAAAAGGCGCTGGCGCTTCTGGGCGTGGAACGATACGATCTGGTGCTTCTTGATCTGAATCTGCCGAAAAAGGACGGCATGACGGTGCTGCGCACCCTGCGGCAGACCGACCGGGAGACGCGGGTGCTGATCCTCTCCGCCCGCAGCGAAGTGGAGGACAAGGTACAGGGGCTGGATGCCGGGGCGAACGACTATCTGGCGAAGCCCTTCCACTTGGCGGAGCTGGAGGCCCGCATCCGTAGCCTGACATTGCGGCAGTTCACCCAGCAGGATGTGCTGCTAAGCTGCGGAGGCCTGACCTTTGACACCCGCTCCCGTACCGCCACCGTCAACGGGCAGACGCTGACGCTCACCCGGAAGGAAACGGGAATCCTGGAATACCTGATGGTGCATCAAGGAAGGCCAGTAAGTCAGGAGGAGCTGATGGATCACGTTTGGGACAATAGCGTGGACAGCTTCAGCAATTCCATTCGCGTCCACATCTCCGCCCTGCGCAAAAAGCTCCGCGCCGTGCTGGGCTATGACCCCATCCGCAACCGCATCGGCGAGGGCTATCTGATGGGAGGTGAGGAGGAATGAAGCGGCTTTCCCTGCAGTGGCGCATCACGCTGATGTCCGTCCTGCTCATCGGCATCACCTGCGTGGCCATGAATTTGCTGCTATGCTCCTCCGGTGTGTACTATATGGACACCATTGCGGACAGTTTACAAGGCGGCAGCACGGTGATCCTGAATGATGGCGAAGCGGCGAGCTTTGACCCGCAGCTCATAGCGCCCAACGAGGAGTTGACCATCGTCGTCGATGGGGTGCAGGGGCGCTTCCGCACCACCAACTGGTACATCACGGCGGCGGTAACGCTGCTCAGCGGCATCCTCGCCTATTTCGTCAGCGGACGCGCTCTCAAGCCCCTGCGCAGCTTTACCTCGCAGGTGGAGCAGGT
>NZ_JBBMFE010000031.1:0-2201 GCF_040096155.1 Laedolimicola intestinihominis | reverse complement strand
CGATTTAATTACTCCCGTATGAATAAATTATATCATGCAAAACAATTTCTTCTGCCCGGTTGTGAATGTTATTACAACGCTGCACCCATTCCATTTGTTGAGTTCGCTTCAATTCCTCTGTCACGCCCTCGGTGGCTTTCATCTGCTCCATGATAGTGTCTAACCGTTCCTGTGCCTGTTCGTTCAGGTCTGCAAGATATGTCCACAATTCTCCGGTCAGTATCAATGTATTCAATCTGGCTGGGTGGACTTCCCTTAAATATTCCCGGTGCATCCGTCCGTACTTTCCGATAGGGCGGTGTTCCTCCGGCAGTTTCAAGTCCGGGATGTAGTAATCTCCGACAAGGATATAATCAATTCCGTTTTCCGTTATTCTTGGTTTCAATTCTCTCATGTTCCTTACCTCCTGTGGAAGCAGGCTCGTCTGGTACTAACTCAATCACATCGGTAATCTCACAATTCAGCGTTTCGCAGATACGGGCTAATGTATCCATGCTGATGTGCTTTCCCTCTTTGCTCATGTTGGCAATCATATTTGTTGTCATACCAGCAGCAAGCCTTAAATCCTCTTTCCTCATATCACGCTCTAACAGTGTGTGCCAGAGTGGTTTATAGCTGATGTGCATATTGTTTTCCTGCCTTTCTATCCATACCACCGGGGCGGCTGCCCCGGCAGGAACTTTTCTCTTATTATAGCACCAATCTTGTGAAATCACAATTTATTCTTGTATCCTGCCGCTGATACCGTCTGGATTGGTTTTCCTTTCTTTTTTGTTCCCTTTAATTAGCCATGAACTGCTTGACACCCTGACTTTTTGCTGATGTGTGATAAAGAAGTAATAGAAGTGTAAAAAATTTTGCCGTTCCTATCCGGCACTTGCGCATTGTGTCGGATAGGTCGGGCGGTTATTCGGGCAAGTCCACCTTGCCAACAAAAGAATAATAAATCTCAATGTCCTGTCTGCGGGTCTTGTTCTCGTCATAGCTGCACTCATGCACAACGATTTTCTCTACAAACTCCCGCAGCAGAGTAGGGGTAAGTTCTTCAAAGCTGGTATGCCGCCGGACAACATTCATAAACTTTTCTGCGTTCACGGTGGCTTCCTGTGCTTTGGAAAGCTCCGCTTGGATAGCGGCGGCTCTTTCTTTCAGCTCCCGTTGTTCTGCTTCATAGTCTGCCGACAGTTCTGTGAAACGCTCGTCCGATATGCGCCCGGTCACGCTGTCCTCATACAGCCGCTTGAAGATAGCGGATAACTCGGCTATGCGTTTCTCGGCGGCTTCCAGTTCCTTTTTCTTGGCGGCGTTCCTGCGCTTGCCCCCGTCCTCGTTCTGCTCAATCAAGAGCTTCATAAACCGGGCTTCATGCTTTGCCGCATAGCTTGTCACTTTCCGCAGATTGGAGAGTACACCAGCGGTCAAGAGGTCGGTGCGGATAAAGTGCGCCGTACAGTCATGGGTGCGCTTCTTGTAGTTGCCGCAGATATAACAGTCCTGCTTGCGCTTGTCCGTCTGGTATCGCTGCTGATACATGACACTGCCGCAGTCCGCACAGAACAGTATGCCGGAGAACAAGCCCACTTCATCATAGCGGTTGGGGCGTTTACGCTGCTTGCGAAGCTCCTGCACCCGTTCCCATGTCTGGGTGTCTATGATAGGTTCGTGGTGGTTCTCAAAGATTGCCTGCTTATCCTCGTCATTGTAAATGATTTTACTGCACTTATAGGATTGCGTGGTAGTCTTGAAGTTTACCAAACAGCCCGTGTATTCCCGGTTTTCAAGGATATGCACAACGGTATTGGTCGCCCACTTGCACTCATAGCCGGGGTGGTAACGGTGGGTGTGTCCCGTCCTGCGGTATTCCAGCGTCCCCGGCGTGGGGATTTGCTGCTCTGTGAGCATACGGGCTATCTTGGTCGGACCGTTTCCGGCAAGGCAGAGGTTGTATATCTGCTTGACTACGGGTGCAGCTTCCTCGTCAATAATAAAATTTTCGTCCTCGTCCATGAGGTAGCCATACACAGGCTTGCTTGTGATGGGCTTGCCACTCATGCCTTTTGAGCGTTTTACCGCCCGTATTTTCTTGCTCGTATCTCTCACCAGCCATTCGTTAAAAATATTCCGCAGAGGGGCAAAGTCATTGTCGCCCTGTGCGCTGTCCACTCCGTCATTGATAGCGATGAAGCGGACACCTTTCTGTG
>NZ_JBBMFE010000030.1:0-2483 GCF_040096155.1 Laedolimicola intestinihominis | reverse complement strand
TAGTGCCTGATTTTGTCCTTCAACTACGAAGGCTTTGTTCAGGAACGAGTCGCACGAATATCCATGTCATAACCGGAGCGTACCGCTTTCTTCTGCTCCTCAATCTTCATCTTCTGGATATTCGTCAACGCACCTTTCAACATCTTGATTGCCTTAACCGGGTCCATCGTCTGCAAGTGCATGGTAATGGTCAGGTTATCATCAAGGTCAAGCAGCTTTTTTAACAGTTCATCATCAAACTTCGGAGCGATGATGTCCAGATAGTGAACACTGCCATACATCTTTCCCGCCTTAAAACGGCTCGGATAGCGAAAGTCAAATCCCGGCGGGGCAATATAATCTTTCACGCTTTTTCCGGACTCTGCCAGCTCCTGAAAAGAAAAACGGAAAGGCTCCATGGTATCCTGATTAAAATACTCATGCAGGATACGCAGGCGTTCCTTTCCGTCAAGACTTTTTGCGTGTGTGCCAAGATTGGTAAAATTCTTAATTACATCGGCTTCTATGCTGGCAAGTTTTGCCCTCGCCTCCTTGAAGCCTCTGCTCTCAATCCCGAAAATCAGATACTTTGATTTTATAATACCGTTATTCCCCTTTGCTGCCTGTTTCTTTAACATCTGCGTATATTCCTCACGAATATCGTCAAAGTCATCGCCCTGCAAAGGAATGTCAAACTGGTCAATTAAGGTCTGCTCGTTGACCTGCCGATTGAACAGAAACAGCTCAAACTTAATAGACGGGTCAAAATAATTGATAAGCCTGCTGTATTCCTCCAGTATTTCCCCCTTATCCTCGATTTCCAAAAGGTCATAGTTTATATCATAAAACTCTACCATTTTTGTATAAAACGTAGAAGTTACCTGACAGATACCGTCCCGATACATCTTTTTGAATGTTATGGTTTTCTGTGCCGTAGTCGGTTTCTCTGCGTTTTTATGGCTGCCTGCAAGCTGCCGTTTCAGCTTGACAAGCCGTTTTCTTTCTGCAAAGTTAAGTCCCGGCTTCGATTTCGTATTTTTCTTATGTCCGTCCGGCTTTTCTGCCGTTTGCTTTTTCTTCAAGCTCATACACCTCCTTTTTCATTCGTTCCGTTTCTTCCAACTGTCTGTAAAGATTTTCTGATTTATAGGGGCGTATCCCCGGCACGAGAAATTTCTGCCGTATCATAAAATACAGAATTTTCTCTGCCGGAAACCCGTCCTTTTCATACATTGCCAGAAAGAAAAACGGCAGCATAAGGGCTACCATAAGAAGTGCCGCTGCCTGCGTACCGAGGATTCCCTTTGTAAAAATATAAAAAGGGATTCCCACTGCACCGGCACTTCCGAAACAAATAAGCTGACGTTTCGTTAAGTTCATCGCCACTTTTGTCTTAATACTGCTTAAATTCTTTGGCACTGCCACTGAAATTGCCATAAGCATCACAGCCGGAACGGGCATGAACCCTCCGGCTGCTTCCTCCTTTCCGTTCTGCAATACCTGCTAATGGGCATTCCAGATTGATTTTGCAAGGGAACCTGTCTTAAATAAACTGAAACACAGGATAACGGTATACGCTGCCACCGACCATAGTGCCGTGTGCAGATTGTCCGCCACCGTAATGCCGGATACCAGCACCGCATAAATTGCCACGCACACCATAATAAAAAATCCCTGAAATGCCAGTGAACAAAGTCCCTTGATATAATTGTTGCCGATACCGCCCCATTCCCTGTTGCTGAATGTCGCAAAGGGAACAGGTGCTACTGAAACATAAAGGTAAATTTCAATCATTCTCCC
Organism: Laedolimicola intestinihominis; assembly: GCF_040096155.1. NCBI lineage: Bacteria > Bacillati > Bacillota > Clostridia > Lachnospirales > Lachnospiraceae > Laedolimicola > Laedolimicola intestinihominis. The sequence goes on along the minus strand of NZ_JBBMFE010000030.1, from coordinate 704 downwards.
GTAAAGCATGACGGTAATAAGCAGGGAAATGATTTTCATACATAAGCTGACAATCATGGTTTCGATACCAAGCCCGATCAGTTCTCCGATTTCCATTGTTTCAAGCTGGCTCTCAAACATCGTCTGCAAGGTATCTGCCACGTCAATATTCGTAGAGCCGGAGATAATGCCTCCCGCCCTTGTCACGATATGGTTTCCCACGTCAAAAATAGCCATTGTGATGTCAAACGTATAACTGAGCAGTAAAACAGCAATACACGCTTTGATGAGGTAGCGAAAGAAAAATTCACTTCCTACCTCGTGCATATTATTCTTATCCATGACCATTGTAATCAGCTCATAGCAGAGTATCGCACTGATAATCATACCCGCTATGGGTATCATCACATTTTCCGAAAGATTTTCTATCATGGAAAACACTCCGCTGTTCCACGAGCTGGGTGTTCTGCCAACCTCTCCGGCGATAGTTCCGACTTTCCCATTTACATCTGTAAACATCGTAGAGAGATTGTCCATCACCCACCCTTGCAGCATTTCCTTTATAAATTCAGTTATCTTGTCAAGAATTGCTCCCATGACTTAGGAGAACAGACTTGTAAGCTGTGGAATTACCGTCTGTGCCACAATTACAATACCGCCGCCCGCCATAAGCTGTTTTATCCCCAATTAGGTGTAAAACTCTGCTCGATGGCGGGCGGCGGCGT
>NZ_JBBMFE010000029.1:0-4065 GCF_040096155.1 Laedolimicola intestinihominis | reverse complement strand
CTTCCGCGGCGAGGCTCCTCGCTCCATTATCCTTCGATGGAGATGTACTTTGACGTCTCAACTTCCGGTTTTTCTTCCTTCTTCGGGATGACCAGCTTCAGGATACCATGCTTAAACTCGCCCTTGATATCCTCCTGCTTTACGCCTTCGCCTACATAGAAGCTTCTCTGGCAGGATCCTGCGTAACGCTCCTTGCGGATGTACTTTGCAGTTTCCTTCTCCTGCTCATCTACGTCCAGGCCTCTTGCTGCGCTGATGGTCAGATAACCATTTTCCAGAGAAACCTTGATTTCGTCCTTCTTGAATCCCGGGAGATCCATTTCCAGTTCATATGCTTTATCGGTATCCTTGATATCCGTCTTCATCAGGTTCTTACCTCTGCGGCCATACAGCTTCTTTTCCAGCTTCTGCATGTCTCTGTCATCATAGAACGGAAACTCAAACAAATCATCAAAGAAATCTTTTCCAAATACACTCGGTGTTAACATAGTAAACGCTCCTTTTTTATGTCTCGTACAATAGGTCACTGTCTTGAGGTTCCATTTCCTTTTCCCTCTTGACAACTATGTTATAGTCCTTTTTGTTAGCACTGTCAAGAGGTGAGTGCTAATTTTTTGTGAAAAATTTGTGAACGCTGCGAGCCATGCAAAATGGTGAAAAAAGACGCCCTGCCAGTTTACTTGCAAAGGCGTCTTTTTTTTGCTATTTTATAGGGCAACAGCCCTACAGCGAGGGAGCTCTTTCCCGAGCTGTGCATGGCGTATGCCACTACTTCACAGGAATTTTTCACTTACTTTCGCACTCGATTTTCTTGATTTGACCACATTTTTACCACAAATTCTTGGAAAAATATATTCGTCTGATTTTCTTACCACATTTTACGACAACGACTTATGGTTTATACCACAGCAGGTACGGTTTCTGGCAGGTTCATTTTAGACATCTCGTTCTCCACATGAGACTTTTCTGCAATATGATTGTAGACTGTCTTGCTTCTCTTCTATCATCTTCTACAAGTTCTCCTGCTACGCGAAGCCACTCTCCATTCTTAAACGCACAGATTTCTACCTTTGGATTTGCATGAATCTGTTTTGAAACATCTTTCACCTTTCCGGTCTGAATATACAGTTTTCCATCAAAAATATGTGCTGTTCCAAAAGGTCTTACCCTTGGCTGGTCTCCTTCCACTGTTGCCAAATAATATGTTTCTGCTTCTTTCAAAAAATTTACTACTTGTTCCATGGTATAATTCTCCTGCCTTAACTGTTTATCTGATACTTATAATGAATTACAACTATTCTCAGTATAGCATATATTGCTTTATTAAGTATCAATAATTTGCCTTATGAGAAGGTAGGGAAAAACGAGCCGGTTTGCATCGCGAATGAAGTGCCGTTTGAGATTCCGAAAAGTTGGGAATGGGTACGTTGGGGAACATTGTCAGAATCTATTCAGTATGGCTACTATGCCCCGGCACAAGAAAACGGACGAATAAAGATGGTTCGCATTAGTGATATTCAGGATAATTCTGTAATGTGGGAAACAGTTCCTTACTGCGACATAAAAGAAGGAGAAATTGATACGTACCTTCTGAAATCCAATGACATTCTGTTTGCAAGAACAGGTGGAACAGTTGGAAAATCTTATCTTGTACAAGAAGTTCCAGAAGAAGCTTCCATTCACAGCATATCGGACTGCCCGGTGGCAGTCCGATATGCTGTGATGTGCTGATAGTTCCTTGCATGAGAACTGCCGACCGCTTGCGTCCTATTTTTCAAACAGGTACAGCAGGTATCCGTAGCCCTCGGCCTCCATTTTTTCATAGGGGACGAAGCGCAGGGCTGCGCTGTTGATGCAGTAGCGCACGCCGTTGGGCGACTCCGGGTCGCCGGTGAACACATGGCCGAGATGGGAGTCTCCGGCGCGGCTGCGCACCTCTGTGCGGCGCATCCCGTGGCTCAAATCCTCCTTCTCAACCACGGAGGGGCCCTCGATGGGCTTTGTAAAGGCGGGCCAGCCGCAGCCGCTCTCGTACTTATCCGTGGAGGAAAAGAGCGGCTCGCCAGTGATGACATCCACATAGATGCCCTTTTCAAACTTGTCCCAGAACTCGCCTGTGAAGGCGCGCTCCGTGCCGCTCTCCTGCGTGACGCGGTACTGCTCCGACGTCAGCTTGTCCCGGATGGACTCCGCCGCGGGCTTCTGATAGTCACCCGGGTCGATGCGCAGCCGGGAAAAGAGCTCCATTTCCGCGCGCGGGATGTGGCAGTAGCCGTTCGGATTCTTTTCGAGGTAGTTCTGGTGATATTTCTCGGCGGGATAGTAATTCTTGAGCGGGCCGATCTCCACGAAGAATTTCTCGCTGCGGCCGCGCTCGATCTCCGCGATGCGCTTCACCGTTTCTCTCGCGCTTTCGTTGGTGTAGTAGACGCCGGTTTGGTACTGGCTGCCCCGGTCGTTGCCCTGCCGGTTTTGCACCGTGGGGTCGATGACATAGAAGTAGGCCAGCAGCAGCGCGTCAAGACTCACCTGCTCGGGGTCGTATTCCACCCGCACGGTCTCCCGAAAGCCCGTGTTGCCCGCGCAGACGGTTTGGTAGTCGGCGTCCGCCTCGCAGGTGCCGTTGGCGTAGCCGCTCTCGGCATCGATAACGCCGGGGATGGACTGCATCAGCTGTTCCATGCCCCAGAAGCAGCCGCCCGCCAGATAGATGACATTGTCTGTGGTATCCATATAGGTGATCTCCTCGTCAGACCGGTCAAATGCCGCTCCGTCTATGTTTGTTTTCTGTCCGCTCTTTTCCTTCGGCATATACTGCTGCCCGGCGGCGCAGCCGCCCAGCAGCAGCACCGAGGCGAAAAGCAGTACCAATACGCTTCGATACATCGCGTTTCCTCCTTTCAGGGGAATCAGGACTCACTCTGCCACTTGCCCGCCGGGGGCAATGCAATGGCGCGCAACAGGCACTTTTTAAATCTCGGGTCAGCCCATATCGGCGGCAAGCACCTGCTCGATGAGCTTTTGCAGCGTCTCCGCCTGCTTCTTTTCCGTGATGGCGCCTACGATGGGTTCACCCACGATATTGCCGCTGCGGTCGACCACATAGGTGGTGGGATAAGCAAAGATGTTGGTAGTAAACTTTCCCGCCTCACCATCTGAGTCAAAATACACATTCTGATAGGCAGCGCCCTTCTTGGCCAGCACGTCCTTCGCCTCGGAAATCGCTGCCTCGTCGCCGTCCAGCGTGAAGGTGTTGACGCCGATGAGGGCGCCGCCCTTCTCCGCCAGTTCCTTGTTCAGCGCGTCCAGCTTGGAAAGCTCTCCCACACAGGGATTGCAGGTGGTGAACCAGAAATTCACCACGGTGACAGCGTTGCCGGAGAACAGCTCGTCGCTCTTCACCGTGTTGCCGTCCAGGTCTTTACCTTCAAAGGCGGGGAACTTCTGCATACTGCCGTCGTCGGGAGGGTTGCTCGTGTCGCTACCCGCGGGCATGCTCATATCGTCGTCCATGGATTTCTGCATGATCTCGGGATACTTCTCTTCCAACTCGGTCAGCTTGTTTTCAATATTGCTGATCTCCGTGGCTGACTCCTTCAACCACTCATACTCCTTGTCGGTGAACTGCTCTTTCGCGGCCTCGACGGTATCCAGCAGGAAATCGCCGTAGTTTTTCCCGTCCTCGATCATTGCCATGCCTTTGTCAGCCTCCACAAAGACCTTTTCCCACAGCTCGGTATTTTCCGACAGAAGCGCGTTCTCCCGCTCCAGCAGCTCCTTGTGCAGGGCGAGCGCCTCCTCGGCGGTTTTCGGCTCGCCAGTCATGGCGGAGCCGTTGCCGCTCATGTCGCCCATCTTGTCATTGTTCTTCGTGCCGCAGGCCGCTAGGGCCAGCACCATCAGCACGGCAAAAGCCAGTGCCAAAATTCTCTTCCTGTTCATTTTGATTCCTCCATCGTTGTTTTCTTTGTTGTTTCTTTCCCGTTGCCGAAGCCGTAACGGAAGCACACGGCGTTCGTCGGACAGGCGCGGATGCACATTCCGCAGCGGATGCACTCGGTATGG
>NZ_JBBMFE010000028.1:0-6896 GCF_040096155.1 Laedolimicola intestinihominis | reverse complement strand
CATCTTCGCCTGGGCGATACCGTTCAATGATTTCATGCCGGACGGTATCGACAAGGGCGTTGAGGTTTTGAATCTGCATGGTGGCAATCCCATCCACATAAATCTCAATGTCCGCAAGAAACTTGATAAAGTCCTTATGGGTGGCAAGTTCGCACAGCAGACGGTTGTTAATCCGACCGCTTTTCAGAAGTGCTACCATCTCATCACTCAAATGCAGCTCCCTTAATGGCGTGTTGATCTCCGCCCGGTTCTCTGTCCGGCAAAAGAGATAATCGAGGGACACCCCATAAAAATTTGCCAGCAGGATAAGGTTGCCATGATTGATTTCCTTATAGTCGTCTTTTTCATAACTGCCAAGAGCCGATTTTGAAATACCCGTTTGCTCAGCCAGTTCTTCCAGTTTTAATCCTTTGTTTAATCGTAAATCTTTTAGCCGTTCCTGTATTGTAGTAGCTCCGTTCATTGAAGCAGTTCCCCCTTTCTAACGACATTTATAACCGTTGAATTGATTATACCATATCAATTCCGCAATCGTGGAAATTTCTGATTTTTACCCCGAATTCCTACTTTGTGGACATACGGCACAGGGCACAAAAATGTTCTATGATACAGGTAGTTCATCGATGGATTATTCCAATCGAATGACCAGCCTGTGTGGGATATGCTTCCCCGGCGATGTAGTGCCATGACTTTTGGCAGGGATATGGAGGAACCCTGACCAAAACGAGCATACCAAAGGGAGCGATACGCCGCTGTGAGATTCAGGGGAGGAACGACACCGGGGAGAACTGGCGAACTGACACCGAAATGATACCGAAACACGACAATCTGATAGGGGGATAGTCTACCCTATCTCTGATACTTCGGGAGATTTTAGGCGGCTCTATGGCTGTAATTTTGCCGAAAATCGCCCCGAAACCATACACGAAAACGGGAGGAAGCGCAATATGCCGAGAATGAGCAAAAAGAGGAAGCATGAGCTTTCTTTTTACCTCAATGACCGGGGGCGTGTCACTTACAACGAATTATGCCGGAAATGCCAGCATGGGTGCAGGCAGAGCTTCCGGGCGGTTGTGATTGACTGCCCCCGTTATTTATCCAAACGAGCAAAGAAAAAGGAGGAACACACCGAATGATTTTTGAATTTATGACGATAGACACACCATTGCCGCCCTGTATGCCCTTTCCCAGAGCGTTGACAGGGTTTCCAGTCAGCAGCACCGCAAAGGTCATGTACTGCCGGATGCTGGACGCTATGCTCTCCAATGGGCAGGAGGACGAGAACGGAATCCTGTTTGTCTGCTTCCCTGTCACAGCCATTGCCGCAGTCCTGTCCCGCAGCTCTATGACGGTCAAGCGTTCTTTGAATGAACTGGAAAACGCCGGACTTATCATGCGGGTGCGTCAGGGCGTTGGAGAACCAAACAGGATTTATGTGTTGATACCGGGAAAGGAGGACGCTGCCCTTGCCTGATAGCTCAAAACTTGAAAAGCTCAACCGGGAGCTGGAGAAAAGCGAAAAGAAACTGCGGAAAGCTATCAATGATGAAAAGGCATTGCAGCATCAATTGAAGCAGCTTACCCGAAAGGAACGGACGCACCGGCTCTGTACTCGTGGCGGTATGCTGGAAAGTTTTCTGCAAGAGCCGGAACGCCTGACAGATGATGATATCATGCTGTTGTTGAAACTCATTTTTCACAGACAGGACACGCAGGAACTATTGAAAAAACTGCTGGAACGGAAGAAGCCGGAAACCCCTTAGTTTACTAAGGGCGCAATTATACACCACCCAGAGGTTGGTGCATTGCGTTCTCCGAAGGCTCCTCACCGGAGGGCTGTGATTTTCCGCAGTCATGGTCTGCTCCAAATCAAACAGGGGACGCTACGCTTCCCCTGCGCTGGCTGCCGCCAGCTACCCTTTTGTGGACTTGCCATCTGGGGACACCTTGCGTTGCAAGCTGTTCCCAGCCGACAAGTTTCATAAAATATGCTATCTTTTTGATAGGCAGTGAAGTATAATGAAGATGACAACAAATATGAATTTACAGAACTACAAAGAAAGGATACATATTATGGAAGGAAGATTAATAGCATTTGTTATTTGGGTAATAATCGGCGTATTATTTATTGTAATGGGCATTTATGATTTTAATTCCAAGAAAGCAAAACCTTTCGGTTTTTGGGCAAATGCTGAGGTAGCGCCCATAGAAGATGTGAAAGGCTATAATCGTGCTTTGGGCATATTGTGGTGCGTGTATGGTGTTTTGTTTATGTTAATTGGATTGCCTTTATTAGATGGGCAGAATTCGGGTTTGATTATTATACCTATATTGGGTGCAATGCTTATTAGTATTGCGGCTATGGTAGCGTATGTAGTAGGTATTGAACCCAAATACCGCAAAAAGAAATAAATGGAAACTTCAAGTTTGGAGAATTGAGAAAATCGGTATTTGTTGATTTAGTAAAATCAAATTTTCTTCACTAGGAGGTGTTTATATATGGCTGATATTGAATTTATTAGATGTTCTGGGACAAATGAAGATTTTATTGAGAACTGTCAGTTATTAGATATGGATTTAGATAGGCGAGTAGGAAGAGTTATTAAGAGAGATAAATATAAACAGTATAATCAGCTTGATGAGATAAAAGAGGTTGTAGTTGTGTATATTGATGGAAAAGCCGCTGGTGCTGGAGCAATTAGAGAATATCAGTATGGTGATATCGACAATGCAACCGAGTTGAAAAGATTGTTTGTCAGAGGCGAATTCCAGGGAAAAGGAATAGGAACCAAGCTAGTTCTTGAATTAATCGAGTGGGCGAAAGAACTAGGATATAGGAAATTGATTCTTGAAACTGGAGAATTGCTACAAGAATCGTGTCATGTATATCGAAAAGTAGGATTTAATAAAATGGAAAATTATGGTCCTTATGTTTCAATGCCAGAATCATTGTGCATGATGAAAGAATTGTAACGGAAAAGAACTCGACAACTTCCAGTTTGTCAACTTCACATCGGGTCAACTTGCCCCGAACTTTTATAACTAAATACCCGCCGCCCACACAGCGGCACACCGAGCAGGAAATCTGAAAAAGGTCTCCTGCTTTTTTTCTGCCAAAATGAGGTGGTAAAACGCCACCCCATCCACCAATTACCGAAAGGAGGGACACGAAATGCCCTGCCCACACAACGAAATCACGATTGTTCAGCGCAGCCAGCGACAGTCTGCGGTTGCCGCCGCTGCTTACCAAAGCGGCGAAAAGCTGTTCTGTGAATACGACCAGCAAGTGAAGCACTACCCGGAAAAGCGTGGTATTGTCCACAATGAAATTCTGCTCCCGGCAAACGCCCCACGGTCGTATGCAGACCGCAATACCTTATGGAACGCCGCCGAAGCGGTGGAAAAGCAATGGAACTCCCAGCTTGCAAGGCGGTGGGTGCTTACCATCCCAAGAGAGATACCACCCGACCAGTATGCTGTCCTTGTCCGGGAGTTTTGTGAGCAGCAGTTTGTTTCCAAAGGCATGATTGCTGATTTTGCAATCCATGACCCCCATCCGCCGGGACACAATCCCCACGCCCATGTCATGCTCACTATGAGGGCAATGGACGAACATGGAAAATGGCTTCCCAAGAGCCGCAAGGTTTATGACCTTGACGAAAACGGGGAACGGATAAAACTTCCGTCCGGCAGATGGAAAAGCCACAAGGAGGATACGGTGGATTGGAACGACCAGAAGTATTGCGAAATCTGGCGGCATGAATGGGAGGTCATCCAGAACCGCTATCTGGAAGCCAATGACCGCCCAGAGCGTGTGGACTTGCGTTCTTATGCCAGACAGGGGCTTGATATTATCCCTACTGTCCATGAGGGAGCTGCTGTCCGGCAGATGGAAAAGCGGGGTATCCAGACGAACATCGGCAACCTGAACCGGGAAATCAGAGCCGCCAACCGCCTGATGAAGTCCATCCGGCAGCTTATCCAAAATCTCAAAGGCTGGATTACCGAGCTGGGAGAAAAACGGAAAGAACTGCTTGCACAAAAGGCGGCGGAGGAAGCGACACTTCTTCCCAATCTACTGATGAAATATATGGAGATACGAAAGGAAGAACGGAAGGACTGGACGAGGTCTGGACAAAATCGGGGGACTTCACAGGACTTAAAGGCAGTCAGCGAAGCCCTGTCCTATCTCCAGCAAAAGGGGCTTTCCACTGTGGAGGACTTAGAAGCATTTCTGGAATCTTCCGGGAAATCAGCCGCAGATTACCGCAATCAGATGAAGCCAAAGGAAGCCCGCAGCAAAGTGATTGACGGGATTCTTGCCAGCCGGACAGACTGCAAGGAATGTAAGCCTGTCTATGAGAAGTACCAGAAGATATTTTTTAAGAAAACAAAGGAGAAATTCAAACAGGAACACCCGGAGGTTGCCCGGTATGAGAAAGCCGCCGCCTACCTTGCCAAGCACCCGGACGATAAGGACAGTACCCAAAATGAGCTGCAAGAGGAGCAAGAAAAACTTCTCAGCGAAATCGCAGAGCTGAAAGAACCTTTGACCGAGGTACAGGCTGATTTGAAGAAGTTGCGGGACATCCGCTACTGGGTACGGAAAGCTACACCCGGCACAGAAGAAAGCAAAGAGCCGCCCAAGAAGCAGCCTATCAAGGAAGTCTTGCAGGATAAGGCTGACGAGAAAAAAGCACAAAGAACTGTCCCGGCACAGACGAAACACAAACAACAGGATATGGAACTTTAACAGGCACTTGCCATTTTCAATCAGAGAATGTCAGGTGCTTTTTTGTTTTCAAGGAGGGATAGATTTGAATGTATTTGAAGCTGTGAAGCAGTCCGTCACAACAAGACAGGCTGCGGAGCATTATGGAATCCATGTAGGTCGGAACGGGATGGCTTGCTGCCCGTTCCATAACGATAAAACCCCAAGCATGAAGCTGGATCGGCGTTACCACTGCTTCGGCTGCGGTGCGGATGGGGATGTGATTGATTTTACCGCCGCCCTGTATGGGCTGGGAAAGAAAGAAGCCGCCGTACAACTGGCACAGGACTTCGGGCTTTCCTATGAGGACTGGAAACCGCCGGGAAAGGCAAAAAAGCCCAAGCCCCGGCAGAAATCCCCGGAGGAACAGTTTCAGGAAGCAAAAAACCGTTGCTTCCGTATCCTTGCCGATTATCTCCACCTGCTCCGGGCATGGAGAAAGGAATATGCCCCGCACTCCCCGGAGGAAGCCTTTCATCCCCGGTTTGTGGAAGCCTTACAGAAGCAAGACCAAGTGGAATATCTGCTGGATGTGCTGCTCTTTGGGGAAACGGAGGAAAAAGCGGCTTTGATTACGGACTACGGAAAGGATGTGATACAGCTTGAACAGCGAATGGCAGAACTTGCAGCCGCAGCCGCAGCAAGAACTAAAAAACACCATGAACGCCATGCAGCCACCCCAGAGCACCCCTGAAATCAAGGCGGGGCTGGAAACCACCGAGAAAGGCGGTGTCCGTCAGAGCATACGGAACTGCCTGACCGTATTCCAGCGTGACCCGCTGCTTTCCGGGGCTATCGCATACAACATCCTGACTGACCGCAAGGACATCATAAAGCCCATCGGTTTTCACAGGGAAAGCACCGCCCTGAACGATACGGACATGAAGTATCTGCTTCTTTATCTGGAAGAAACCTACGGGCTTACCAATGAGAAAAAGATTGATAATGCCATCGGGATTGTGGCGAATGAAAACAAGTACCATCCCATCCGGGACTATTTAAGCGCCCTTGTGTGGGACGGTACAGAACGAATCCGTTTCTGCCTGCGGCACTTTCTGGGGGCTGACGCAGACGATTACACCTATGAAGCGTTGAAGCTGTTCCTGCTGGGTGCAATCTCACGAGCCTTTCAGCCGGGGTGCAAGTTTGAAATCATGCTTTGTCTGGTAGGCGGTCAGGGGGCTGGAAAGTCCACATTCTTCCGTCTGCTGGCAGTCCGGGACGAGTGGTTCTCCGATGATTTGCGGAAGCTGGACGATGACAATGTGTACCGCAAGCTGCAAGGTCACTGGATGATCGAAATGTCGGAAATGATGGCAACCGCAAACGCCAAGAGCATTGAGGAAATCAAGTCATTTTTAAGCCGGCAGAAAGAGGTTTACAAGATACCCTATGAAACCCACCCGGCAGACCGCCCCCGTCAGTGCGTGTTTGGCGGCACTTCCAATGCCCTTGACTTCCTGCCCCTTGACCGTTCCGGCAACCGCCGCTTTATCCCCGTCATGGTGTACCCGGAGCAAGCCGAGGTTCACATTTTGGAGGACGAAGCTGCTTCCAGAGCCTATATCGAGCAGATGTGGGCGGAAGCGATGGAGATTTACCGAAGCGGCAGGTTCAAGCTGGCTTTCAGCCCCGCCATGCAGCGGTATCTCAAAGAACACCAGCGGGATTTTATGCCGGAGGACACCAAAGCCGGGATGATACAGGCGTATCTTGATAAGTACACCGGGAGCATGGTCTGTTCCAAGCAGCTCTACAAGGAAGCCTTAAACCATGCCTTTGACGAGCCGAAGCAATGGGAAATCCGGGAAATCAACGAGATTATGAATCAGTGTATTTCCGGCTGGCGGTACTTCCCGAACCCAAGAATGTTTTCCGAATATGGCAGACAAAAGGGCTGGGAGCGTGAAAACCCGGCAACGGACTTATGCAACCCGTCTGAAAAAACGAGGGACGGTTTTGTGGAGGTCTCAGAACAGATGGAGCTTCCATTCTGAAAATGACAGCCCGTTGCACCCCCTGTTGCTATCCCGTTGCCGAGCCGGTTGCCGGGGAAAATCCCTTATTTCTGGGCTTTTCTCCCCTATGACAACCAAAACAACAGAAAAATAAAAGAAAAGTATAA
>NZ_JBBMFE010000027.1:0-7907 GCF_040096155.1 Laedolimicola intestinihominis | reverse complement strand
CTGCCGCTCTATAGCGGCAGGCACTTCCATGAATGTGATAGAAATCGACGCAGCCTCCAACAACGGCGTGGACAACATCCGTGAGATCCGGGACGAGGTGGCTTATTCGCCCACCGAGGGTAAATACAAGGTCTATATCATCGACGAGGTGCATATGCTCTCCATCGGAGCCTTTAACGCCCTCTTAAAGACCCTGGAAGAGCCGCCCTCTTACGTTATCTTCATTTTGGCGACCACCGAGGCCCACAAGATTCCGGTGACCATCCTGTCCCGGTGTCAGCGGTATGATTTCCGGCGCATCACGGCGGACACTATCACTGCGAGACTTCAGGAGCTGACGGAGAAAGAGGGCGTGGAGACCGAGGAGAAAGCCCTGCGCTACATCGCCAAGGCGGCCGACGGCTCCATGCGAGACGCCTTAAGCCTTCTGGATCAGTGCATTGCTTTTTATCTGAACCAGAAGCTGACCTATGATCATGTGCTGGACGTATTGGGAGCGGTGGATACCGAAGTTTACAGCAAGCTTCTGCGAATGACGCTGGAACGGAATTTGCCCGGCGTCATGGCGGAGATTGAGGAGCTGGTGATCCAGGGCCGGGAGCTGGGACAGTTTGTGACCGACTTTACCTGGTATCTCAGGAATCTGTTGCTTCTGAAAAGCAATGATAATATGGAAGATATTCTGGATGTGTCCACCGAGAACCTGGCCCGCCTGAAAGAGGAGGCTCTGCAGATCGAGGACGACACCCTGATGCGCTATATCCGTATTTTCTCGGAGCTGGGCGGACAGATCCGCTATGCGTCCCAGAAGCGGGTACTGGTGGAGGTGGCCTTTATCAAGCTGTGCCGTCCCGCCATGGAGACGAACACAGACGTGCTTCTGGACCGCATCCGCGTGCTGGAGGAAGAATTCGAGGCGAAAATGGAAGAGCTGGAAAACGGAGCTATTTCCTATGGGGGCGGCCGGCAAAATGGAGCGCCCGCAAGCGCCCAGGCAGAGCCAAAGAAGCCTGCGCCCGCGGCTCCGGCGCCCAGGTCCCTGCCCGAGGACGTGCAGAACGTGGTAAAGAACTGGCATAACGTGCTGAACCGTCTGCACCCGCTTTTGCGGACTTATCTGAAGGACGCGCAGCTGAAGGCCGTTGGCGACGGGAAGCTTGGCATTATAGCGGCGACGCCTACCGGCGAGGCTTTTCTGAAGGAGACCCGTCACATTCAGGAGATCAAAAATGTGATCTTACAGGATACCGGAAAGGACATGGAGATTCTGGTAGCCTGTATGGAAAATGACCCCCACGCGGAAGTGGGAGCGATTGACATCGAACAGGTCATTCATACAGAAATAGAATTTGAAGACGAATAAGGAGGAGTAAAAAATGGCAAAAAGAGGTGGATTTCCGGGAGGCATGGGCATGCCCGGCAATATGAACAACCTGATGAAGCAGGCTCAGAAGATGCAGCGCCAGATGGAGGAGAACCAGAAGGCTCTGGACGAGAAGGAGTACACCGCGGCAGCAGGCGGCGGAGCAGTCGAGGTCAAGATGACCGGTAAGAAAGAGATCACAAAAGTAACCATCGATCCGGACGCGATCGATCCCGAGGACGTAGAGACCCTGGAGGAAATGATCCAGATCGCGGTCAACCAGGTACTGCGTCAGCAGGAAGAGGATTCCGCGTCCATGATGTCCGGTCTGACCGGCGGTCTCGGCGGAGGCTTTCCGTTCTAATGGATTATTACAGCAGCCAAATCAGTAAATTAATCGAGCAGCTTTCAAGTCTGCCCGGCATCGGCGGCAAGACGGCCCAGCGGCTGGCATTCCACATCGTAAATATGCCTCTGGAGAAGGTACAGGCACTGTCTGATTCCATCATCAATGCCAAGAAAAATGTCCGTTATTGTAAAGAATGCTTTACCATGACGGATCAGGAGCTCTGCCCCATTTGCGCGAACCCCAAGCGGAACCATAAGGTCATCATGGTGGTGGAGAATACCCGGGATCTGGCCGCCTACGAGAAGACCGGCAAATACGACGGCGTCTATCATGTGCTCCACGGAGCCATTTCCCCAATGCTTGGAATCGGCCCGGCAGATATCCGTCTCAAGGAGCTGATGACCAGACTGCAGGGAGATGTGGAAGAGGTCATCATCGCCACCAACTCCAGCCTGGAGGGGGAGACGACGGCCATGTATATCAGTAAGCTGATCAAACCGACCGGAATTAAGGTCAGCCGGATTGCCAGCGGCGTACCGGTGGGCGGAGATCTGGAATATATCGATGAGGTGACACTGCTCCGGGCGCTGGAGGGGCGGGTAGAACTGTAGGAAAGCCGATTGCTATTTACAGGATGCTGTTCCGCGAAGCGTGTTGCTGTGAAGGAGCGGAATAGCAATGAAAACGGACAGAAAACGACAGGAATTCACAAAGAACAGCTTGACCGACTCTGAAAGTCTCGGTATACTATAAGAAGCAGATTTTATTTTACAATATTTTATAAAAGGTGGGACAAACATGACGAATTTAGAACTCCAGAAGACGGCGAATGAAGTCCGCAAGGATATCGTTACTGCCGTTCACAGCGCAAAGTCCGGACATCCGGGCGGATCTCTGTCAGCAGCAGACATGTTTACATATCTGTATTTTGAAGAGATGAACATCGATCCGAAGGATCCGAAGAAGGCAGACAGAGACCGTTTCGTACTTTCTAAGGGTCACACAGCTCCGGGTCTGTATTCCGTTCTTGCTGAGAGAGGATTTTTCCCGAAGGAGGATTTGGTTACCTTAAGACACGTAGGCTCACATCTTCAGGGACATCCCTGTATGCAGCACACGCCGGGTCTTGATATGTCCAGCGGATCTCTGGGACAGGGAATCTCCGCAGCAGTCGGCATGGCACTTTCCGCAAAGGTATCCGGCGACAGCTATCGTGTATACACACTGCTGGGTGACGGCGAGATCCAGGAGGGTCAGGTATGGGAGGCTTCCATGTTCGCAGGCGCGAAGCATCTGGACAACCTGTGCGTCATCGTAGATAACAACAATCTTCAGATTGACGGACCTATCGGCGAGGTAAACTCCCCGTATCCCATCGATGATAAATTCAAAGCGTTCAACTTCCATGTAATCAACATTGACGGTCACAACTTCGATGAGATCCGTATGGCTCTGAACGAAGCAAAGACCATCAAGGGTCAGCCCACAGCTATCATTATGAAGACAGTAAAGGGCAAGGGTGTTTCCTTCATGGAGAACAACGCAGGATGGCATGGTTCTGCTCCGAACGATGAGCAGTATGCAATCGCAATGGCAGATTTGGAGAAGGTAGGTGAAGCATTATGTCAGAAGTAAAGAAGGTCGCAACAAGAGAAAGCTATGGCAACGCGCTGAAGGAGCTTGGCGCTGAGAATCCGAACGTTCTGGTACTGGATGCTGACCTTGCCGGCGCAACCAAGACAGGCGTATTTAAGAAAGCATATCCGGATCGCTTCTTCGACTGCGGTATCGCAGAGGGCAATATGGTAGGTATCGCAGCAGGTCTTGCTACTACAGGCAAGATCCCGTTCTGCAGCACCTTCGCAATGTTCGCTGCCGGCCGTGCGTTCGAGCAGGTTCGTAATTCCGTAGGATATCCACATCTGAATGTGAAGATTGCCGCTACTCATGCAGGAATTTCCGTAGGTGAGGATGGAGCTACCCATCAGTGCAACGAGGATATCGCTCTGATGCGTACAATTCCGGGCATGGTTGTCCTGAACCCGGCAGACGACGTAGAAGCAAGAGCAGCTGTAAAGGCAGCAGCTGAGTACGAGGGACCGGTATACCTGCGCTTTGGCAGACTGGCAGTTCCGGTATTCAATGATGAAGCAAACTATAAGTTTGAGATCGGAAAGGGCATCCTGTTAAGAGAGGGTACCGATCTGACTATCGTGGCGACAGGTCTGTGTGTAAACAGCGCTCTGGAAGCAGCTGAGAAGCTGGCTGCAGAGGGCATTTCCGCAGAGGTAATCAATATCCACACCATCAAGCCGCTGGACGAGGAGATCATCCTGAAGTCCGCGAAGAAGACCGGCAAGGTAGTAACCGCAGAAGAGCATTCTGTGATCGGCGGCCTTGGCAGCGCTGTTTGCGACGTACTTAGTGAGAAGCTTCCGACTCCGGTAAAGAAGATCGGTGTATATGACGTATTCGGCGAGTCCGGCCCGGCAGTAAAGCTGCTTGAGAAGTACAAGCTGGATGGCGCTGGCGTATACGAGCAGATCAAAGACTGGCTGAAATAAGGAAAAAGTAATAGTGTAAGTTTACAGAGGCAGGCGTTCGAAGAGGACGTCTGCCTTTTTGTACAAACAGGAAATCACCTGATATACAGGCGGGATTCTATTTCCAGACTGTCGAAAAAAATTCCGAATCCCTCGACACCATCCGCCACACCTCGCGCCCGGTCTGTGTTACCATGCAGAAAATGAGCGGGCAATTACCCCCGGGGCGGTCCGGGATGCTCAAATTCATGAGAAAACAGCGGTAATGAGGTGAGTGTATGATTGAGTTCGTTTACAGAGAAAATGCGAAAGAAACGGGGCCGGAGCGGAAAATTGAGCTGCCGAAAAATGTGCGCCAGATAGGCGATCCGGAGGACAGACGTAAAATATATATAGAAGATTATGTGATTACCTATCTGCGGCGGCTGGCGGGAGAGGAGACGCTGAACAGCCGGGTAGCGATACTGCTTGGCCATACCGAGCAGATGGACGGGCTTCCCTATCTGTTCATCCGGGGCGCTGTGGGCCTGAAGAAGCTGGAGTACACAGAAAACGGCATTCCCTTCACCGATGAGATCTGGGCGGAAGTGTACGGAGCCATGAAGGAGTACTTCGCGGATCTGGACATCCTGGGCTGGTATCTTTCCCTGCCCGGCTATCCCATGGAGCTTGGTCCGGAGCTTCTGAAAATTCATGTGAATTATTTCGGCGGTGTGGACAAGGTGCTGCTGGTGTCGGACTCTTCGGACGAGGCAGCAGATTTCTTTGCCTATGAAAATGGAAAACTGACGCGTCAGCGTGGCTATACGATATTCTATGAGCGCAACGAAGCCATGCAGCGCTACATGATTGAGACAGGGGATGGCGAAAGCATCGACGAAAAAGAACACTTTGAGGATCGGGCCATCAAGAGCTTTCGGACCATCGTGCAGGAGAAAAGGGAGGCATCCGGCCAGAAGCGGGTCATGACCTTCCTGTATATGGCCAGTACCTTTCTGGTGATGGTGGTGCTGGTTATCGGAATTACTCTCATCAATAATTATGAGAAAATGACCGGACTGGAGACAGCCCTGCGGGAACTGACGGATTCGCTGGAGCAGCAGGACACGGAGCTGAAAGCGGCCTATGCGGATCTGGGACAGGCTGAAGACGGGACGGCTCAGGATGGAACTGCGGCTGAGGAAAATCGGGTCGGAACAACGGTGGAGGACGCGGAGTCAGACGGGAAAACGGCTGCGCCGGAACAGGCGGATTCAGCAGACTTGGCAGAAGCTACAGAGGAGGCAGATAATGCAGCGGATTCCCAGGAGCAGGGCAATACCCAGGCAGAATCAGCGGATGACACAGCAGCCGCGCCTGCCACGTCAGAAGCAGTCACCTCCACCCCGGAGAGCTACACCGTCCGCAAGGGCGATACCCTCCTGAAAATCAGTCGCCAGATTTATGGACGCGACGATGAAATCGATGCCATCTGCAGCCTGAACGGTATCGAGGACAGTGACCGGATACTGGAGGGACAAAAACTTTTGCTTCCCTAATGGATCTGTGCTATCATAGCATAAAAAGAGACATAGCCCGGAATGCCGGAGAAAGCGCCGGACAGTCACAGGATTGCAAAGGATAACAGCCCATGGCCAATATAACAAAGCTTTATGATACGCCGCCCTACCAGGAGCAGGACAGCGATTCCAAGGATTATAAGAAAAAACTGCTTCGGCATCGGGCAGGAAAAAGCGCGAAATACCTGATTGGAGCCGTCGTCGTATTGTGCGGCTGCCTGGTGTTCAACGTCTGGTCTCGGAACAAGACCTACACCACCTATGAGACCGCAGCGACAGTGGAACATAGCAGCACCGTAAATACTTTGTATACAGAATACAATGGCAAGCTTCTGAAATACAGCAGGGATGGCATTTCCTGCATCGGTTCCAATAACGAAGCCATCTGGAGCCAGACCTACAACATGCAGAATCCCATGGTGGATATCTGCCAGAGCGCGGTCGCCGTAGCGGATCAACAGGGCAACACCGTATACGTCTTTGACGCTCAGGGCGCGGTCACCGAGATCAGCACCCTGCTTCCGATCCAGCAGATCAGCGTCTCCGCCCAGGGCGTAACAGCTATTTTACTGAACGACAGCACTGTATCCTGGATTTATCTCTATGATAAAGAAGGCAACAAGCTGGCAGAATCCCGCTGCAGTCTCGATGAGACCGGCCAGCCCATTTCCATCGGCATTTCCCCGGACGGAGCCAAGCTGGCGGTGTCCTATCTGCAGGTACAGGAGGGAGCGGCGGCCAGCTGCGTGGTATTTTACAACTTCGGTTCCGTAGGAAGCAACTTTGTGGACAAAATCGTTTCTTCCAAGGTGTACGCGGACACGGTCATCCCCCGGGTCAAATACATCGGCAAATCCACCTGCGCGGCCATTTCCGATCAGAGTATCATCTATTATGAAGGCGCGGAGATTCCGGAGGAGAAAAATACAGTCACTGTGGATTCTAAAATAGAAAGTATTTTCTGGGGGGACGGTCGTATCGGCATCGTTACGCTGGGCGACGATACTATTGAGGAGGCGGAAGAGGAAACCGGCAGATATCAGGTGGATCTCTACGATGCCTCTGGCAGACAGATCCTGTTCCGGAAGACGGACCTGGAATACAGTCAGGTAAAACTGTCTGGCAAATATCTGATTTTATATAATGAAAATGAATGCGAGATCTACAGCGAAAAGGGTGTCCTGAAATACAAGGGCTCTTTCGACAGCGTCATTGCGGATCTATATAAGGGAAATGGACGGAATAAATTCGTCCTGGTATTCTCAGACCGGACGGAAACCATCCGCTTACGGTAATAGTCATAAAGAAAAGTAAAAGAGCCTCGGCAAAAACAGATGCCGGGGCGCTCTGCTATCATAACAAAGGAGAAATATTATGAACTGGTTACTGCCCGCAGTAGGCTTATTTATCATATTATCCGCATGGGACGGACACCACAAAGGCTTCATTCGCAAAATCGTAGGCGTGCTGAGCCTGGCGCTGACCCTGATTATCACCTCGGTGGTATCGCCCTATCTTCATGTCTTCCTGAAAGAAAGCACCGGTCTGTACGGCTTCCTTCAGAATAGCATAGAAGGAAGCGACATGGAATTACTTGACGCGCTTCGCGTTCTCGGTATGGAAAATGCGGTAAGCGGTTATCTGGCAGACGAGATCCTGCGCTGGGCCGCCTTCCTGATTGCACTGCTTCTGGCAGGCGTTCTGATCCGCGGTATCGTATTCTCCCTTGGCATTGTGTCCCACCTGCCGATCCTCCACGGCCTCAACAAAACTGCCGGTCTGCTCCTGGGCTTCGCGGAGGGCGTGGTGCTGGTCTGGATATTCTTTGTGGTCATCACCGTATGTGCGTCCACCAGTGTCGGCGGCCAGCTCCTAAAAATGACTGCCCAGAGCAGTATCCTGTCCTGGCTCTACCGCAACAATCTGCTCCTGAATTGGCTGAGCTTGTAAAAATGGCTTAAAATCAAGGAAAAACAGGCTTTTTTCATCTGTGGAGCCGGGAATTGTACCTTCTGTAGAAAAAATATTAAAAATTTAAAAAAAAGGTGTTGACATTCTCTTGCACCCGTGATAAAGTATAGAAGCTGTCGCGA
>NZ_JBBMFE010000026.1:0-10576 GCF_040096155.1 Laedolimicola intestinihominis | reverse complement strand
CATCTTCGCCTGGGCGATACCGTTCAATGATTTCATGCCGGACGGTATCGACAAGTGCATTGAGGTTTTGAATCTGCATGGTAGCAATCCCGTCCACATAAATCTCAATGTCTGCAAGAAACTTGATGAAATCTTTATGTGTAGCAAGCTCACAGAGCAGACGGTTGTTAATCCGACCGCTTTTCAGCAGTGCCACCATCTCATCATTCAAATGCAGCTCCGTCAATGGTGTGTTGATCTGCTCCCTGTTCTCTGTCCGGCACAGTAGATAATCAACAGAGACCCCATAGAAGTCTGCCAGCGTGATAAGGTTGCCATGATTGATTTCCTTAAAATCCTCTTTTTCATAACTTCCAAGAGCTGATTTGGAAATGCCTGTCAGCTTTGATAGTTCTTCCAGATTTAAGCCTTTGTCCTTGCGGAGTTCCCAAAGGCGTTCCTGTATGCTTGTTGCTCCTTTCATGGGCGCACACTCCTTTCCGGCGGTTTCATTGCTGCCGCTTAACTGGATTATATCACACTTTCCGCAATCGTGGAAATTTCTGATTTTTACTCCTAATTCCTACTTTGTGGACATACGGCACAGGGCACAAAAATGTTCTATGATACAGGTAGTTCATCGATGGATTATTCCAATCGAATGACCAGCCTGTGTGGGATATGCTTCCCCGGCGATGTAGTGCCATGACTTTTGGCAGGGATGTGGAGGAACCCTGACCGAAACGAGCGTACCAAAGGGAGCGATACGCCGCTGTGAGATTCAGGGGAGGAACGACACCGGGGAGAACTGGCGAACTGACACCGAAATGATACCGAAACACGACAATCTGATAGGGGGATAGTCTACCCTATCGCTGATACTTCGGGAGATTTTAGGCGGCTCTATGGCTGTAATTTTTCCGAAAATCGCCCCGAAACCATACACAAAAACGGGAGGAAGCGCAATATGCCGAGAATGAGCAAAAAGAGGAAACAGGAGCTTTCCTTTTACCTCAATGACCGGGGGCGTGTCACTTACAACGAATTATGCCGGAAATGCCAGCATGGGTGCAAGCAGAGCTTCCGGGCGGTTGTGATTGACTGCCCCCGTTATTTATCCAAACGAGCAAAGAAAAAGGAGGAACACACCGAATGAATTTTGAATTTATGACGATAGACACACCATTGCCGCCCTGTATGCCCTTTCCCAGAGCGTTGACAGGATTTCCAGTCAGCAGCACCGCAAAGGTCATGTACTGCCGGATGCTGGACGCTATGCTCTCCAAAGGTCAGGAGGACGAGAACGGAATCCTGTTTGTCTGCTTCCCTGTCACAGCCATTGCCGCAGTCCTGTCCCGCAGTCCCATGACGGTCAAGCGTTCTCTGAATGAACTGGAAACCGCCGGACTTATCATGCGGGTGCGTCAGGGCGTTGGAGAACCAAACCGGATTTATGTGCTGATACCGGGAAAGGAGGACGCTGCCCTTGCCTGATACCTCAAAGCTGGAAAAGCTCAACCGGGAGTTGGAGAAAAGCGAAAAGAAACTGCGGAAAGCCATCAATGATGAAAAGGCATTGCAGCACCAGTTAAAGCAGCTTACCCGAAAGGAACGGACGCACCGGCTCTGTACTCGTGGCGGTATGCTGGAAAGTTTTCTGCAAGAGCCGGAACGCCTGACAGATGATGATGTCATGCTGTTGTTGAAACTCATTTTTCACAGGCAGGACACGCAGGAACTATTGAAAAAACTGCTGGAACGGGAGAAGCCGGAAACCCCTTAGTTTACTAAGGGCGCAATTATACACCACCCAGAGGTTGGTGCATTGCGTTCTCCGAAGGCTCCTCGCCGGAGGGCTGTGATTTTCCGCAGTTATGGTCTGCTCCAAATCAAACAGGGGACGCTACGCTTCCCCTGCGCTGGCTGCCGCCAGCTACCCTTTTGTGGACTTGCCATCTGGGGACACCTTGCGTTGCAAGCTGTTCCCAGCCGACAAGTTTCATAAAATATGCTATCTTTTCGATAGCCAATGAAGTATAATGAAGATGACAACAAATCGGCATTTGTAAAGGAGGATTTACAATGAAGAAAATTGGATTAGGTATTGCAATACTACTCTTTGCCATTATAATTTCTCTTTGCTCATCAGGAATGGGGCTGCTCGTTATCGGAATTGGGATTGTAGGATTGATTTTTTCAATCATAGGATTTATAGAACGCAAGTAAAATAACTTCCAGTTTGTCAGCTTCACATCGGGTCAACTTGCCCCGAACTTTTACAATTAAATACCCGCCGCCCACATAGCGGCACACCGAGCAGGAAATCTGAAAAAGGTCTCCTGCTTTTTTTCTGCCCCAAATGAGGTGGTAAAACGCCACCCCGTCCACCAATTAGCGAAAGGAGGAACACGAAATGCCCTGTCCACACAACGAAATCACGATTGTTCAGCGCAGCCAGCGGCAGTCTGCGGTTGCCGCCGCTGCTTACCAGAGTGGCGAAAAGCTGTTCTGTGAATACGACCAGCAAGTGAAGCACTACCCGGAAAAGCGTGGTATCGTCCACAATGAAATCCTGCTCCCGGCAAATGCTCCGCCGGAGTATGCAGACCGCAATACCCTATGGAACGCCGCCGAAGCTGTGGAAAAACAATGGAACTCCCAGCTTGCAAGGAGGTGGGTGCTTACCATTCCCAGAGAGATACCGCCTGACCAGTACGCTGTCCTTGTACGGGAGTTTTGTGAGCAGCAGTTTGTTTCCAAAGGCATGATTGCTGATTTTGCAATCCATGACCCCCATCCGCCGGGACACAATCCCCACGCCCATGTCCTGCTCACTATGAGGGCAATGGACGAACATGGGAAATGGCTTCCCAAGAGCCGCAAGGTTTATGACCTTGACGAGAATGGGGAACGGATCAAACTTCCGTCCGGCAGATGGAAAAGCCACAAGGAGGATACGGTTGACTGGAACGACCAGAAGTATTGTGAAATCTGGCGGCATGAATGGGAGGTCATCCAGAACCGCTATCTGGAAGCCAATGACCGCCCGGAGCGTGTGGACTTGCGTTCCTATGCCAGACAGGGGCTTGATATAGTCCCTACTGTCCATGAGGGAGCTGCTGTCCGGCAGATGGAAAAGCGGGGTATCCAGACGAATATCGGAAACCTGAACCGGGAAATCAGAGCTGCCAACAATCTGATGAAGTCCATCCGGCAGCTTATCCAAAACCTCAAAGGCTGGATTACCGAGCTGGGCGAAAAACGGAAAGAGCTGCTTGCACAAAAGGCGGCGGAGGAAGCGACACTTCTTCCCAATCTGCTGATGAAGTATATGGCGATACGAAAGGAAGAACGGAAGGACTGGACAAGGGCTGGACAGAACCGGGGGACTTCACAGGACTTAAAGGCAGTCAGCGAAGCCCTGTCCTATCTCCGGCAAAAGGGGCTTTCCACTGTGGAGGACTTAGAAGCATTTCTGGAATCCTCCGGGAAATCAGCCGCAGATTACCGCAATCAGATGAAGCCAAAGGAAGCCCGAAGCAAAGTGATTGACGGGATTCTTGCCAGCCGGACAGACTGCAAAGAATGTAAGGCTGTCTATGAGAAGTACCAGAAGATATTTTTTAAGAAAACAAAGGAAAAATTCAAACAGGAACACCCGGAGGTTGCCCGGTTTGAGAAAGCCAGTGCCTACCTTGCCAAGCACCCGGACGATAAGGACAGCACGAAAAAGGAGCTTTTGCAGGAACAGGCGAAGCTTGTGGACGAAATCGCAGACTTGAAAGTACCGTTGACCGAGGTGCAGGAAGATTTGAAGAAGCTGTGGGACATCCGCTACTGGGTACGGAAAGCCACACCCGGCACAGAGGAAAGCAAAGAGCCGCCCAAGAAGCAGCCCCTCAAAGAAGTCTTGCAGGATAAGGCTGACGAGAAGAGAGCACAGAAAAACGCCCCGGCGCAGACGAAACACAAACAACAGGATATGGAACTTTAACAGGCACTTGCCATTTTCAGATTGAGAATGATAAGTGCCTTTTCTTTTTTACAAGGAGGAATTGATTTGAATGTATTTGAAGCTGTGAAGCAGTCCGTTACGACAAGACAGGCTGCGGAGCATTACGGAATCCGGGTAAACAGAAACGGGATGGCTTGCTGCCCGTTCCACAACGATAAGACCCCCAGCATGAAGCTGGACAAGCGTTTCCACTGCTTCGGATGTGGTGCAGATGGGGATGTGATTGATTTTGTAGCTGCCCTGTACGGGCTGGGGAAAAAGGAAGCCGCCGCACAGTTGGCGAGTGACTTCGGGCTTGCCTATGAGGACTGGAAGCCACCGGGCAGGGCAAGGAAGCCCAAGCCCCGGCAGAAATCCCCGGAAGAACAGTTCCGGGAAGCAAAGGCACATTGCTTCCGTGTCCTTGCCGATTATCTACACCTCTTACGGGTATGGAAAACCGACTATGCCCCGCACTCCCCGGAGGAAGCGTTTCATCCCCGGTTCGTGGAAGCCTTGCAGAAGCAAGCCCATGTGGAATATCTGCTGGATGTGCTGCTGTTTGGGGATACGGAGGAAATCGCTTCACTGATTACGGACTACGGAAAGGATGTGATACAGCTTGAACAGCGAATGGCAGAGCTTGCAGCCGCAGACGCAGCAAGAACTAAAAAACACCATGAACGCCATGCAGCCGCCACAGAGCGTTGAGGAAATCAAGACGGGGCTGGAAACTACCGAGAAAGGCGGTGTCCGTCAGAGCATACGGAACTGCCTGACCGTATTCCAGCGTGACCCTCTGCTTTCCGGGGCTATTGCATACAACATCCTGACCGACCGCAAGGACATCATAAAGCCCATCGGCTTCCACAGAGAAAGCACCGCCCTGACCGATACAGACATGAAGTATCTGCTTCTCTATCTGGAGGAAACCTACGGGCTGACCAGTGAGAAAAAGATTGAAACCGCCATCGGGATTGTGGCGAATGAGAATAAGTACCACCCCATCCGGGATTTTCTGAACAGCCTTGCATGGGACGGGACGGAGCGCATCCGCTTCTGTCTGCGGCACTTTCTGGGGGCGGATGTGGACGATTACACCTATGAAGCCCTAAAGCTGTTTCTTTTGGGGGCGATTACAAGGGCATTTAAGCCCGGAAGCAAGTTTGAAATCATGCTGTGTCTGGTAGGCGGTCAGGGGGCTGGCAAGTCCACCTTCTTCCGTCTGCTGGCAGTCCGGGACGAGTGGTTTTCCGATGATTTGCGGAAGCTGGACGATGATAACGTGTACCGCAAGCTGCAAGGTCACTGGATAATTGAAATGTCGGAAATGATGGCAACCGCCAATGCCAAGAGCATTGAGGAAATCAAGTCTTTTCTAAGCCGACAGAAAGAGGTTTATAAGATACCCTATGAAACCCACCCGGCAGACCGTCCCCGTCAGTGCGTGTTCGGCGGTACTTCCAACGCCCTTGACTTTCTCCCCCTTGACCGTTCCGGCAACCGCCGATTTATCCCGGTCATGGTGTACCCGGAGCAAGCCGAGGTTCACATTTTGGAGGACGAAGCCGCTTCCAGAGCCTATATCAGCCAGATGTGGGCGGAAGCAATGGAGATTTACCGAAGCGGCAGGTACAAGCTGTCATTCAGCCCAGCCATGCAGCGGTATCTCAAAGAACACCAGCGGGATTTTATGCCGGAGGACACCAAAGCCGGGATGATACAGGCTTACCTTGATAAGTACACCGGGGAAACGGTCTGTTCCAAGCAGCTCTACAAGGAAGCCTTAAATCACACCTTTGACGAGCCGAAGCAATGGGAAATCCGGGAAATCAACGAGATAATGAACCAGTGCATTACCGGGTGGAACTACTTTTCCAATCCAAGAATGTTTGCGGAATATGGCAGACAAAAGGGCTGGGAGCGTGAAATCCCGGCAACGGACACCGACAACCCGCCCGAAAAATCTATGGACGGTTTTGTGGAGGTCACGGAGCAGATGGAGCTTCCATTCTGAAAATGACAGCCCGTTGCCGACTTCGTTGCTATCCCGTTGCCGAGCCGGTTGCCGGGGAAAAACCCATAACTGCGGGCTTTTCTCCCCTATGACAACCAAAACAACAGAAAAATAAAAGAAAAGTATAAATAGTAACCATCGCCAGATTGAGATTGTTTGCAAGGTCTTTTGAAGCCCGTTGCCGGACTTCGTTGCCGACACCCTCTGTCTGGCTATTTTCATGTATGGAGGATAACTGCCTATGGCAAAAAACAAAACAGAGATTCATGTGACCACTGTATTTGACGGGGAGCTGGACGCCACCGATGTGTTCGTCAGCCTGATTTCCCAGAAATACGGCAAGACAAATACAAAAGAATATCTTGCTAAAAAGAAAGAATTGAATTATAATGAAGATGAGGTTCAAAAGAGCCAGATACCGTCTGGATTGTGTGGGTAAATGGCTATGATGAACGAAATGGAATACAGAACAATCGGTTCGGCACTTGCCGGGGGTTATCGTGCAGCGGTCTATTGCAGACTGTCAAAGGACGATGACCTGCAAGGCGAAAGTGCCAGTATCGCAAACCAGCGTGATATGCTGGAAAAATACTGCGAAAAGCAGGGATGGGAGGTTGTGGCAGTCTATCAGGACGATGGCTTCACAGGTCTTAATATGGAGCGTCCTGATTTACAGAGAATGTTGAGAGCCATTGAGCGCAGGCAAATCAACCTTGTCATCACGAAAGACCTCAGCCGACTGGGGCGTAACTATCTGCAAACCGGGCATTTGATTGAGGACTTTTTCCCAAGAAACGGTGTCCGCTATATCGCCATGAATGACGGTATCGACACCCTGCGGGATAACAACGATATTGCCCCGTTCAAGAATATCCTGAACGAGATGTACAGCAAGGATATTTCCAAGAAAGTCCATTCCTCTTATCTTCTGAAAGCGCAGAAAGGACAGTTTACCGGGTGTCTTGCCCCGTTTGGATATCGGAAAGACCCAGAGGACAAAAACCATCTGCTCATTGACGAGGAAACCGCCCCGATTGTGCGGCTGATTTTCGGATATGCCCTGAACGGTCATGGTCCGAACTATATCCGCAGACGGCTGGAGGAAGAAAAAATCCCCTGCCCCACATGGTGGAACCGGGAACGGGGGCTTCGCAATACCCGCACCAAATGGGAAAAGAAAGACCCGGAAAACGGGCGGTATATGTGGGACTTCTCCGTTATCAAAGACCTTTTGATGAATCCCGTCTACACCGGGGCGATTGCTTCCCAGAAAAAAGACTACCGTTTCAAAATCGGCACGATTGGGGAAAAGAAGCCGGAGGACTGGATTGTGGTGGAGGGACAGCATGAACCGCTGATTGACCGCATGAGCTTTGACATTGTGCAGAACAAGCTGAAATCCCGCCAGCGTCCGGGGCAGACCAATGAAATCAGCCTGTTTGCCGGACTGATAAAATGCGGCGAGTGTGGGAAGTCGCTGACGATACGCTACACAAACG
The DNA here is from genome assembly GCF_040096155.1 of Laedolimicola intestinihominis. Classification (NCBI taxonomy): domain Bacteria; kingdom Bacillati; phylum Bacillota; class Clostridia; order Lachnospirales; family Lachnospiraceae; genus Laedolimicola; species Laedolimicola intestinihominis. The sequence goes on along the minus strand of NZ_JBBMFE010000026.1, from coordinate 3,087 downwards.
CAAAACATCCCCAGCGGATTTACTCCTGCAAGACCTACAATGCCTTTGGAAAGAACCACTGCACCCAGCACCGGATTGACTATGACACCCTTTACAGCCATGTGCTGCGGAAAATCCGGGAATGTGCCAGAGCTGCCCTGATGGACGGGGAAGCGGTTGCTGACCGCCTGACCAATACCTGTGAAGCCGAGCAGCGGGAACAGCGGGAAGCAATGGAACGCTCCCTTACAAGGGACGAGGAACGGATTGAGGTTCTGGATAAAATGGTCATGCGGCTTTATGAGGATATGATTGCAGGGCGTATCAGTGAGCAGAATTTCAACACCATGCTGGAAAAGACACAGACCGAGCAGACGGAGCTTAAAGCAAAAGTGTCCGAGGGCAGAAAGCGGCTGTCCGATGAAGCCCAGCTTGCCAATGACGCAAAACAATGGGTGGAAGCCATTCAGGAATATGCCAACATCACAGAGCTGGACGCAGCCACCCTTAACCGCTTAATCAAAGAAATCGTCGTGCATGAGCGCATTGACGAAGATAAAACAAGACACATTTCTATCGAAATTCATTTTAATCTCAAACCCATCCCGGAGGTGGAACAGGTCACTGCCTGACCTGTCCCGCCGGGACGGTTCTCTTAACAACACCATATAGATTTTTTGTACGCCGCCGCCCGCCATCGAGCAGAGTTTTACACCTAATTGGGGATAAAACAGCTCATGGCGGGCGGCGGCGTTGCCCTTATCGGTGGCACCCTTGTACCTCTGCTTTCCGGCCTGTTCGGTTAAGCGGCGGGGTTAGCCTATGCAGAGCATACTTGACGCGATTAACGAATGGATAAAGGAAATCCTCATTGGAGCCATTAACGGTAATCTGTCAACTATGTTCGGGGACGTAAACGAAAAAGTCGGAACTATCGCCGCAGAGGTAGGACAAACCCCGCAGGGGTGGAACGCAGGCATATTTTCCATGATACAGAGTTTGTCGGAAAATGTGATTGTACCCATTGCGGGGCTTGTCATTACCTACGTTCTATGCGTGGAGCTTATCAGCATGGTAACGGAAAAGAACAATATGCACGATATTGACACGTTCATGTTCTTTAAGTGGTTTTTCAAGGCGTGGGTAGCGGTGTATCTCGTTACCCACACCTTTACTATCACTATGGCGGTGTTCGATATGGCGCAGCACGTTGTTTCCGGCGCAGCGGGCGTGATCGGCGGCAATACGAATATCGACGTTGACGCCGCCCTCTCGTCCATGCAAGCCGGACTTGACGCTATGGAAATCCCCGAACTGCTTTTGCTCGTTATGGAAACAAGCCTTGTGAGCCTTTGCATGAAAATCATGTCGGTGCTTATCACGGTTATCCTGTACGGCAGAATGATAGAAATTTACCTTTACTGTTCGGTATCGCCTATCCCGTTTGCAACTATGACCAACAGAGAGTGGGGGCAGATAGGCAACAACTACTTAAAAGCCCTGTTCGCCCTCGGTTTTCAAGGCTTCCTCATAATGATATGCGTCGGCATTTATGCGGTTTTGGTTGGCAGCATGATTGTAGCGGACAACCTGCACAGCGCGATTTTCTCCCTTGCAGCCTACACCGTGATTTTGTGCTTCTCCCTATTCAAAACAGGCGCACTTGCGAAGTCAATATTTAACGCCCATTAAAGACCGAAAGGAGGAGGTTTTCACTTGGCGTATGTACCCGTACCCAAAGACTTATCAAAAATCAAAACGAAAGTCGCTTTTAATCTGACAAAGCGGCAGATTATATGTTTTGCGGCAGCCCTCGCTATGGGACTACCGCTTTTCTTTTTGCTCAAAGACAGCGCGGGAACAAGCATGGCGGCATTTGCAATGATTGTCGTTATGCTTCCCTGCTTCCTCTTGGCAATGTATGAAAAACACGGGCAGCCCCTTGAAATCGTGATAAAGAACGTCATTCAGACAAAGTTTATCCGACCAAAGGAACGCCCCTATCAGACGGAAAATTTTTATGCCGTCATAGAAAAACAACGAAAACTGGAAAAGGAGGTATCGGCTATTGTCAATGGCAGAACGAAAAACCATGACCCGCGCGGTAAAAAATCCCGTGAAGCGTAAGCTGACCCGCGCAGAAAAGAAAGAAATCGCCGCCGTGATACAGGCGGCAAAGGGCGACGGGAAGCCCCGCACCGCACAACAGACCATTCCCTACTTGCAGATGTACCCGGACGGGATTTGCAGGGTAACGGAAAAGAAATACAGTAAAAGCCTTGTCTTTGAAGATATTAACTATCAGCTTGCACAGGCAGACGATAAGACAGCCATTTTTGAAAACTGGTGCGATTTTCTCAACTACTTTGACGCTTCCGTTTCGGTGCAGCTCTCTTTCATCAATCAGGGTGCAAGAAAGGAAAAGGCACAGGCGGCTATCGAAATTCCGGCGCAGGACGACGCTTTTAACTCTATCCGCAGGGAGTACGCGGATATGCTTAAAAATCAGCTTGAAAAAGGCAACAACGGACTGGAAAAGTGCAAGTACATTACCTTTTCCATTGAAGCGGACAATCTTGCGGCGGCAAAAGCCCGCCTTTCCCGTATCGAAACCGACGTACTCAATAATTTTAAGGTGCTTGGTGTAACCGCCCGCCCCATGAACGGACAGGAACGCTTGAACGTACTGCATGGGATTTTCCACCCGGAGGGCGAGCCGTTCCGTTTCTCTTGGGACTGGCTTGTACCGTCCGGGCTTACCACAAAGGACTTTATCGCCCCGTCCTCGTTCCGCTTTGGCGACGGCAGGACGTTTCGCATGGGGCGCAAGCTCGGTGCTGTTAGCTTCCTTGAAATCCTTGCGCCGGAGCTGAACGACCGTATGCTTTCGGACATTCTCGACCTTGAAAACGGAATTATCGTCAATCTGCATATCCGCAGTATCGACCAGAGCGAAGCAATCAAGACTATCAAGCGCAAAATTACCGACCTCGACAAGATGAAGATTGAGGAACAGAAAAAGGCGGTACGCAGCGGGTACGATATGGATATAAGTGCGACTCGTTCCTGAACAAAGCCTTCGTAGTTGAAGGACAAAATCAGGCACTA
>NZ_JBBMFE010000025.1:0-12363 GCF_040096155.1 Laedolimicola intestinihominis | reverse complement strand
GAAACACCCTACGGGTATCCCTAGATGCGCTGGAAACATGCGCAAACATAGGAAATCCGGGAGAAGCCCCGGCAGATTTCTCTTGCACCACGGTGTCCGTGAAACGTCCGAACACCTCGCAAGAAAAATTCCCCGGGGCTTCTCCCGGATTTCCGTCCGTTATATTGTTACCGCGGCTCCCCCACAAAGAAGACCGCCAATGTCCCCGGTCCTGAATGCGCCCCGATGGTCGGCCCGACTTCATTCACCAGAAACTCCGTAATCCCAAACTTCTCCCGGATCAACCTCTCCAGATACTCCACATCCTCGATGCAGTCCCCATGGCTGATAAATACCACATCATTTTCCGCCGCAAAGCCATTCATCTGCTCTGCCATGCGATCCACCAGAGCCGAAATCGATTTCTTTCTTCCGCGCACCTTGCCAACCGCAATCAGATGTCCTTCATCGTCCACGTGCAGCACCGGCTTCACATTCATCATGGTTCCCAGAATCGCCGTAGCTTTCGACACCCGGCCTCCTCTGTGCAGATGAAACAGATCATCCACTGTAAAATTATGGCAGATATGAAGTTTGTTCCGCTCCACCCAGTCCGTCACCTCTTCAAAAGATTTTCCCGCTTCCTTCAACATCACAGCCTTGTGTACCAGCAGTCCCTCACCCAGCGACGCGCTCAGGGAATCCACCACCACGACCTTCCGCTCCGGGAACAGGCCTTCCTCCGCGATCTCCTCCGCTGCAATCCGGCCACTGTTATATGTGCCGCTTAAGCCCGAAGAAAAGGCGATATAAAGCACATCCTGCCCCGTTTCCAGACAGGCGCACATGGCAGTCTTCGCCTGTTCCGGGTTTACCTGAGATGTGGTCGGCATGGAGCCGGCACGCATCTTCTCGTAAAACTCCTTCACATCCAGCGGATGCTCTCGATCGTAGGTCTGTCCATCCAGAATATAATTTAAAGAAAGGATAGAAAGCCCATGCTCCCTGATGTAGTCCTCGGGTAAGTCAGTTGTTGTATCCGTCATAATTACATACGGGTTCATACTAATTCCTCCTTCTAAAGCATCTCTAAAAAATTTAGTAATTACCAAGAATTTTCATATTCAACGCTTCCTCGCGGATTCCCCGCAGCGCATTCTTCACCGCACTGTCATTGAGATTGCCCTCAAAATCTACAAAGAAATGATACTCCCAGTTTCGATCCGGAATGGGTCTGGACTCAATCCGGCACAAATTCAGATTATTAAAAATGAAATGCGACAGTACATTGTACAGGCAGCCGCTCTCATGGGTCACTTCAAAACAGATGCTGACCTTCTCCGCATCCTTGCGGAAAATCGGCTGATTCGTCACAATCACAAACCGGGTTGAATTATGCTCACTGCGGTTGATGCCCTGATCCAGCACCTTCAGGCCCTGCTGCTTCGCCGCCAGTGTACTGGCGATAGCTGCCTGGGTCTTATCCTTCTCGTCCGCCACCTTCTTGGCCGCCACCGCCGTATTCAGCACACTGATCTGCTTCCAGTCCCGATGCTCATCCAGATACTTCGCGCACTGCATCAGCCCCTGCGGGTGGGAAAATACCGTCTTGATATCAGAAATTTCCGCGTCCGGCATCCCGAGAAGCGCATGCTGCACCGAAATAATCTGCTCGCCCACAATATAATTATCATATTCTTCCAGCAAGTCGTAGCTGTCATTTACAATACCCGCCGTGGAATTCTCGATGGGCAGCACCGCGTAGTCCGCCATGCCCTCCGCAATGGCGTCCATGGCGTCCCGCCACCGCTCCACATGGAAATGGTTCACATCCTCACCGAAAAATGCGAACATGGCTTGCTGGGCATAGGCGCCCTCCACGCCCTGGTAAACCACCCGGACATTTTTCTTCTCCAGCTCATCCACCATAATAAAGGGCAGGCGTCCCAACGCCTTCTCCTCCATCAGCTGATACTGCAGCTTCCGGCTGATACCCATGATCTGCTTGTACAGCTCTTCCACCCCGTGACCGTTAAAATCATTGTGGGTCAGGGCCTTTACCGCCTCGATCTTCTGATTTTCCCGTTCCTTATCCAGAATCTTTTTCCCTGTGGCAATCTTATACTCCGCCACCTCTTTGGAGATGCCCATACGCTCCTCAAAAAGCGCCACCACCTCCCGGTCAATCCGGTCTATTTCCACTCTCAGCTCTTTTAAATCTCTCATCGTCCGTCCTCTTTTACTCCTTTATTGCTGCTCCCGGATTTCCCGTATCAAATCGCCCAGATAAGACAGGGAACCAAAGGCAAGAATCATATCATCCTCGCCCGCATAGGCCCGCGCCCGGTGTACCGCGTCCCTTAAGCTGCCAGCCGACTCCACCTCCGGATTATATTTCTTCACATCCTCAGCCAGCTTATCCGCAGCCAGCGCCCGGGGATTGTTCGGAGTCATGACCGTGATAACCCGGTCAGCAAGCGGCGTCAGCTGACTCATCACATAATCATATTCCTTATCTGCCAGCACTCCGGCGATAAAGACCTTCCGTTTTTCCGGGAAATAAAGTTCCAGCGTCTCTCGCAGCCGATCGGCTGCGTCACGGTTATGCGCTCCGTCCACGATAAAGAGCGGATGGCGGCTCACTGTCGTAAAGCGCCCCTGCCATACAGTCTCCGTCAGCCCCTTTCGAAGAGCCTCATCGGAAATGTTCCATCCGCAGTCGCGAAGGGCCTGAACTGCCTCCACCGCCAACGCCGCATTATCAATCTGCCAGCTTCCGGTGAGTCCGGGCTTCAGCTTCGTCTCTTCCTTATAAGTAAAGGTCTGATTTTCAAATACGTATCTTACATCTTTGATATCGGATTTTCGAACCTCACGATATTCCGTGTCCTTTTCCGCACAGGTCTTTTGCAACACCGCACTGACCTCCGGTCGCTGCGCAGCGCTGACCGCTATCGTGCCCGGCTTAATGATTCCGGCCTTGACTGCGGCGATCTCCTCTACCGTATTACCAAGAAAGCCCATGTGATCCATGCCGATCTCCGCAAATACGGATATCACCGTGGTCTTCACTACATTGGTCGCGTCGGTCATACCGCCCATGCCGCACTCCAGCACCACCAGGTCGCACTGCTTTTCCTTAAAATAAAGAAAGGCCATGGCCGTCTCCACTTCGAAGGCCGTGGGATGATGCAGACCTTCCGCCAGCATCGCCTGTCCTGCTGCCTCTACACTATCGGCCAGTCTGGCTACCGCTTCCTCCGAAATATATTCCTCGTTCACCTGAATCCGTTCCCGATAATCAAAAATCGTCGGGGAAATGTACCGCCCCACCTTATATCCGGCCTCTTTCAGAATCGTGGAAATATACGCCAGTGTAGATCCCTTTCCGTTCGTTCCCGCGATATGCACAAACTTCAGATCATCCTGGGGATTTCCAAGCCGCCGAAGCAGCTCCCGCTCCGTATCCAGTCCCAGCACATATCCGTATTTCGCCGTATCATCAATAAAAGCTCTCGCTTCCTCATAAGTCATAATTTACGCCTCGGTTTCCTAAATTATGTCTTATTATACTTTACCGCGGTGGTGATTGCAAGATTTCTTATATTTATCTGAATTGCCCCTTGACATTCCTATATAAATGTGGTTAAATCATCATATGAACAGTTAATCATATATAAATATAATTCTTCAAAGGAGATCTATAAAATGGCAGATATGGAAAAGGACAAATTGAATCCCGTATCCGAGCATGAGGAGCACGAGCACTGCGGCTGCGGTTGTGAGCACGATCATGACCATGAGCACGAACATCATCATGAGCATGAAGAGCATACGCACCACCATCATCACGAACATGATGACGACGATTGCTGCTGTGAGCACGATCATGACCACGAGGAGTATAAGCACCACCATCATCACGAACATGATGACGATGAGTGCAGCTGTGGCTGCGGGCACGACCATGGACACGAAGAGCATGAGCATCATCACCATGACCATGGCGGCTCCTGTGGCTGCGGGCACGACCATGAACACGAAGAGCATGAACATCATCATCACGATCATGACCATGGCGATTCCTGTGGCTGCGGCCACGATCACGGTCATGAAGAGCATGAGCATCATCATGAGCACAGCGCCAACACACGCCGCCAGGTCTACATCATCGAGAATCTTGGCTGCGCCCACTGCGCTTCCAAGATGGAAGAGAAAATCAACGCCCTGCCCGGCGTAGAGGAAGCAACCATCACCTTCGCCACCAAGCAGCTCCGTGTCCTGGCCGCTGATCCGGACGCATTGCTGCCGGAAATGCAGCACATCTGCTCTTCCATTGAGTCCGAAGTGAAAATTGTTCCCAAAACCGTGAATGCATCTGCAAAAACGAAAGTATACATCATCGATGGCCTGGATTGCGCCCACTGCGCGTCCAAGGTAGAGGAGCGTATCAATGAAGTACCCGGCGTGGGAAATGCCGTCCTGACCTTCGCCACCAAGCAGCTCCGCATCACCGCCAAAAATCCGGACGCTCTCATCGACGAGATTCGCCGTGTCAGCGTAGCACTGGAGCCGGAAGTCACCATCGTAGAGCGTGATCCGTCACCGAAATCCGCTGCCAAAGACGCTGCAGCAAAGTCTGCCAAAGAAGCTGATGAGAAAAAAGAGCGGCAAGAGCTCATTTCCATTATCATCGGCGCGGTTTTCTTCGTAGTCGGCGAGATTTTAAGCCACATGGGCGTCGCTGCCATCGTAACCCTGCCCGTATTTGTCATCGGCTACCTGATCCTTGGCGCAGGCGTGCTTCTGACCGCCGCAAAAAATATTTCCCATGGACAGATTTTCGATGAGAATTTCCTGATGAGCCTAGCGACTGTGGCCGCTTTTGCCATCGGCATGTATCCCGAGGCCATGGGCGTTATGCTCTTCTACCGCATCGGCGAGTTCTTCGAGCACAAGGCCGTAGAGCGAAGCCGCGGACAGATCATGGACGCTGTGGATATGCGTCCCGAGGTCGTCAATCTGGTACAGGGCGACGATATTAAAGTCATCCCGGCTGAAAACGCCAAGGTGGGCGATATCCTGCTCATTCGTCCGGGCGACCGGATTCCTCTGGATGGTGAAATCATTGAAGGTGAGAGCCGTCTGGATACCTCACCGATTACCGGCGAGCCCGTTCCGGTGGCTGTAAAAGCCGGCGACGACATCACCTCCGGCTGTGTGAACACCTCCGGTCAGCTGAAGATTCGCGTGGAGAAGCCGCTGTCCGAATCTATGGTAACCCGTATTCTGGATTCCGTAGAAAATGCAGCCGCAAGCAAGCCGAAGATCGACCGCTTTATTACCCGGTTCTCCAAGGTTTACACGCCCATCGTCGTAACTTTGGCTCTGGTAACCGCTATCCTGCCGTCTCTGGTGACCGGCAACTGGCATCAATGGATTTATACCGCAATTACGTTCCTGGTTATGAGCTGCCCCTGCGCCCTTGTGCTTAGCGTACCGCTGGCATTCTTCTCCGGTATCGGCGCAGGCTCCAAGAAGGGTATCCTGTTCAAGGGCGGCGTGGCTATGGAGGCTCTGAGCAACCTGGGCGCTGTGGTTATGGATAAGACTGGTACTGTGACCGAGGGTAACTTCAAGCTTCAGAAGGTGGTTGCCACCGGAACTATTTCCGAGGATGAGCTGCTCCGCATCACCGCAAGCTGCGAACAGTTCTCCACGCACCCCATCGCTGTCAGCATCGTAACCGCTGCACAGGAGAAGGGTATCGCTCTCGAGAATCCCGCTTCTCTGGAGGAAATCGCAGGCCACGGTATTTCCGCTTTCCTTGCTGCAGGCAAGGTACTCTGCGGTAATCAGAAGCTGATGGATGAAAATGGGATAACTATGGACGCTGCCATCGACACTGGCTACGGCTCCGAGGTCTTCCTGGCTGTGGACGGCAAGCTGGCCGGATATCTGGTTATTTCCGATACCCTGAAGGCTGACGCGAAATCCGCCATTGCCCGTCTGAAGAAAATGGGTCTTCGCACTGTCATGCTGACCGGCGACGCCCAGGAGAGCGCTGAGGCGGTAGCGAAGATGGCCGGTATCGACGAGGTTCACGCAAAGCTTCTTCCCCAGGATAAGCTGAGTATCATGACCAGGCTCCGAGAGCAGAACGGCAATGTAATGTTCGTGGGCGACGGCATCAACGACGCTCCGGTTCTGGCCGGCGCTGACGTGGGCGCGGCTATGGGAAGCGGCGCAGACGCGGCTATCGAGGCAGCTGACGCGGTATTCATGACCTCCAGTATGGAGTCTGTACCCACCGCCATCTCCATCGCCCGCAGCACCAACCGTATTGCGGTTCAGAACGTGGTTTTCGCTCTGGTTATCAAGATCGCGGTTATGATTCTGGGTCTGGCCGGACACCCGAATATGTGGCTGGCTGTATTCGCCGATACGGGCGTGGCTATGTTGTGCGTGCTGAATTCCATCCGTATCCTTTATAAGAAATAGATTTGATAAAACGGTAGATTTTGAACTGTCGGGAGAAAAATAAAATAGGTTGGAGGATGTTAGCTGATTTTTCGTAGGGACGAGCAGGCTAGGCAAGCACCCGAAGGAGGCCCTGTTTGAGGGCCGTAGGCCCGAGTTGGCCGGTCGGGTGCGTAAAAGCCGCCTGCGAGGAGTAGAAAAATCTGCGTATCCTCCAACCTATTTTATTTTTCTCCCGGCAGGGATTTACGTTCTTGTCGGGATATTTATTTTACATCTTTCATCGTCAATCCGATTCGTTTTTTCTGTAAATCTACGCTCAAGACTTTCACATCCACGATATCTCCCACACTCAGCACCTCCAGCGGGTGCTTAATATATCGATCGGTAATCTGTGAGATATGCACCAGACCATCCTGGTGAACGCCGATGTCCACAAATACGCCAAAGTCGATGACATTACGCACGGTTCCTTTCAGTATCATACCCGGCTTCAGATCCTTCATTTCCAATACATCCGTACGGAGAATGGGCTTCGGCATCTCATCGCGGGGATCCCGCCCCGGTTTTTCCAGTTCCTTGACGATATCTCGCAGAGTTAGCTCGCCGATTTCCAGCTTCTCTGCCAGATGCTTATAATCATGAATCTTCCCGGACAGGCCTTTAACGCCGCCCTTCTTCAAATCTTCTGTGGTGTAGCCCATGGTAGTCAGCAGCTTCTCGGCGCTGGCGTAGGACTCTGGGTGTACGCTGGTGGCGTCCAGAGGATTCTTGCCACCTGTGATGCGTAAGAAACCTGCACACTGTTCAAAGGCTTTGGGACCCAGCTTAGCCACCTTCAGAAGCTCTCTGCGGCTGCTAAAGCGACCATTTTCTTCCCGATAAGCTACGATATTTTTCGCCAGGGTTTTGTTAATACCGGACACATACTCCAGGAGCGGCGCAGAGGCCGTATTCAGGTCTACACCGACTTTATTTACACAATCTTCCACGACGCCGGACAAAGCCTCTCCCAGCTTCTTCTGGTTCATGTCGTGCTGATACTGACCGACGCCGATGGAGCGGGGATCGATCTTCACCAACTCTGCCAGCGGATCCTGCAAGCGGCGGGCGATGGACGCGGCACTTCGCTGTCCCACGTCGAAATTGGGAAATTCCTCGGTGGCCAGCTTGCTGGCGGAATAGACGGACGCACCGGCCTCATTTACAATCACATAACGAACTGGCGTGGGCAGCTCCCTGATGAGCTCCACGATAACCTGCTCGGACTCCCGGGAGGCGGTTCCGTTGCCCACAGAAATCAGCGTGATACCATATTTCGCAATCAGTTTTTTCAGGATAGCCTTGGCCTCTGCCACCTTGTTCTGGGGCGCCGTCGGGTAAATGACTACCGTATCCAGCACCTTGCCGGTGGCGTCCACCACAGCCAGCTTACAGCCGGTACGGAAGGCCGGATCCCAGCCCAACACCACCTGACCCACGATGGGTGGCTGCATCAGGAGCTGCTTCAGATTCTTGCCAAAGACACTGATGGCTCCATCCTCCGCTTTCTCGGTCAGCTCATTTCTTATCTCACGCTCAATGGACGGCGCAATCAGACGGCTGTAGCTGTCCGCGATCACCATTTTCAGCACCGGCGTCGTATGCGGATTGTCCCGCACAATAACCTTCTTCTCCAGATAGCGTAAAATGCGCTCCTCCGGCGCTTCCACACGGACAGTCAGCACCTTCTCCGCCTCGCCCCGGTTCAGGGCCAGAATCCGGTGTCCGGCCGCCTTTTTCACCGGCTCCTCATAATGGTAATACATCTCGTAGACGGTCTGGGCCTTCTCATCCTTGGCCTCGGACAGAAGCTGACCCTCGTCGAAGGTCGCCTTCCGGATATAGGACCGGTAGTCAGCCTCATCAGAAATGGCCTCTGCCAGGATATCTCCGGCTCCGGCGATGGCGTCTGCTGTCGTCAGCACGCCCTTTTCCTCGGAAAGATATGCCACCGCCTCTTCCTCCAGTGGCTTTTTCGTCAACTGCAGACGAATCACATCCGCCAGACCGTCCAGACCTTTTTCCTTCGCAATGGTCGCCCGGGTACGCCGTTTAGGCCGGTACGGGCGGTACAGATCGTCCACAGCCACCAGGGTCTCCGCAGCCAAAATCTGTGCCTTCAGCTCTTCCGTCAGTTTCCCCTGCTCCTCGATGCTTCCCAGCACCTGATTTTTCTTATCCTCCAGACCGCGAAGGTACGTCAGACGTTCATGCAGATTTCGCAGCACCTCGTCGTTCAGTGAACCCGTCGCTTCCTTTCTGTATCTGGAAATAAATGGAATTGTGTTTCCCTCGTCGATGAGCTTGACCGCGGCCTCTACCTGCCAACGCTGAACGCCCAGCTCCTCGGTTAGTTTCCTGATAATATCCATAAGAGTGTTCCTCCTGTCTCTCCTTGACCTTTTCCGGTCACGGCACTGCTCTTATTATACGAAAATCCACCTTTCCCCGCAAGCCATAACTTGACCGCCTGTACCTTTCTCCTGCTTGCGCCTTTTTCAAGATTTTTCTTTTTTGGCCCGTATGTAAGATTTATTTGTCTTTCATTATCAGCTATGTTATCATGTTTATTTAGGAGGAATTTTTATGGACTATAATCATACCGAACAACCAAATATGAATTTTCAACAGCCACCTTTTAATCCTTATAGAAAAAAGCCGAACCGGATGGCGAATCTCTCTCTGATTCTCGGCGTTCTGACGCTCCTTTCGGTTATCAGCATTTATTTCATCTATATGGCTCTGCCTCTTGGCTGTATGAGTATCCTGTTCGCCCATCTGTCCAAAGGTGACAGCTACCGGCTTTCCCCAAAAGCTGTAGGCGGCATGACCGTTTCTATCCTTGCTATCCTGATTACTGTGGTAATTCTGGTACTCGGCTTCTATCTGGCCATTCAGCTTTTCGGTCTGGAGACGCTGATGGATCCGGATGCTTTGCAGAAAGCAATTTCCGACCTTTATAATCAGCTGCCCACACAGCTTCCGATGACAGGAGGTGGCTCCTTATGATGAAACCAAAGGAAATCCGCCGCCAGGCCCGTATGACTCTGCAGGGAAATTATTTCTTTGCAGTCAATTTAACCATCAGTCTGACCATATTTACCCTGGCACTGACCATCGTTTTGCAGAGTACCAGTCTTGGAGAATCACCGCTTCCTTTGAATCAGGCGCTGTTCTGGATCCTGAATCTGATTGTCATGATCCTGAATTCTCTCCTTACAATAGGACTGATCCGCTACCTTTATTCTCTTTGCAAAAAAGAACCCATCGTACAGCCCTGGCCCTTTCTCTATGCTTTCCGCAATCAGCCGGATACCTTTATCCTGACCTATCTGTTCCGCTACGCGGTATCCCTGGTCTGGTTCGCACCTGCGCTGTATTGTTACCTGAAGCTTCCCTTCAGCATCGATATTACAAATATGTCCGCAGAAGTCGTTCAGCTTCTGACTCATATGGCGGCCTATGCGGTTCTCGCCTGCATCCCGGCAGTACTGGTATCCATCCCCTGGTGCCTGACTGAATTTGTGCTGCTGGACGACCCATACTGCTCCGCCAAAGACGCGCTGCAAACCAGCCGCCGCCTGATGCAGGGTCAGTATTTCCGCATTCTGCGCCTGTGGCTGGGCTTCCTGCCTCTGTGCCTGCTGGGTATCGGTTCCATGGGCATCGGTTTTCTGTGGATACGTCCCTATTTCTATGTAAGTATGGGACATGTGTACCTGGAACTACGCAGAGATGAACCGGAAGTATTGTAAAGATATTTTCCTACCTTTTACCAAAATACTTTTCTGAATCATACGTTATGTTCATGAGTGCAGATTTTTTCTTTTATCCAGATTTTTCTGAATCCAGATGAACGAAAAAGCTTCTGCACTCTATTTACTTTCTCTTCATTTCTCCTTTCTTTCGACTTTTCTGTTCTATACACCTTATTTCAAATATGCTATAATTAGCCTATCTTAACTAAAAGGAGCGTATTACAATGGAAATTACCAAAGATATCAGATACGTGGGCGTCAATGACCATGATGTGGATCTCTTCGAGGGTCAGTACGTGGTTCCGAACGGCATGGCCTACAATTCCTATGTCATCCTGGATGAGAAAATCGCCGTTATGGACACCGTAGACGCGCGTTTCGGACAGGAATGGCTGGATCAGATCGGCGCTCTTCTGGGCGACCGCCATCCGGATTACCTGATCGTACAGCACATGGAGCCGGACCATTCCGCCAATATCGCCAAATTTATGGAGCTTTATCAGGATACCACCGTCGTGTCCAGCGCAAAGGCCTTTGCCATGATGAAGCAGTTCTTTGGCACGGATTATGCTGACAGACAGGTTGTCATCAAAGAAGGCGACACGCTCTGTCTCGGCAAGCACACCCTGGCCTTCGTGGCCGCTCCCATGGTTCACTGGCCGGAAGTCATGGTGACCTACGATACCTGCGACAAAGTACTGTTCTCCGCCGACGGCTTCGGTAAATTCGGCGCTCTGGATGTGGAAGAGGACTGGTCCTGCGAGGCACGCCGCTACTACATTGGCATCGTCGGCAAATTTGGCGTACAGGTACAGAATCTCCTGAAGAAGGCCGCTACCCTGGATATTCAAATCATCTGCCCCCTGCACGGACCGGTGCTCACGGAAAATCTGGGATATTACCTGAATCTCTACAACACCTGGTCATCCTACCAGCCGGAAGAGGACGGCGTCGTTATCGCCTATACCTCTGTCTATGGCCACACCAAAGAAGCGGTAGATCTGTTAGCTGATAAGCTCCGCGCCAAGGGCTGCCCCAACGTCATCCTTCACGATCTGGCCCGCGCCGATATGGCCGAGGCCGTCGAGGACGCATTCCGCTACAGTAAGCTGATATTGGCTACCATCACCTATAATGCAGGCATTTTCCCGTTCATGCGCGATTTTATCGAGCACCTGACCGACCGCAGCTACCAGAACCGCACTGTTGCCTTTATGGAAAATGGCTCCTGGGCTCCGACTGCTGCCAAAGGTATGAAAGCTTTACTGGAAAACAGTAAGAAGCTTACCTTTGCAGAAAATACCGTTCGTATTCTGTCTGCCTTAAGCGAAGATAGCCGCGCGCAGATAGAAGCACTGGCTGATGAGCTCTGCTAAGAATGTACCACCTGGTATTGTGTATAATCTCAATATGAAATAAGACCTTCCAGTTTCTATTCTGGAAGGTCTTATTTTATCCTCATATCCTAATTTAAAAAAATATGTTTCCTTATTTATTCAAAATAATTATCTATCATCATATTCTTAATGATTCCCTATTGTCTGAATTACTGCCTGTTTTGATGCAATAAAAAAGAATGTACCTTCCTTCGAAGATTTTTTGTTCTATAAAAAGCCTGACTTTCACGCTTCAATGTAACACGGTATTGTAGATCCCAAAAAACCTGCAAGCAACGCTTACAGGTTTTCTTAACTCCCCGAGTAGGGCTCGAACCTACGACATTTCGGTTAACAGCCGAACGCTCTACCACTGAGCTATCGAGGAATATTTAATTCAGATACCATAATACCTGATCACCCAACCCTTGTCAAGTGTTCAGGTACTTCCTTGTACCTTCAAAACTATATACTGCATATCTTTTAGACATTTTTCTATCCTATGACGCTTCGCGGTTATTGGTCTTGGTCGCTACGAAACCGGTCATTCGGAATTCGCTTCGCTTCTTCCTCATGTCCTTTGCTTCGCAAATGACCGTCTGTACCGTCTGTTTCATCCCGGAGTGCAAGCACTCCTCCTTTCAACAGCCGCTACATACGACCGCTTTCTCCGCTCTTGGTCAAGCCCTCGACCTATTAGTAACAGTCAGCTCCATGCATTACTGCAC
>NZ_JBBMFE010000024.1:0-15718 GCF_040096155.1 Laedolimicola intestinihominis | reverse complement strand
GGTCCAGAAATCACAACTAGCAATTTCTTTCCCGTATTACTGTTAAAAGGTGTTCAATCTTATTTCTAAGACTAAACTGTTCTTGAATTATTCTCTTAGAATTTTCAAGGTTTTACACTGTTCAGTTATCAAGGTTCGTTACACTTGCTCTTGCGAGTCAGCTTTGATATATTATCATGTTTGCAACCGATTGTCAAGTACTTTTTTCAACTTTTTTCGATTGTTTTTTGATGTTTTCAAAGCTAAGCGGAGAAGAAGGGATTTGAACCCTTGCGCCGCTATTAACGACCTACTCCCTTTCCAGGGGAGCCCCTTCGGCCAGCTTGGGTACTTCTCCAAGATGCTCGATTTCTTCAAATCGATTTTTATATGTCACCGCTGTATCAGTGGTAACTAACGGAGAGGGTGGGATTCGAACCCACGCGCCCTTTCGGACAAACGGTTTTCAAGACCGCCTCGTTATGACCACTTCGATACCTCTCCACACTCTGACGTGTTTCCGCCCTTGCGTGGCGACAAAATGTATTCTATCATCACTAATCGACAATGTCAACAACTTTTTTTATTTTTTTAATAATTTCTTCAAATTCCCAGTTCCATGCCTGTTTTCAACAGACGAAACAGGCGCAGAGCCGCCTGATAATACAGGATTTCCGCGTTTTTGAAGGCTTCTTTCGGTGGCATGATGCCATTTACGGTAGTAACAATGGAACGGATGCCATGCTCATAGATTTGCTCCGCGCCTTCACCCATACCGCCTACCAGAGCTACCGCAGGTACGTTATGCTTCCGGCAGCGATCACCGACGCCCTGTACCACTTTGCCATAACAGGACTGCCAGTCTGTGCATCCTTCTCCGGTTACCACCAGAGATACCCCTTTCAACCGCCTGTCAAACTCTATCAGATCCAGCACGGTCTCGATTCCGGATTTCAGCTGTGCGCGAAGGAACACCAGCAATGCCGCTCCCAGTCCGCCTGCTGCGCCGGAACCGGGAATAGTATCCGGATTCATGTCATATGTTCGGATAAGGATATCTCGGTAGTTCTCCATGCCGCGCTCCAGACGTTCCAGTATCTCCGGAGTTGCGCCCTTCTGCGGGCCAAAGGTGTAAGTAGCTCCATTTTCTCCACAGAGGGGATTGGTGACGTCGCACATGACGGTAAAGACTGCGTCTGCGATCCGCGGGTCCAGGCCGCTGTCGTCTATCGCAGCCAGGCGTCCCAGATCGGAACCGTTTCCCATAAGCTCCCGCCCCGCCCGGTCAAGGAAGCGGACGCCCAGCGCGCGCATGCAGCCCATGCCGCCGTCGTTGGTGGCGGAGCCGCCGATGGCGATGGTGATATCACGGAAGCCTCTGTCGAGGGCGTCACGGATCAGTTCGCCAGTTCCGTAGGAGCTTGTATACAGGGGATTTCGCTTTTCCGCAGGTACCAGGGCGTAGCCGGAAGCCAGGGCCATCTCGATGATGGCCCTGTTTTCATCCAGTTTCCCATAGTATGTTTCTCTTGTCTGCATCAGGGGATCCTGCGCTTTCACTCGGATCTGCTGTCCCTGTACCGCCCGGATGACCGCATCTACGGTTCCTTCTCCGCCGTCTGCTACCGGGATACCTTCACAGATACAGGCCGGAAATACCTCTTTTGCCGCTTTTGCCAGAAGTCTGCCTGTGTCGTCGCTTGACAGGGTTCCCTTCAATGAGTCAGATGCAAACAAAAATTTCATACTTTTCCCTTTCCTTTTGCTTTTTATAAATAGAAAGCAGAATCCTGTTCTCAGAACTCCGCTTTTTTCCATTCCCCGAATCGTTTTTCTATCGGGGTTTTCTTATATTTGATTATGTAGAAATGTCTCCGCAATCTTCCGATCTTCCGGCGTGGTCAGCTTGATATTCTCGTAGGAGCCTTCCACCAGCTTCACCTTTGTATCCGTAAATGCTTCCACAATCATGGCATCATCCGTCACATCACTGCGGCCGCTCTGCTCCAGAGCCGCGTAGGCCTCGTAAGCCAGACGGAAATCAAATACCTGCGGGGTCTGCACATTCCATACCCGGCTGCGGGCCGGAGTTTCGGACACAAAACCATCGGCGTCGGCGATTTTGACCGTATCTTTACTGGGCATGCCGACTACGCAGGCGTGATATGCTTCTACCGCGTCAAAGGCGCGGCGCAGAATCTCTTCATTTATAAAAGGACGCACGCCGTCGTGAATGAATACAAAGCCATCCTTTTCTTCTTCACGCAGGCTTTTTTCAAGCGCTTTGAGGCCGTTCCAGACCGAAGCATAGCGTTCATGGCCGCCTGCCGCGACTGCACATACCTTATCAAAATGATATTTCTCCACGATTTCTGATTGGACATAGTCTATTTCTGTCTCGCCGGTTACAAGAAGAATCCGGTCGATGAGCGGGGATTCCTGAAAAGTCCGGATGGAATAATAGACTACCGGATGGCCCAGAAGTTCCAGAAACTGCTTGTGGACGTCGCCGCCCATCCGTTTTCCCTGACCTGCTGCCAGGACAATGGCTGTACACGCTTTTCTTTTCATCTTTTGTTCTCCTACCTACCGCTCGCCTAATTTCAGATTGGGAACCGCGTTCAAGTCAAGACCGTCCCGTTTTCCCGCGATAAATTCATAATAAGCTGCCGATCCAATCATTGCCGCGTTGTCCGTACAGAAAATCGGAGACGGATGATAAAATTCGATCTGACGCTCCACACACGCCTTTTCGAAGGCCGCACGAAGAGCGGAATTGGACGCCACGCCGCCGGCAATGGCAAATTTATTGAGGCCGTTTTCCTTCACTGCGATCATGGCATGCTCCACCAGTACGTCGCAGACTGCCTTCTGGAAAGAAGCCGCCACGTCGGCCCGGTTAATTTCTACGCCCTTCATCTGGCAGCCGTTCAGATAATTCAGCACGGCTGATTTCAGACCGCTGAAGCTGAAGTCGTAGGGGGAATCCTCGAATTTCGGACGCGGAAACGCAATAGCCTCCGGATTGCCCTCTTTGGAAATCTTATCAATCTTCGGACCGCCCGGATAACCCAGGCCAATGGCGCGGGCCACTTTATCGAAGGCCTCTCCGGCCGCGTCGTCACGGGTCCGTCCCAGAATCTCGTATTTTCCATAATCCCGCACAACGACCAGATGGGTATGTCCGCCGGATACCACCAGGCACACAAAGGGCGGCTCCAGATCCGGATTTTCGATATAATTGGCGGAAATATGTCCTTCAATATGATGTACGCCCACCAGCGGCAGCTTTTTTGCATAGCTGATGACTTTCGCCTCAGCCACGCCCACCAGCAGCGCGCCCACCAGCCCCGGACCATAGGTGACGCCTATGGCGTCCAGATCGTCCAAAGTCATATTTGCTGTAGTCAGGGCTTCCTCAATGACCTGATTGATGCGCTCAATGTGCTTGCGGGACGCGATTTCCGGAACTACACCGCCGTAGAGAGTATGCAGATCAATCTGGGAGGAAATCACGTTGGAGAGCACTTCCCGGCCATTTTTTACCACGGAAGCCGCTGTCTCGTCGCAGGAGCTCTCAATTCCCAATATATAGATATCTTTTTTCGTATTCATCGTCTCACTCATTTTTCTTCATCCTCAAAATCCAGTTCTATGGATTTTCTGTCCTTTCCGGCCACTGCGCGCGGGAATATCTTGCGTACCTCGTCCATGTATTCTTCAGGCCGGGTCAGGGACGGACTGTAATGGGTCAGCCACATCTCCTTCACATCTGCCTCTTTCGCAAGACGGGCCGCTTCGTAAAAGGTCATGTGTTTATTGGCGACTGCTTTCGCCTGCTTGTCCTTCTCGCCATACATACCCTCGCAGATAAAAAGATCCGCGTCCTTCGCATTTCTGGAAATGGACTCTGTAGGCCGGGTATCCGTACAATACACCAGCTTAATGCCCTTCCGGGGCGCTCCCATAACCATATCCGGCGTAAACACCGTTCCGTCCGCCTCGATGGTTTCCCCCTTCTGCAGACGATTCCAGAAATTTTTCGGAATGTTCAGGCTCTGAGCCTGCTCCAGATTGAATTTGCCCGCCCGCTTAATCTCAATGGAATAACCGTAGCAGGTCACGTTATGATTGACCCGGAATGCTTTGATATGATAACCGTTCAGCTCCAGCTCCTCTTCCGCCTTTGTCAGTTCGATAAATTCAATGGGAAAGGGCAACTCCGGCGCGATGACGCGTAAGGCGTTGACCACCCGTTCCAGCCCCTTGGGTCCCACTAACGTCAGCGGCTCCGTCCGCTCCGCATTTCCCATGGTGAGCAGAAGCCCCGGCAGGCCGCTGATATGATCCCCGTGGAAATGGGTAAAGCAGATCACATCAATGGGCTTAAAGCTCCAGCCCTTTTCCTTCACCGCTATCTGCGTTCCCTCTCCACAGTCTATCAGTACACTGCTTCCGTTGTATCGCATCATCAGCGCTGTCAGCCAGCGATAGGGCAACGGCATCATACCTCCGCTTCCCAGCAAACATACATCTAACATTCCTGTCTCCTAATCTTCCTATCTTATAACCATTCGCTCTGTTCTGTCCGCGTCACAGGGACTTTAAACTGCCCGGTAATGCGATCATAACATGCCTCGCACAGATCAAAGCTGTCCTGTTCTCCATCCCTTTCGGACTCGTACCCCCAGCTTTGCCGCACAGCACAGACTCCCTCCAGTGGAATACCGCCGCGCAGGGCAATGACTTTACCGCAGCTATTACAAATCAGTCTGGTTAAAATTTTTGTCTCTGTCATCTTATACTCACGCATCTTATTCCTCCCGCCGCTTTCGCAGCCCTGTGTCATTCCGCCGCGCTATCCTCTGGCGCGCGACCGGAATCTACGTTTTTATTTTACGTGAATATTCTACATAATCCGCTTTTTTCTGCCTAGTGGAAATGGTTGTCAATCTTATGTCAACCTTTTACCATGATCACGGCGTCCTCCACCGGCTGCTCATAAAAGCCCTTCCGGATTCCCACCCGGGTAAAGCCGCTCCGTTCATACAGATGAATGGCCGGTTCATTGCCGGCGCGTACCTCCAGGATATAGCGCTCCAGCCCCCGTTCCTTTCCGTAGGAACACAATTTTTCCAGAAGCTTTCCGGCAATTCCCTGCCCCCGCAGCTCCTTCTTTACGGCCACGTTGGTGATTTCCCCTTCTTCAAAGCTCTGATAACAGACACAGTAGCCTGCCACCTGGCCGTCCTGTATGGCAGCCAGCAGGATCGTGTGCTCCAGTCCGAGGCTTTCCCGAAAGGCCTGCTCCGACCAGGGCGGGGTGATGGCTTCTTTCTCGATAGCCGCAGCCTGCGGCAAATCCAATTCCTCCATGGGGCGAATCAGAAGCTCATTCATGCTTCCTTCTCCGCTTTTTCTTTTTCCAGCCGTTCCCGCTCTGCCTGGGACAGACGCAGGTAATCGGGACGATGCTCCGCCGCTGTCTCTGTCTTTCCGGCGCGGACATAGGATACGGCCAGCATGGCTACCGCTGCAGCCCGCTGCTTATTGACATGAGCCGGGGCAAAGGAGAAACTTACGCCCTTCATGAGCTCGTCAGTCAGTACCTGGCGGAAGACCGGCACGCCGTCACCCAGGAAAATTACATCCTTTTCAAGTATACATAACTTCTCTGCAATTACTTCGATGCCGACTGCCATCTGAGGCTCCAACACCACCAGCTTGTCTCCCTGAAATTCGTAAATACCGGTATAAACCTGATTTCTGCGGGCGTCCATCAGCGGGCAGATAATTTTATCGGTTCCGTATAAATTATAAGCCAGGGCGTCCACAGTAGGAATGTGTACCAGCGGCTTGCCGAGCGCCAGACCAAGTCCCTTAGCAGTTGCAGAACCGATGCGCAGTCCCGTAAAGGAACCGGGTCCTCCTGCCACGGCAATGGCATCGATGGCGTTCAGATCCAGTTCGATCATATTGGCAATCTCGTCCAGCATGGGGAGCAGGGTCTGGGAATGGGTCTTCTTGTAGTTGACCGTGTACTCCGCCAGGAGATTGCTGTTCACTCCGTCGTCCTCTACCACCGCTACGGACGCCACCAGTCCTGAGCTGTCCAGTCCTAATATCTTCATGTTATTCCATCTCCTCCACGGTTATTTTCCGGTAATCAAAGCCCTTTTCCAGGTCTTTTTCAATCAGAATCTCTGTGCGCTTCTTCGGGAGCAGCTCCTCAATGAGCTCCGCCCACTCAATCAGGCAGACACCCTCGCCATAGAAATAATCCTCATAGCCGATTTCGTCCATTTCCTCGATATCGCCGATACGGTACACATCGAAATGATAGAAAGGAAGGCGGCCATCCTCATATTCCTGTACGATGGTGAAGGTGGGACTGTTTACATGCTCGGTGACGCCCAGGCCCTTCGCAAATCCCTGGGTAAATACGGTCTTACCCACGCCCAGGTCGCCGGTCAGGGTGTAAACGGTTCCGGGAACGGCTTTCCGACCCAGCATCTCACCAAAGGCTCTGGTGTCTGTCTCTGAAAATGTTTCCTTTATCATCTTAATACCTCATATAAATCTTCGTAACAAAATATAAGAAGCAGCCTTTGCGGTTTCGCTTTCACTCATTGCTCGCAAAACAAAAGCCCCGCAGAGGCTGCGAGGCTCTTGTTTGCTTTTTTGGCCGTTTCTGCGGCTTTATTATAGCATTTCCCTTTTGTACTGTCCAGTGATTCCGTGAGCACCTAGTGCTTTTTCAGAATCGGACTGATATGCTTGTAGAGCAGCATGGTAATGGCGGATACCACCACGCCCTTCAGGATGTTGAACGGCACGACCGCGAAGAACACCAGGGTCCAGACGCTGTGAATACTGCTGTTGATGGCGGTTCCCATACCGATGATCGCGTCCATGGGCATGCCAAACAGTTCAGAGAACTTCGGCAGCAGATAGAGGGCGTTGAAGCCGCTTCCGAAAATGGTCATAATCAGAGTTCCCAGCGCCAGGCCGCAGATGGCCATTTTCTTATTCTTTCTTATGTAATATACGATGGAAGCCGGGAGTACCAAGCTGCAGCCCACCACGAAGTTCGCAAAGTCGCCGACAAATGCGGTCGTCGTTCCCTTCAGCACAAGCTTCAAAAGCACCTTACAGAGTTCGGTGGCCACGCCTGCCACAGGTCCCATGGCGAAAGCACAGATCAGTACCGGAATTTCGCTGAAATCCAACTCGTAGAAGCTGGGCGCAAACCACAGGGGCAGCTCAAAAAGCATCAGTACCGCCGCAATCGCCGAAAATACGCCAACCAGTGCCACCCGGCGAGCCGGGGAATTGGTTCGAGCCATGGAATTTTTCTGCCGGAGAGCCTTCTCCGTCAGGCCGGCTACCACAAAAATCGCCACCACAATCACCAGGCAGACGCCTAAAAAGGCCAGATTGTCCTTTACACTTTGCATTAAGTTTGTCATGTTACATTTCTCCTTTTCCGAATAAAGATTAGAAAGGATAATTCTTTAAGGTTTTCGCGTTTGATAACCGCGAAAAAAGCCCTGAGTACTGTATATACTCAGGGCTTAAAAGCAAAGCTGTCGATCTTCTCCAGATCCTGTATTCCGCTTCCTTTTCTTCTCTCATCCAGACTTTACTGTCGGTATCGGAATCTCACCGATTCGGCCGAACTATCGGCTCGCGGACTATGACCGCCGGTCGGGAATTACACCCTGCCCTGAAGAATTAACCATTTTCTGACTCGTATTATAAGCCTGTCTGCGGAAATATGCAAGTGCTATTTTTTATTTAGGAATTCTTTTTTCTTTTGGTGTAGACAACCGCGCAGCCGCAGCCTGCTGCCAGCAGGAGCATGGCCCATACTGCGATCGGAGCGGTGTCGCCGGTAGCTGCCGCATTGGTACTCTGGGTGTTGGATTTGCCGGAGCTTCCGCTTCCCTTGTGAGAGCCGCTGCCATTGCTGCTGCTGGTTGTGCTGTCTGTGCTGTTATTACCCGGCTTGGTATTACCGGTATTGTCATTGCCCGGCTTATTGTCACCCGGTTTGTTGTCGCCCGGTTTATTATCGCCCGGTTTATTATCGCCCGGATTAATCACAGCGGAACCGGAAAGTACCTCAAAGTCTGCTGTAGCCTCGCCGTTTCTGGTTACCAGTGTCATGGTATGGCTTCCCTTGGACAGTGTCTTCAGGTATGCCTCAGTCAGAGTGATCACGCCGTTCTTGACCGTATAGGAATCCTTGGAAATCTCCTCATCATCCACATAGATACCAAGAACGGTATCATCCTTTGCGTCTGTCTTGAAGGTCAGATCGCCCTTCTTCCACTGACTGCCGTCGCCCTCTGTAATTGCAGGCGCAGTTACCTGCTCGCTCTTTTTGGTCAGGCCGATGTTCATCTCCACTGCAGCCGCAAAATTCTGTCCGTTGTGTGTGGACACTGCAGTCAGACGGAAGCCGTAACCCTTGTACTCCTTGCCCAGATCCACTGTATCTGCTGCATTGTCTGCGGAGAAGCTGCCCTCCTTGATGGTGGTGTAGGTTCCGTCCGCGTTCTTGATCTCCAGGATGTAATCCTTGATAGATCCATTGCTTCCTGCGCCACGGCCAGTATACAGGAAGTGATCAAAGGTCTCCTCCTTACCGAAGTCCACTGCGATCCAGTGCTTACCACTGCAGGTATCGCCGCCCAGATAGTTGGTATGCCACCAGGAGCCTGTGTTGCCGTCGATGGCCGCCATGGCGCTGGCGTCCCCGGACATGCCCGGCATCTCGGAGCATGCGCTTGCAGTCCAGCCCTCACGGCTGTTCTCCTCCACTACCGGAGGCTTCGGCTGAATCGCGGAGGTCTCGTCATAAGCTACCGCGCGATTCAGTACCTGCACGGCAGCCAGATCGCCGGTGTAACCTGCGCCGCCGATGGTGATTGCGCCGCCCTTCAGGTTCTCGTTGATGACATTTGCGTCATACGCGGAGGCTGCCAGAGCGCCGTCGATGTAAATCTTCAGTATGCCGTTGGCCTCGCGCACAGCCGCGATGGAATGTGCCTGGCCGTCGTTTACCTGTCCCTTGGTCACGGTCGTCGCCTTGGTGGGCTGATACTCGTCTGTACCGAAGGTTCCGGTCGCCTTGGAATCTACGGTGGTTACCTTTTCCTCTGAAGTCAGAGTCAGGGAGCCTACCTTGAATTCTACAAAGCCATCCTTGTTGATGGAAAGCTTCACATCATCGCCTGCAGTTACCAGGGTAGTTCCTGCCGCTGTGGTCTTAACGCCGGTCACAATACTGAAATCTGTGGTTCCGGTCAGCTGATTGTCTGTCTTCACCTGCAAGCTGTCAGTTACGCCGCCCAGCCATGTGGTCTCAGTCTCAGCATCATAGGTTGTCTTGATGTTGTTTTTACCCTTTACATCGGTGCGGGCTGCTACTTCGGCGATAACGCCGTCCTTGTAGCAGGCTACGGTCACATCAGCGCTTGTGGCATTGCCGTTTACATCGCTTACCTTCTGTACGCCTACCTTTACCTCGCCCTCCGGCAGCTTGTCGGTGGTGAGTACGACGGTGCGGTAATCCTCTTTTACTTCTGCTTTCGCCTTTTTGCCATTTACGGTGAAGGTGCCGCCCTGGATGCGTTCGTCAAACTTCAGGGTCAGCTCTTGATCGCCGGTGGACTTGGCAGATACAAGCTTCGGAGCCTCTGCGTCCTTGCTGCCATACTGCTGAATCACAGTCTCGTGGGGCTTCAGTGTTACGGTGATGGTATCTCCATAGGAAAGAGCTTTCAGCTCGCCTGCCTCATAGGGCTGTACCTGAACGCCCTTCGCGTTCTTCAGTGCCGGATCTGCACCGATGGTGTTATTTACCTGCAGCGAATAGGTCTGCTCGGAATCCAGCGGGTTTGTGAAGGAAATGATTCCCTCTGTGCCATTCCAGCTGGAATAGCCGTATACGCCGTTCTTCGGCTGATTTCCAAAGAGCTTCGCGTTCTTCAGAATATCATGATTCTCTTCTGCCCATGCAAGAGCGTCTGTGGTCACCTTCCACTTGGCGTCATCCATGATGGACGGGGAGTAGTAAAGCTCCCAGAAAGCGGTACCGCGCACCGCGTTTGCGAACAGGAACTCACGGAATACCTCTGTGGTTGCCTTGCTGTTATCGGATACGCCGTAAATCGGGTCGTGGTTGTAGATATTCTTCAGCGGGAACTGAATCTGGTTCTGCCTGTACAGCTGATAGTATACCTGGTCACGGTAGTAAATCTTCTGCTGATGACGCTCGCCGCTTCCCAGTTGTCCGGTATCGCCGGAATCCTGTACCCAGATGGTGTTCACCCACTGCAGCAGCCAGGGGCTTAAGTTTACATAACATGTCGCGTTGATGAACAGGCCTTTGCCCTCTTTTGCTCTGGCCTCTCTGGCCGCCTCAAACAGGTCGGTCCATTTCTCCCAGAGGTCGGAAGTAAAGTACATGTTCTGATTGCCGCCGGTCATATGGTCGTGGCTTGCGTTGGTACAGGGTCTTAAGGCAAAGCCATCCCATTTCCAGTAATCAATGTTGAAACGGTTCTCATAATCGATGAACAGGCTCTGCAGGTTCTTCACATACTTGTCGGAGCCTACGCAGATATTGGTCCAGGATCCGCCGCCGTTCTTCGCGTCCTGGGCATATCCGGTTCCCCGGGACTCCAGATACGGGCCAAAGGTCTGGAAATAATTATATCCGCCCTGGGGTCCCAGCCACAGTCCGAAGGTGGACTGGAATTTATCAGACAGGGCACTGGAGGTATACAGCTCGTTGGGGAACTTGGCGTTAAACTCCCAGAACCCGGTTACGTTCGGAGTGGTTCCCTGGGCGGATCCCGGCGTCGCGGTATAGGTACCGTCGTAGTAATTGTTCCAGCCGTCATCTACTACATAGGAATCCAGAGGCTCTACGCCGTTCTGGGTCAGACCCTTCTCCGCTCCGTAGAAGGAAGCTGCGATACTCTCGTCGGTAATATTCATCATATTGTCATACCAGGAGTTATACTGCTTCCGGAATTCGGTCGGTGTAGCAATATCTTCAATATAGCTGAAGAAATCGGTCTGTACCACAGCGGTGTCCGTTCCTCTGGCCGCGCCGACAACATTCCACCAGGTGCGGAAGGTTCCGTCTGCCTGTAACTGGTTGTCCTGATCCAGACGGGTGAAGGTCTTGCCGGAGTAGTAACGGATCTCTGTGGTATTGTCAGAAATCCGGGTGTCTGCCGCCGGGAACTCAGAGCCCATAAACAGACCATTTGCGTAAATCGGCTGTCCCAGCATCAGCTCGTGGCCGCCAATCCACATGGAGGAAATCTTGGACTCGTCCGGATGGGACCACACGCCCTTCGCGTCGCCCGGAAGTACAAAGCGATCCATGTCGATGTAATCAATCTGCGCTTTATCCTTGTCGGATACGCCGATTTCCAGGTAGGTGTTCATGTAATGCTCATCATTCATCAGCACGGCTACCTGATCGATGTCGTAGTTTACGCCGTTCACCGTATAGGGCGCATAGTGGATGGTCAGCTTCTTACCGCCGTCGATATCCGCCTGCTCTGCGGACTCAAATACCAGTTCACCGGCTTTGATGGTCTTGGAGGCGGGAGGCGTAATGTCCGGAGACTCCTCGTCGGTATTCCAGTTGGGACCTACGTACTGATCTGCATAGAGATTCAGCTCTGCGCTGGTGAACTCATCGCTGCTGCCCATGGAGCAGGACTCCTGAACCAGACGCACATACCGTGTGGTATAGGTCTTCTTAAAGTTCGCGTAAACCCGGTCGCCCACATTGTAGAGGCCCTTCTCCTCATGCAGATTGTAGGCCTCTTTCGTAAATTCTCCGGCTCCCGCGAAGGTGTAATTGGTTCCATCCTCGCTGACATACAGCTTGAATTTGCCCATGGTTCCGTTGAGACCGTAATTAGCGTCGCTGTAGCCCGGACGCTTGTCGATGGACAGGGAGGATACCGTCTGCACGCTTCCCAGGTCGATGTCCACTGTAAACGGACTTCCGGCCTTGGTGTATTCATCCGGATTGGTATTCGGATCGCCGTCAATCAGTCTTGCTGTATGCGCGTCGTCAAATACCTGTCTGCCGTTATTGGTGATGGTTACCTTCCAGGCGCTTCTGTTCAAAGCTTCCGTCGGCTCCACGATTTTCTGTGTCTTCTCAAAGGTTCCGGTGTAGAAACCAATCTCAGCGCTGGTGAACTCCTCGGCGCTTCCGATGGCTACGCTTGTCTGTACTACACGGACATACCGCGCGTCTACCGCATGGCCAAAATTGGCATATACCAGATCGCCTACGTTGTAGAGGTCGCCTTCCTGATGCAGGTTGTAATCCGCCTCGGTAAATTCGCCCTTGGCTACTTCATTATCATAGGTTACGCCATCGGCGCTTGTCCAAATCTCATAGCCGCCCATGGTGCCGTTGGTTCCGTAATTGGAATCCGGATAACCCGGCCGCTTGTTGACGGACATGGACGCGATTGTCCTTGTTTCACCCAGGTCGATATCCAGAGTAAACGGATGTCCGCTGATAGTGTACTCGTTCGGATAGCTGCCCAGCTCATTGTCAAACAGGGTATTCACTGCGCTCTCCGGGAATTCTGTACCGGCACTGTTGGTCAGCTTCGCTCTCCAGCCTTCTTTGGAGATGGCGTCCGGTGTACTGAGCTCCCACTGGGGCTCGTTGGTGATTTTGTCTGTATCTTCAGACGGTGTTCCGGGTTCTGCGGTATCGGCTTCGCCCAGTGTGTTGATCACAAAATCCTGTGAACCGTCCTGCGGAACCAGATTGGTTCCAATCCGCTTGTTTACTATCTGTGCTGTTTTAATGTGTCCGTCTGCAATACTGTATTCCCTGGAAATATAATCATTGCCAATGGATACCATATCATTGCCGATCGATACCGCTGCCTGCGATCCTGCTGCCTGTGCGTCTATTTTCGCAGAACCCGCCGCAGTGCACAGCACCAACGTCCAGGCAAGAGCAGCCTTTCCATGTCGTTTTTTCATGCTTCCTTCCCTCATTTTCCCTTTCGTCTGCATTTATCAGGCTTCTGAATCATACCGGTAGTCTGACAAGCTGCGCACTCTCGCCATTCCGTCCATATATTTTTTCAGTAAACCTTTAGCACCATAGCAAATAGTACATGATCTGCCTTATCTTTTTCAATCCATTTGTTGAAAGTGACAACATATTTCTCAAAAAGTCCAATTACATTTTACGTATTTTCCCTTTCCGGGTTGTACATACTGTAAATATGATGAAAAAACGATTTATTTTTTGCGGCCTTCTGGGCTGGTGTCTGGAAATTTTCTGGACCGGCTTGAAATCCCTGCAGCGGCGGCAGATGAAACTAATGGGACATTCCTCCATCTGGATGTTTCCCATTTACGGGATGGCCTTTCTGTTCGCGCCCATTTCCCGGCTGCTCCGGAAAAAGAGCATCTGGGTGCGGGGCAGCGTCTATGCGGGTGGGATTTTCCTGACAGAGTATCTGAGCGGCATGTTTCTGAAAAAACGGGGCATCTGCCCCTGGGATTACAGTCATGCCCGTCTCAATGTAAAAGGGGTCATAAGGCTGGACTACGCGCCGGTCTGGTTTCTGACCGGGCTCCTCTATGAGAAGCTGTTGAATAAATTTATGGCTTCTTAAGATTTTTTCACAAAAGTTTAAATCCTTTTCCATGGTTTTCTGGTATACTGGAGGTGAAAACAGTCTGCCCTTGCGGCATTTACCGGAATATACTATTTATTTTTCTAAAGGAATGGGGTTTTTACTATGGCTGAAGCCAAAATTGTAGTCGTAGACGACGAAAAGGAAATTGCGGATTTGATCACCTTGTATCTGACCAATGAAACTTACGAAGTGCATACTTTTTATAACGGAACCGACGCTCTGGCGTATATGGAGGCCGAGACGCCGGATCTGGCAGTGCTGGACGTGATGCTGCCGGATATGAGCGGCTTTTCCATCTGCCAGAAAATACGGGAGAAGCAGAATTTTCCCATCATCATGCTGACCGCCAAGGATGAAGAGGTGGACAAAATCACCGGCCTGACTCTGGGGGCCGACGATTATATGACCAAGCCCTTCCGGCCTCTGGAGCTGATTGCAAGGGTCAAAGCCCAGCTGCGCCGTTTTACCAAGTATAATAATTCGCCCGCCCAGGAAGAGGATCCGGATTCCATTACCATCTCCGGACTGACCATCAATAAACGGGATCACACCTGCACCCTGAACGAGCAGCCGCTGGCGCTGACACCCACAGAGTTTTCTATTCTCTGGAGTCTCTGCAAAAACCGGGGACAGGTGGTCAGCTCCGACCGTCTCTTCTACGACGTGTGGGGCGAGAAATATTACAGCAGCAATAATAACACGATTATGGTACACATCCGGCATCTGCGGGAAAAGATGAATGATTCCAGCGAGAAACCCAAGTATATCAAGACCGTGTGGGGAGTGGGGTACAAAATTGAATAAAAAACAGTCGCGGGGCAGTAAATACGTCCTCTTTGAACGAAAACTGATGCGAAAAATCCTGTCGCTGGTATTTGTGTCCATCTGCGCGGTTTTCCTGCTGCGGGAGCTGATTCGCGGGCGGTTCGGCGATACAGTGGTGGGCTTTCTGACCGGCCTTTTCCATCTGGACTACGACGATGCCCTTTATATCTACGAAATCACCTTCCGCAATAACCTGGAAACCATTCTGGCAGGCGCCATCATCATTGCCATCATCGTGGTATTCCGCTATTCAATCCGCTGGATGACCGAATATTTCGATGAGATTTCCGCCGGCTGCGACGCGCTGCTGGATGAAAAGACCGAACTCATTACCCTTTCCCCTGAAATGGGTTTTCTGGAGCTGAAACTCAACGAATGCAAAAACATTCTGGAAAAACGGGAGCGGGACGCACGCCAGGCCGAGGAGCGCAAAAACGATCTGGTGGTCTACCTGGCCCACGATATCCGCACGCCCCTGACTTCCGTCATCGGCTATCTGGATCTGATGAAGGAAGCGCCGGATCTGCCTGTGGAACAGCGTGCCCGGTATCTGTCCATCACGTTAGACAAGGCTTACCGGCTGGAACAGCTCATCAATGAGTTTTTTGAAATTACCCGGTTTAACCTGCACAGCATCCCTCTGACCCGGGAAAATATTCCGCTGTCCTTTCTGCTGATGCAGCTTGCAGAGGAATTTTATCCGATTCTGACGCCCAGTGGAAAATCCGTACATATGGACGTGCCGGAGAACCTGATTCTGCCCGGAGATCCGGACAAGCTTGCCCGGGTGTTCAACAACATTTTGAAAAATGCAGCCGCCTATAGCTTTCCTGATACGGTCATCGAGATTCGAGCCCGGAAAGAGGCGGAGCTGATTCATATTACCTTTACCAATCAGGGGCCGCAGATTCCCAGGGAACAGCTGGACGTAATTTTCGAGAAGTTTTACCGGCTGGACAGTGCAAGATCTTCCGAAAAAGGCGGAGCCGGACTGGGACTGGCTATCGCGAAGGAGATTGTGGCGGCCCATCACGGGACGATTTCGGCGGAGAGCGACAAACAGGGAACTACATTTTCCGTGGTATTGCCTGCGATCTGAAGCTCCGGTTCGTTCCAAAAAGCATTCTAAGTTTCCCCTGTCAAATAAAAAAGAATGTGCCGTTGGCACATTCTCGCGCCGAGGCGCGGTTGCTTCAGCA
>NZ_JBBMFE010000023.1:0-18924 GCF_040096155.1 Laedolimicola intestinihominis | reverse complement strand
ATCAGGGCGCTGTTCTGGAGAAAATCGGCGCGGAGGTGGTCTATCCGGAGCGGGAAGTCAAAAATGCCCGTCCCCATGCGGCCATTAAAGGTAGCGTCATTTCGCCCGTCCCCCAGAAAATCATCGAGAATCCCGGACAGAGTCAGCGCATGAATGGCGTTGGCCTCTGAACTGATGTTATTGACATCGATGGACTCGTACTCCGGCATGTCCACATGGGTCATCCGGGCCACATGCTCATGAAGCTCCGGAATCGGCTCATACAGCAGGAACTCTCCCATCACATAGGAAGTCCTGCTATCCGGCAAAAGATTCAGCTTCTGCTTCCGAAGAGCGTCCGGCAATGCGTCGGAGCTGTCCCATTTGGCCATCAGGCGGGGCTCCCGGAATTCCCGGATCTGGTCCGCCTTGATTCTGTATACACCGTTTTTTTCCACCTCTTCTGCTATAGGGTATTTCTCCAGAAGCCGTTTCCAGGCCTCATTTGCAGAAAGCGTCGTCTTCTCCGCCATATCGGTACCTCATTATTTTCCATAAAAAGAGCTGTTCTATAAAACCACATTTTTAAAATTCGACTGTCTTAAAGCTCCCATTCTCCGCATTATAGAAGAACACCTTCTGGGACAGTCGCTCCTCTTCGCCGCAGGTGCGGTTCAGATGCTTCAGGCTCCGCAAAATCCGGATGGGAAGAATACTCCCGGCCGGATGAATGCAGGCCTCGTGGACACTGGTAAACGCCACATAATAGCTTCCTCCCGACAGCTTGGCCAGCCGTTCCTTCACACCCGGATAAAACATGGCGATGGCTCCGTTCAGCTTCCGGGTGGTGGTCAGAAGCGGCGCCCGCTCCGGACTGAGCATCTGAATTCCACTGTTTTCCGACATGAATTCTCCCTTTTCATAGGGAGCGCCCACACAATCCATGGGATCCAGATACAGGCGCGGCGGTGCCGTCACGTAGGTGTTCAGCATGGCGTCCTCCCAGACGCGCTTTCTGGGCAGCCTCCAGCCATCCACGGTCGTTCGGGGAACCTTTATGGTCCCCAGGCCATTTTCACCGTCATACACGGTCAGATAGAGTACCAGAGCCACGTCACCGTACCGCTCATACACATACTCCTTGAGCTCCCGTCTGCAGTCGCTGAAATAGATGGGCCGAATCAGCAGCTTGTCCCTGATCAGCTCATAATTCTGCATCTGTTCCAGCACACCGGTCTCCAGCATCTCACCTGCCGCTTTTATGCTGCCCTGCACATAGCGCCAGACGCTGTCCCAGCCCTCTTCCTCCTGCCGGTCATAAAGCTCTTCCAGTGAAAACCGGGAAACCTGTGAGAGCTTCTCGCTTTTTGTTTTGGTAACCGTCACATAATCGCCGATCAGCACGCCGGATTCCGTCTGATTGTACCGCAGATTCGTCTCCCTTACAAATCGCTCGTCGTACCCCTCATCTCCATCCGAAAGACCTTCCGGGTAAAACTGAATCTCGCCGGGCTTCACTCCCAGAGCCTTCTTTTCCGTAAGCCGGGTCAGAAAACTGCTGCAAAACTCCTGATATGTCACGCCATATCCTCCTTTATTTTAGCTGTATTGGTCGGAACTTTCAACCTCCTTATCTTCTGTAGGTGTAGACACCCGATGAGCAATGAATTTTGCACGGGCTTTTGAAACTTGTTTGTCAAAAAAATCATGGGATCATTGGGAAGAAGCGCCCTGTGATACAAAAGATTAATCTGATAGTTAAAGAATAGCATATTGTAATGTTTTTGTAAATTATTTCCATCCGGCAGATTTCGTAACGATTCGACAATGAATTTGCTTTTCCGCGAAAAGTCTGTTCTATATTATGAAAGCTTTATACTTGCACCCACAAAAAACGTGGTCCGTAAGCCCTCTCTCCACTGATTCTGCAGCAAAACCGAGGTTATCACTTTCCACGTTCTCTTTTGACTTTCTACTATATTCCTTCTAATTTACCCTGCCGTGCCGCATACTCCTTAAGCTCGCACAGTCCTGCCGCCATCCCGGCCTCTGCGCCTGTCTCAGGAAGTTTCACGGTACAAATCGCCCGTTCACAGCCATCTATAAGCCGTTTCGCCTCCGCGATCTGCTCCTCTCCGATCGTCTGAAAAGCCGATACCCTCACCGTCTGCACTGCCAGCGCCTTCGCCGACGGATAATCCAAATCATTTTCCCACAAGATCCCGGCTGCAAAGGGGATTCGCTCCCGCTGAAGCTTTCGGAATACCGCCGTGCCCGTGCCATTTCCGGCGATAACAAAGACCCGCGGCTCCCCATCCACAGCCGGGAGCTCCAGGTCGCCGGTCAGCTCGTCGTAGGTTCCCACGGTCATGCCATACAGCTTCGGAATATACCCTTCGGTGAAAATCTCCTCCGGCGTCCCGAACCGATCCACCTTATCGCCCCGCACGCAGGCAATTTTATCCGAGATACGGCCTGCCAGATCCAGTTCATGTAAGGACATGATGACAGACAGATTTCTTGTCCGTGACATATTTTGAATAATGGAAAGGAATTCCAGTTTGTAACGGATATCCAGAAATGAAGTGGGCTCGTCCAGCACAATAATGTCCGGCTGCTGGCAGAGCGCCCGGGCCAGCATGACCCGCTGCTTCTGACCGTCGCTGGTCTTCGTATAATCCCGATCTGCCAGCTCATGGATATGCACCAAATCCATGGCCTCATCCACCACGGCCCAGTCCTCCCCGGAGAGTACGCCGAATTTTCCCGTATAGGGATAACGGCCTGTGGACACCACGTCCCGGCAGGTCATCATTTCCGGATGGATGCGCTCGGTCAGCACTACAGAAAGCTTCTGAGACAGTTCCTTGCCGCTCAAATCCCCCATAGCCTTGCCGTCCAGCACCGCCACGCCGCCTAAGGGCGCCAGCTGCCGGATGATACTTTTCAGAATCGTAGTCTTGCCCGCGCCGTTGGGACCGATGAGAGTCAGGATTTCACCCTTTTTCAGGCTGATTCGGATGTCTTTGATCAGGGGAACGCCGTGGTAGCCGACAGTCAGTCCTTCCGTGTAGAAATAATAGGTATCCATATGCTACTCAGCCCTCTCCTTCTTTCTGTGAATCATAATATAGATGACCACCGGCGCGCCAAATACTGCTGTCACCGTGCTGATGGACAATTCAGTGGGGGCAAACATGGTCCGGGCCAGCAGATCGCAGAACAGACAGAAAGCCGCCCCGCCCAGGAAACAGGCCGGTATCATCAGGATGGGCTTCGCCGTCCCGAATAAATTCTTAACCAGGTGGGGCACCGCGATTCCCACGAAGGACACCGGGCCTGCAAAGGCCGTCACGCAGGCGGACAGAACACTGGACAACAGCACCAGCAGAATCCGGAACACCTGCACGTTCAGACCCATATTTTTCGCGTAGGCCTCGCCCATCTGGTAAGCACTGATGGGCTTCGACATAAGAAAGACACAGATAGCCGTGATACCCACCACGATGGCCATAATCAGCACATTGTCCCAGGTCATGCCGGAAAAGCTTCCCTTAGACCAATTGTGCAGATTGACGATGTCCGCGTCGTCAGCGAAGGTTACAACAAAGTCCGTCACTGCAGAACAGATATAGCCAATCATGACGCCGCTGACAATGAGCATGGACATCTGATCCATCACCTTCGACATGAGAATCACAAAGCCCATACAGATCATGGCTCCCACAAAGGCCGCGATGATCAGGACCCAGGAGCTTAAAGCAAAAGCATTTCCCAGGGCCGCCACCATGACCAGGGCCACCACCAGCTTTGCGCCGGAGGAGATACCCAGGGTAAAGGGACCCGCAATCGGGTTATGGAAGAAGGTCTGCAACAGATAACCGGACAGAGCCAGACCGCCGCCCAGGATGCCAGCTGCTGCCGCCCGGGGAAATCGGATGCCCATGACGATATCCGTATAGGTATCGTCGCCTCCATTTTTGCCCAGTATCCTTGGAATCTCCGAAAGCGGAATGTTCACGGTTCCGATGCAGATGCTCAAGACCAGAAAAACCAGCACCAACAGGGCCAATATCAGAAATGCGGCCCAGTATCTTCCTTTGTTTCGGGCATTTCTGCCGCCTGTTGTGTTACCCATTGTTCTCGTTCCCTTCTGTCACTGTGCGAATCCTCACAGCTACCGTGTTTCTGTTATCCGGCGCATACTTTCCGGATCCCTCTCTTTGCGCTCCGAATCGTATCAGTTTAACTTGTAAAGATAAGTCAAATCTCCGTCGTCCCCCACCAGCATCCGGTGAATATCCGACGTGATTGTACCCAGCTCCATGGTGGACTGATACAGGTTCTTGGTCGTACAGTACACATGCCCCTCCTGCACCGCCTTGAATTTCTGAAGCAATGGGCTCTTGGCCAGAAGCTCGTCCACCGAGGAAAGCTGTCCCTCTATGGTGCTGTTGTAAATGATGTAATCCGCGTCCTTCGCTCCTGCATAAAACTCCTCCATCTGCATGGACATGGTGGACATGGCGTCATCCTCATCTCCCAGCTCCCGGAAAATGTAAGTGCCGCCAGCCAGCTCAATCATTTTCGGCAGATAGTCGGCAGATTTCCGCACGTTGGCTTCGCCGTTGCTGGTGATATAAAAAAATGCCACCGTCTTACCCGTGGCCGCCTCGCCGCTGATAGCCTCGAAGGCGTCCGCCTCTTTGGCAAAGGCCGCCTCGGCTTCCTCCTCATGGCCGGTCAGAAGGCCGTAGAGCTTCACCCACTCGGTCCGTCCCAGGGGATTCGGCTCATAACTGGAGTGATCCACCAGTACTGGAATTCCAAATTTTTCCAGCTGCTCCTGTACCTCCGGCGTGTGGGAAATCATGGTATTCTCGATGGCCAGACCACAGTTCTGGGCCAAAATCTGCTCATAATCCGGCGCGGAATATTTGCCTGCATAGAGAATGTCGCCGTTCTCCATGGCCGCCTTCGCCGCGTCGATATACCAGCCCTCCGTCTTGGTGCCGCTGAACCTGATGGTATCCAAGGCGTCCAGGGACACGAACATGTCCATAACTGCTGAAGCCACCAGATATATATTCTGAATGGGCTGCTGTAACACAGTGATATCTTTCGCCAGATCCGCCGGCGCTTCTTTTCCTTCCGGAACCACCAGGAAACGTCCGTCATCCGCGACGGTAATCAGCGCGTAGCCGCCCTCATAATTGTCGATAGTAAATTTCTGCGCGTATTCCAGCTTTGTGCTGTCTGTATAGGTCAGCTCGTCACTGATATCCGTGCTGTTCTCTGCCGTTCCGGAACCGCCTGCTCCACAGGCCGTAAGTCCCAGACACATAGCCAGGCACAGAAGAAGTGCCATCAGTTTCTTTTTCATGCTTTCGTATTCCTCTTTTTCCGCATTACAACCGCTGCAATCGCTGCCGCCGCTACTATAATCACGATGCCTGCTGCCGCTGTGGCGGATCCGGATTTGCCTGCTGCGCTGCCGCCCTCTCCCCGGATGGAATCTGACGCGAAGGTCAGCGTATACTCCACCTCATGGGGCGTACTCATGGCCGTGGTATCGCCAATCACGTCCATTCCCTCATCGAACACTGCCACCGGAATCTCAAAGACTGAATGCTCGTCTGTGCTCACCGGAAGATATTTCTCACCACCTACGATCATGTAGTCGTAATGATTGCTGCTCCAGGTAATCTGGGCCACGGCCTGTCCGTCCTCCACAGACAACGCGGTGGGCGATTCGATGGTAGCCCGGCCGCTGCCGCCCTCCATGGTCACTTCCACTGTGTAATTGCCGTCTGCCAGCTGTAATTCATCGATTGTCATAGCTTTACCCCTCGAATCTTATTTGAACAAGGGGGCTGCCGCAAAACGTTCTGCACATTCCACAACAGCCCCTGCATTTTACTTATTCGTAACGGTTCAGTCCCCTGAATCATTACATTTATTCTGCATTTCGCGTATTAGTCCTGAAGAAGCTCCGGATTGGATACGCTGACCTTATGGTCATACCATACGCCCTTGGTTCCGATCAGCGCCAGGTCGAATTCCTCGTCCAGTGCGGGTACCGGTACGTCGAAGGCATTGGCCTCCTCCGGTTCTGTACCATCGCCGAAATCTACGGTCTCTACGGTCGGCTGCAGAAGCTCTGCGCCGTCCTTCTGGGCATCCTCTGCCAGACCTTCATACAGATTCACAATGTTCTTGGAAGGCATAACCACATGAATGGTCATCTGTCCGTCCTTTACGGTCAGAGTTCCCTTTCCCTCGTAAAATTCATTTACATGGAACATACTGCTGTCTGTATTGAAATCTGCGGTGTAAACGCCGTCCTCCAGTGCCGGTGCTGCAGGTTCTTCTGCGTCAGCCTTTTCCGGCTCCGCCGTTTCTTCTGTCTTGGCAGTTTCCTCATCGGAGTTTTCCGCTTCTGTGGTAGTCTCTGCAGCCGGCGTCTCCGCCTTGCTGCCGCAGCCCATCAGCAGTGCGCAGCTTATAACTGCCATTCCCATTAACGCGATGATTTTCTTCTTCATTTCTTTTCTTGTCCTTTATCCTTACTTATTTCATAGCCTCTGCGGTATGAGCAACATAGAGATTCTGGATTGCCTCGATCTCGCCCAGACCTGCGATCTGGCAGTCTACGCTCTCGAACTTGCCGGATGCGTTGAACATGCTCTTCCAGGAATCGTCATCGTCGCCTGCCATGTCGTTGTTTGCATGGTCGCCTGCAACTACCATCAGCGGACGAAGTACAACCTTGGTGTAACCAGCCTCTGCAACTGCGTTAATCACATTCTCACATGCAGTATCTTCCGGCTCGCCCTCTACGGTTCCGATAAATACGTTCTCATATCCCAGATCCTTCATCTGTGCCTGCATCTGGCTATAGGAAATCTTTGCGGTATGGGAGGTACCATGACCCATGAATACAAATGCCACGCCATCCTCTTTTGCTGCGTCCAGAGTATCGAAACCAGCCGTCTTTACAGCCTCAGCAGTAATAGCCTCAGCAACAGCCTTCTTGTCAGCGTTAACTGCGGAAGCGTCTGCTCCAACCTCGCCCAGAAGCGGCTCAGCTACCTTTACAGACTCAAATTTATCCTTGTATGCGTCTACCGCCTCCATCAGCTCGTCGTACTCAGCGCCGTGCATCAGATGGGTCGGCTGTACAACCAGGTTCTTTACGCCGTTGGCAACTGCGCGATCCAGAGCCTGATCCATGTTGTCAATTGCCTCGCCGTCGCGGGCCTGGATATGGTTGATGATAATCTGCGCGGTAAAGGCACGTCTTACGGACCAGTCCGGATTTGCCTCTGCCAGAGCGTCCTCGATACCCTTGATATCAGCTACACGGCTGTCATTGAAGGAAGTACCAAAGCTTACTACCAGCAGCTCGTTCTCGCCGATCTCGTCCTGGTTTCTCGGATCATCCTTGGAAGCGTCTCCGGTGTCGCGTCCGAAGTAATCCGGGTCAGCGTTCTCGCCCTCTACCAGCTCCTTCTGAGCGTCTGTCAGAGCGTCCCATGCTTCCTTGGCTGCCTTACAGTCAGCGTCTGTGGTCTCTGTTCTCTCCTGCACATAGATCTTGTCAATCAGGGCTGCTACGTTGTCAGCTGCAGCCTGATCTGCGTCCGCGTCGTCTGCAGTCTCCTCTGCAGCGTCTGTGGTCTCTTCCGTAGTAGTAGTGTCTGCAGCCGGCGTCTCAGCCTTGCTGCCGCAGCCTGCCAGCATGGATGCTGTCAGAGTTGTTACACATAACAGTGTTACAAGTTTCTTTTTCATTTTCTTTTCCTCCTGCAAAAATTTTTCAGTTAAATGAAATTCATAAGATCAGAAGGAATCTGCTAAAAAATCCGACGATCCTGTGGATCGTCGGATTTTCAATCGTCAGCTTTACATCTGTTCGCCCATCCACGCAAAACAGCGCTGTGCGGAACAGCTGTGTCTATACCCCATCTGGCACTATCAATCCTCGTGATCCGGAATCTTTCGACTCCATGCGCCGCAGTCTGGCAGGTCTCCTGGCTTACAGTACAAGCGCTGCTTATCGTCTTCCCGATGGCTCAGTGACGTATGATAAGCCGCTCCTGCATACAGTGACGAGATCGCGCAGGTCTCTCACCTGCTTCCCTATTCTCCGTTTTTTAACGGCACCAGCTGTTTCTTATTTGATTTCACATAACCTACACAAGCATTATAGCAGTCTTTCTGAAATAATCAACTGTTTTTCCGCTATTTTTTCTTCCTTTTTGCATTATTTCGCCCGTTTTTTCATAAATAACAGATAAGCGAGCAGCAATATGATTCCTACCGGCAGAGAAATCAGCGCAGACTGGGTAAATCCTGCCACAATATAGGTAATAAAGGAAATCACTGCTACACTGACCGCATAGGGAAGCTGGGTGGACACATGGTTTACATGGTTACACTGGGCTCCCGCAGACGCCATAATGGTCGTATCGGAAATCGGGGAGCAGTGGTCGCCGCAGACAGCGCCCGCCATGCAGGCAGAGATGGCCACGGTCATCAACGCCGGATGGGTGGTCTGGAACGCGTCTACCACAATCGGAATCAGGATACCAAAGGTTCCCCAGGAGGTTCCGGTGGCAAAAGCCAGGAAGCATCCAACCAGGAAAATAATAGCCGGAAGCAGAGCAACCATACCCTGAGAGCTGCTCTTAATCAGATTAGCCACGAACTCCGCGGCGCCCAGGCTGTCTGTCATGGCCTTCAGGGTCCAGGCGAAGGTCAGAATCATGATAGCCGGAACCATGGCCTTGAAGCCCTCGGGAATGCAGTTCATGCACTCCTTGAAGCCCAGGACCTTACGGCTCACATACAGCAGAATCGTGATGACCAGGGCGAAAGCACTTCCGATGGCCAGACCGATGGACGCGTCGCTGTTGGAGAAGGCGGTCACGAAGTCCGCGCCGTCAAAGAAGCCGCCGGTGTAAATCATGCCGATGACGCAGCAGATGATCAGGGAAAGAATCGGAATCAGCAAATCCTTTACGGAACCATTTCCCACGTTATCCAGGCCTTCTGCGTTGCCGTAAGGTCTGTCCGGCGTAGTAAACAGGTCGCCCTTCTTTGCGTTGTCCTCATGGACCTTCATAGAACCGAAATCTATGTTCAGAATTGCTATCGTAATCATCATAACGATAGTCAGAATCGCGTAGAAATTATAGGGAATCGCGCTGACAAAAAGCGCCAGTCCGTCCTCACCCTCTACGAAACCGGTTACGGCCGCCGCCCAGGATGAAATGGGGGCAATGATGCAGACCGGAGCCGCTGTGGCGTCGATGAGATACGCCAGCTTCGCCCGGGAAATGTTGTGCTTGTCCGTCACGGGACGCATGACGCTTCCCACGGTCAGGCAGTTAAAATAATCGTCGATGAAAATCAGAACGCCAAGGGCTACCGTAGCAAGCTGAGCGCCGGTGCGGGTCTTGATATGCTCGCCGGCCCACCGTCCGAAGGCCGCCGAGCCTCCGGCCCGGTTCATCAGTGACACAATGGCTCCCAGGATAACCAGGAACACCAGAATTCCCACATTGTAGCTGTCGGACAGAACGCCTACGATTCCATCCTCAAAGATGTGAAGCACGGTTCCCTCGAAGCTGAAGCCCGAGTAGAACAGGCCTCCCACCAGGATGCCAAGAAACAGTGAGGAATACACCTCCTTGGTAATCAGAGCCAGAACAATCGCTACTACAGGCGGCACCAACGCCCAAAAGGTAGCATACATAACAGGTACATAATCCATTTTTAAAATCTCCTTCCCTCGAAAACAGTCGAAAAAAAGACCGTGAGCACATACTTCCCGACTGTACTCACGGTCCGAACTTCCCCTTCGACCTATGATAGCTCTCCACAGTCCTGTGACAGTCTGACGCATATTCTGCGGCAGCCCAGAAACCCATCCTTCGGAACGGATGAATCCCTTCGGCGGTCTTCCCTTTCCCGGCTGACTGGTTCCGACCTTATGTCAACCGATACTCCTGAAGCCCCGCGCCTCTATCATTTTCTAAAATTGCCTATGTGGCTATCCTATCACGGAATGGGAGGAAGATCAAGTGTTTCTACTATTTCTCTGCAGGATAATGATCCCGTACTCCATCCAGCTTCTTGCTGCCAATCCGTACGTGGAAATTCGGATCTTTCGGAATATCCGGATTGATACCCAGATCCTGCGGAGCCAGGCATGCAACTACCTGCATGGGAATGATATACTCCCACGCGGAAAACAGCGGATCCTCTACAAAATCACAGAGCAGATACTTGTCGTTATGCTCCTCTACTCCCTCCGGAGATCCGATGAAGTAATTATGGGGTGTCCAATCGCTCAATATCTCTATCAGCTTTAATACACGGGGCTTGTAATCTCCCTTGGAAGCCAGATAGAAAATATGTGCGCTGTCTGTAATGGAATTGTAGATACCATGGAAAAATTCTTCAATATCATATCCGGTTACACCCTGACGGACAGTTTCCAGAACCTTTAAGGCTCCCTCCAGTACATCGGCATACATTCCATCGTATCCGACTACAATAATTCTCTTAGCCGGGAGGAATTCTTCCTTGATCCTGCCATACCATTCTGTTGCGGCCTTTGTCACATTTCCCAGGTTATCGATGACCTTATTCATTCTTTTCAGATAAGCATCTACAGTAGCCTGATCGGTAATGCCCTTGGCCAGAGCCAGCTCCGTCAGCATCATCATCAGCGTCACAGTAGTTCCTGCATAGCCCTTCGTTTTTGCTCCGCACTTTTCATTACCCACCTCAATCCGGGTTTTCGTATCCGCATGCTCAAAAACAAGTGCTGTGGGATTTTCAGACACTGCTGCTGTATACAGTCCTTCTGCAATAGCAGCGTCCAGGCCTTCTACTGTAGAAAGGCTTTGTCCACCCTGGGACATTCCGATCACCAACGTATTCTTATTGAATACCTTTTCGCTGCGTGCAAACTGTGTCGGATACATGCAGAAC
The DNA here is from genome assembly GCF_040096155.1 of Laedolimicola intestinihominis. Taxonomy (NCBI): domain Bacteria; kingdom Bacillati; phylum Bacillota; class Clostridia; order Lachnospirales; family Lachnospiraceae; genus Laedolimicola; species Laedolimicola intestinihominis. Next base: position 7,941 of record NZ_JBBMFE010000023.1, on the reverse strand, counting down.
ACCTTCCGGTTCAGCAGCTCTTCCAGATAATTCTTGGCAGAAAGTCCTGCATGATAACTGGTGCCTGAACCAAGCACATAGATCTGCTCAATATTTTTATCCTTAAAATATTCTACAAATTCCTTTGTGATCTCTTTTCTGTTCTCAATGATTCCTCTCAGAACAACCGGAGTTTCACAAATATAATCATACATTTTTGTCTTTTCCATTAGAAAATACCAATAACAGAACCAATAATTCCTACGATAATCATACCCCAGAGAATTGTGGTTGTCTTAATTCCTTTCTGTAATAATTTGTAAGTCCCGAGTGTCAGACACAACGGCAGGAATCCTGTAATAATCGCATCAAAGATATCCTGCACTACAATTTCCGCACCGGAAATTGTAAATACCAGCGGTGTGGAAAGTGATACCATGGACGCTGCCATAGAACCAACTACCACCAGACCCAGAATCTTTGCGGCCTCGGTTAACGCTGCAATTACGCCTCCCTGAGACAGGCCCGCCAGGAAATTTACACCACTCTTATAACCAATACGCAGTCCCTGATAACGCACCAGGAAATGCGGGATATTGTAGATAAGGAGGAACAGAATGGCACCTAAAATGCTTCCCTGTGCTGCCAGGCTGGCACCGATACCTGCACCGATAATACGGAAGGTTCCCCAGAAAAAGGAATCACCAATACCTGCCAGAGGCCCCATCAGTGCTGCTTTTACTGCATTGATAGATTCCTCATCACATTCTTCCCCTGCGTCCTTGGCCTTCTTGAATTTTTCCTCCATAGCAATTGCTGCACCTGTGATAAAGGATACAATAGCCGGTGTGGTATTGAAGATAGCCAGATGCCTCTTCAATGCTTCGGAAGCCTCTTTCTTATCCGGATACAGTTTCTTCAGAGCCGGAACCATCTGATAAGCAAAGCCTACATTCTGCATTCTTTCATAGCAGAAGCATGCCTGCAACGGGAAAGAACGCCAGAAAGTTTTCTTAAAGATATCTTTTGTCATAACGGATTCTTCATTAGCCGTTGTGTTCGTCATATTCTCTGCCATTACAGTTCACCTCCCAAATCATCAGATGCTGCCGGAGCAGCTGCTTCTTCTGTTTTCTTATTTCCTGCATACTGGAAAATCACATAGGCAATTGTCGTACCAATGACAGCTGCTCCTACGGTATTCACACCGAGAAGTGCTGTAATTGCCCAGCCCATGAAGAAGAAAGCTACATTCTTCTTGTTAAACAGAAGCTGCATCAGAATGGCAATTCCAAGTGCCGGAAGCATACCGCTGGCTACAGAAAATCCATTGATTACACTCTGCGGAATTTTATCAACAAATGCACTGATAACGGTAGACCCAAGCAGTGCACCGCAGAATACCAGCAGGAAATAAGCAACAAAGAACAGAATGGCGCCGCCCCAGAGAGCGCGGTCAATTCCTTTATAATCACCATTTTCTGCTGCCTTATCTGCCTGATGTACGAAGTAGCCATTGGCAGTTCTACAAAGAATACCTACCAGCTGTCCTAAGGTTGCAATGGGCAGTGCCAGGGCTACTGCTGCACTGACATCCAGCTTGGCACTGATGGCAAATACGGTAGCAAGAATACTTCCGGATACGGTGTCAGGCGGTGTGGCGGAACCAATTCCAACTACACCCATCATAACCAGCTCCAGAGAAGCTCCAATAATAATACCTGTCTGTAAATCTCCCAAAATCAGACCTACCAGTGGTCCAAGAACCAATGGCCGATCCAACATACACATTCCGAATACACGGCTGTCCCAAATACCGATACCGCCCAGAATACCAAGCAGTACTGCATGAATTATACCCATAACCTACACTCCTTCTTTTGAATCTCTCTGTTTCTGTTACCTTGCAAAACTTTTTCTGATATCTGCTGTGGTCAGGCGCTTCGATGTAGGATCTGCCTGCATCACAAGCTCAGCCCCTTTTTTCTCCATGCTGTCCATCACAGCGATATCATCTGCATCCATGTAAGAATTCATATCAATTTTTTTCTTTCCTTCTCCGCTTCGGAGTCCGCCCAACAATACATCCTTGATCGCTCCGTTTGTCCGATCGTACAGATATTCCGCATCCTTCATATCTTTGCAGATTACCATAATCGTACGTGCTGCATGCTTTGGGTTGTTGATCACTGCTACTGCTCCATCCAGAGATTTCATGGAAAGTGTTACCTCCGGCGGTGTGGCCAGTTTAAAAGCCATCTGCATGGTCGCATCTGTAATCAGCTTATCGTTTGCCACTACAATCGTGTCAATCTTGTAATAGTTTGTCCATGCCACGGCTACCTGTCCATGAAGAAGTCTATCGTCTACACGCAATACTTTAATCATCGTTTTCCTCCAATCTTACAGTTCCCCGTCATCACTGATGGATACGAGTTCTGCCTGCTGGTCATTGACCAGTATAATCGTATCTCTGGCTTCCGCCAAAGCTGTACGAATCTGCCTCAGATTTTCTTCTCTGTCATCCGTAAGTTCCAGCATAACCAGTGACACCAGCAATCCCAGATTCAGGCCGCTTACCAGATAAAGTTCCGGATGCTCCGCCATAATTCCAATAGCTGCCTGTGTGGTACTGCCGCCCGGCAGGTCTGTGATCAGAATCGTCGGCCAATCATTCTCAAAGGAAATGAGCGCATCTTCCAGATTTTTCTTCGTCTGTGCAATGTTTTCATCCATGGTAATGCTCAGCGCTTTCAAATTCTGAACTTCACCGAGAATAAATCTGCAGGACTGCGCAATTCCCTTGGAAAATTCCCCGTGCGTCAGTAAAACAATGTTCTTCATAAGCACCTCCTATAAATGTATATACATTTTACTATATGCTACTATACTTTTACCCTCTTGTCAATCCTATTTTTATATACTTTTAATAATTTTTATTCCATTTCCATTATTTATATCTGCCTTTTTTCTATCTCCCTTGACTTTTTTCATTTCCCCAGCTATCATAAGTATATACAAATATGTATAAATATAGAAACAAGGAGATTACGATTGAAAAATTCACCCAGATATCTTGCCATCGCACAGGATATCATCACTCAAATTCAGGAAGGAAAACTCCGCCCTGGTGATCAGATTATGACAGAGGCACAGCTGTGTGAGGAATACGTAGTCAGCCGTATGACCGTCAATAAAGCACTGACTACCCTGGTTACCAAAGGATTTGTGCGCCGTGTCTCCGGAAAAGGAACCTTCGTTCTGGACCAGCAGGTTACCAAATACATCGGAGCTGCCTCGCCCGGAAGCTTTTCCCGTGATATGGCTTCCATTCACACCAAGCCCGGTGCCATTCTGGTAGAATATCGTGTAGTCCGTGCTTCTGAATTTCCGTCTGTAGCTCAGCAGCTGGAACTGCACGAAAATGATTTTCTGCACTATATCCATCGAATTCGTACCAGCGACGGGATCCGGATTGCTTTAAGTCACACTTATATTCCCTGCAAATATCTTCCTGCTGTTGATGTCTCTGCTTTGGAAGGATCCCTCTATGAATATCTGGATGAAACCTACCATGTACATCCCCAGGCACTGGATTACAGCTTTGCAGCCCTGCTTCCTACCAACCGGCAGAAGGAGCTGCTTCAGGTGGACTCCTGTGCCCTGTTAAAATCTTCCCATCGTAGTATTATCGAGACAGGGGAACTGTTCGAATATACAGAGACCTACTATGCGGGCAACCGCTTTACCTACAAATTTGCCCCACGTTAGGAACCAATGATTTTTTTATAAAAATAGAAGGAACTGTGAACCTGTATTTCTCATGCAGCTTCGCAGTTCCTTCTATTTTCATTTTTATAAATCAGCTATTCTGAAATTTCCCCTGCATAATTCCGCGCAAAGATTTCCTTTACCTCTTCCGGATCCTCTGTCTGTCCCAGCGCCCACATCATTTTCGTCACAATGGCTTCCGTGGTCATATCACGGCCCGGAATGACCCCACAGTCCAGAAGCTTGCGTCCCACCTCATAGAGGGACAGATCGCTCTTCTCATAGAGACACTGGCTGCACACCGCAATGCTGACCCCATGATCCGTCAGCTTCTTCAGCTTGGGAAGGAGGTTCCGCCGCTCAAAATGGGTGCCACCCGCGCCAAAGGCCTCGATGACAACGCCCCGGTACCCCAGCTCCAGCAGGCTGTCAAAAATCTCCGGCTTGGTTCCCGGAATCAGCTTCATCAGAAATACGTCCGTACAGAGCTTATTTTTCAGCTCAAAGGGAGCCGCCGCCTCTTCTCCCGTCCGGCTGTGCTCCAGGTGTACGCCGTCCGCATAGATTTTCCCGATATAGGGCGCGGAAATGCTTTCAAAGGCGTCAAAGCCCATGGTTCGCACCTTTACCGCGCGGCAGCCGCCCATAATCTTATCGTCAAAGGCCACCATTACCCCGCTCAGACCTGCGTCCACCGCCGCGAAGGCCGTCTGCAGGTTCCGCTTGGCATCGGTAAACATCTGGCCGATGGGAATCTGCGCTCCGGTCAGCACCACCGGCTTCGTCAGGTTCTGCAGCATATAGCTGAGTGCGGAAGCCGTATACGCCATGGTATCTGTGCCATGGGTGATGATGATACCGTCATAATCCGGCAGCGCCTCCGCCACCTGCTCTGCCATAAACTGCCATTCCTCCGGCTGAATATTGGAGCTGTCCAGATTCAGGATATCCCGGCTTTCGATCGCGAAGCCTTCCCGCAGCTCCGGCAGAAGTTCCAGAATTCCGTCTCCGGACATTCCCGGGGTCAGCCCCTCCTCTGAATGGGTACAGGCAATGGTTCCGCCTGTCGCCAGCAATAATACCTTTTTCATTCTCTTTGTTCCTCCTTACCCCTGCCAGGGCGCTGCCGCCCGGTCATGAAAATACAGTCGGTATTCCACACCGCTCAGTTCTTTATCCACAAAGGCTCTCGCTTTTTCCACATCCCGTTCCTTCAGGGCCTCCACCAGCTCCAGATGCGCTTCCATCGCCCCCACCGCATCCGCGCTTTTCCAGTCCCGCACCAGCACCCGGCGCAGCTTGTTCAGGGTTCCCTCCAGGGTAGAAATCAGATAGGGATTCCGGGACAGATAGACGACCGACATATGAAACTGCATATTCATGTCGCTGTACTGCCGGTAGGTGCCCTCCTTCATGGCCGCTATCTGCTTATGTACCTCCGCCTCCAGATGAGCCAACTCCTCTTTCCCCGCGTACTGGATCGCCAGCTCTGCGGAGGCCTTTTCCAGGATTCCCCGGAACTGAAACAGGCTCTGCAGCTCCGCCACCGAAAGCCCTCTGACCAGATAGCCCTTGTTGGGAATCTTGTCCAGGAATCCCTCCATACAGAGGTAATTCAGCGCCTCCCGGGACGGCGTCTTGCTGACACCGAACTTTTCCGAAATCTCCGCCTCGGTAATCATATCATTTTCCTCATAAACCCAGTTGATGATATCCTCCCGCAGGGCTTCGAGGACTTTTTCTGTCATAGACTGCCGTTTCGCCATAATGAGCCTCCTGTATCTTAAGTCTGCCTGTTGTTTTTGGAATATCAGTGATATATCACTGATATCTGTATCGTACACCCGGGGATTCCCTGTGTCAAGTAAAAAAGACCCTGTCGCACAGATACAATTTTATCCGTATCCATACGACAAGATCTTTTCTTTCTCTCTCTTACACCAGATGAATGATATCAATCAGCACCACAGCCACCAGGCCGTAATATACCGCGATAGCCACCAGGTCGTTGATGGTTGTGATCAGGGGACCGGACGCCACTGCCGGGTCCACGCCCACCTTTTTGAAGAAAATCGGGGTCAGGGTTCCCACCAGGCTGGATACCACCATGGCGCCCACCAGGGACACGCCCACACAGGCGGAAATCATCAGGGAATAGCCCAGGGTGAAACCCTTGAACAGGTGGATGTACGCGCCCAAGAATACCAGGGCCATCACCGCCAGAATCGCGCCGTTGAAGAAGCCGATCTTCATCTCCTTGAACATAAGCTTCACCTTCTGTCCGGTGGTCAGGTTCTCATCCATCAGCACCCGGATGGTTACCGCCAGGGACTGGGTTCCCACATTGCCGGCCATATCCAGAATCAGGGACTGGAAGCACATGACGATGGGCAGCACCGCCACGACGGACTCAAAGACGCCCACCACAGCGGACACCACCATGCCGAGGAACAGCAGAATCACCAGCCAGGGCAGTCTTTTACGGATGCTCTCGCCTGTGGTCTCGTTTAAGTCCTCCTCGGCAGTCAGACCAGCCAGCTTCGCATAATCGTCACCCATCTCGTCATCTACCACCTCTACAATATCCTGGGCTGTGATGATACCGCCGATGCTCCGATCCTCCAACAATACGGGAATAGAATCCTCGGCGTAGTCCTTGATTTTCTCAATGCAGTCACTGATTTTCTCATGGTCCATGACGAACGGATAGGAACGGCTGATCAGATCTTCCAGCTCCACATGCTCTCTTGCGATGATCAGATCCTGCAGCTCGATGGCTCCGTAGTACTGCTCCTGCCGATCCACCACATAGATCGTGGAAATGTTATCATTTTCTCCGGCCTGACGCACCAGCTCCCGCATGGCCTCCCGGACGGTCAGATCGTTGTGAATCAGGATAAAATTGGTGGTCATATAACTACCGATCTCATCCTCATCGTAGGACAGCAGAAGCCTGACATCTTCGCTGGCCTCTTTGTCCAGCATCCCCAGAATTTTACACTTTGTGTCGTCGTCCACTTCCTCCAGAATGTCTACCGCATCGTCGGAATCCATCTCGGAAATGACCTTGGCCTGCTGTTTTAAGGACAGCTCCTTCAGATAAATATCGCCGTCGTCCAGATAGGCGAAAATCTCCGCCACCCGCTCTGCGCCCAGGGCCGAGTACAGGCGCTTTCTCTCCTCAGGCGTCAGAAGCTCCAGAGCCTCCGCAATATCGTTATCATGGTAATCGAAGAGCCGGTCAATCAGCTCCTCCCGGGACAGGTTTCCCCGGATAATCGCAATCAATTCCTCTACGTACTTTGTCATAGCCTACCTCCATTTGAGCCGCATTTTTCCAGAACCTTCCACTGGAAGCTTCCGAAAAATGACCGCAAAAAAACACCGCTTCAGATTTTCCAAAGCAGACTTAACGGTTACACGCTGTGAAGTCCGGACCTTTCTGAATACGGTGTGAATCAAATGTCAATATAAAGCCAGCCATGACACGCAAAAGCATGCAGCTATTTTATGATTCCTAAGGGAATCTTCACGCACAGCTGCACGTTTTTGCCTGTCCTGTTCGCACCGTACTTTCTACTTCGTCCCGTACTATCGCAACTGTCCATGAAATTCACCTCCTGAAAATTAGAATTCATTTTGTTTCCTTTGTGAGTATAACATCAAAGAAGGGGGTATACAACCCCCTTCCTTAAAAACCTTCTCTTTTTTCGCTTTTACAGCTCCATGTGTTTCATTTCTTCCAGGAAATCCCGGATATAGGAAACTGCCAGATAGGACGGTACCATAAAGTCCGTTCCCAGCGCGCCCTGGAAGCCCATAGCCAGTGCCTTCACAGACGGATTCAGGGTGAAGAGCAGCAGAGTAATAAGGCCTGCCACCACCGCTGCGACGGCTCTCTTTATCCTTTCCGGGAGGCCATTGAAAAACGGCGTACCAATTACCGCTACCTCCGGAATTGCCTGATGATGTCTGCCCCATGTTCTTCCCTTTCCTGGTGGAGAATCGTGAATCCCTGATGAAGCATCTGGCTGCCCATCAGATTCCCCCCCCCAAGGTTTACTGGCCTGTTCCTCCTTTTGTAAAGGTGGAGGAGTATCAATAGAATGTGTCCTATATAAAAAAGAATGTGCCATTGGCACATTCTCGCGCCGAGGCGCGGTTGCTTCAGCAACCATCTACCACTGCGCC
>NZ_JBBMFE010000022.1:0-34284 GCF_040096155.1 Laedolimicola intestinihominis | reverse complement strand
CACACCCCCCCCCCCCCCCCCGCCGCCGCGGCTGCGCCTGTTCTTTTCACTGCCTGCTTCATACTTCCTGCTCCTTTGCTTCCTTCTGCAGGCTTTTATAGGTCTCATGGGCCGCGATAAGCTGCATCTCAAAATCCTGCTTGTTCTTCTGCTCCATGCTCTGCAGCACCAGTCCCGCAAAAAGCGACTGGAGCGCCGCAATCAGCACGAAGCCGCAGACAATCAGGGTTGGGAAGCGGGGCACCAGTCCGGTCTTCCAGTATTCGGTCAGAATCGGAATCAGGAATACCACGCCCAGCACGGTCAGGATACCCGCCAACAGAGAGAAAAAGCCCAGGGGCTTATAATTCTTATAAAGATTCAGGATCCGGGTCAGTACCTTGAAGCCGTCGGAAAAGGTATTCAGCTTAGATACGCTGCCCTCCGGGCGGTCCCGGTAGTCGATGATCACATGATCCACCTGCATATGCTTATCCGCCGCATGGATGCTCATCTCGGTCTCAATCTCAAAACCGTGAGACAATACCGGGAAGGTCTTCACAAACTGATAATTAAAGGCCCGGTAGCCGGTCATAATGTCCTGAATGTTCGTATCGAAGAAGCGGTTAATGCAGTTCTTTACAAAGGAATTGCCGAAATTATGGAAGGGCCGCTTATTTTCTGTGTAATAAGTGGATGAAAGCCGGTCTCCCACCACCATATCGGACTGCTCCTCCACTACTTTTCGTACCATCTCCGGAGCTGCTTCCGCCGGGTAGGTGTCGTCGCCGTCCACCATCACATACACTTCCGCGTCAATCTCCCGGAACATCCGGCGTATGACGTTGCCCTTGCCCTGCTGGTATTCATGGCGCACAATGGCGCCGGCCTCTTTGGCAAGCTCGCCGGTCCCGTCGGTGGAATTGTTGTCGTAGACATAGATCGCCGCCTCCGGCAGGGATTTTCGGAAATCCTCTACCACCTTTTTTACTGTTTTGCTCTCGTTGTAGCAGGGAATCAGTACCGCTACTTTATCCATATGACGTGTCCTCCGTCTTTAAAAATCTGTTTCTGCCTGACTCTTTTTCTCTTTGTATACACGCCACAGCAGATACAGCATCAGCGGCATGCAGGCGATAAACGGGTAGTGATACCGCATTTTCACCACAGGACCCAGAAGGTTCGTCAGGAAATAGCCGGTAAAGGGCGCCATCACAATCAGCTGCTTCCACTGCCGCGCATACAGAAGCACCAGTATGGTAAACAGCCATAACCAGGTGTAAAACCCCAGATTAAAGGTGGCCGCGATAACCGGAGCCTTCTGGAAAGAGGCTTCATTTCCGATTTTTCTATAAAATTCTGAAAGCACCGGGATTTTGGATTCCATGGTCACATCCACGTCCGCCCGGAATTCCTTGCAGTCATATTCAAAGTAATCTTTGCCCTTATCCGTCTCCTCGATGGCATTGCCCGGATACCAGTATCCGAAGGTTCCCGCCAGGAATGAGTCGATATACATTTTCTTATGGGTCATTCCCACACTGACCCAGGTCTTTAAGAAAGGCGTGGGATTCTCAGCGAATTCACTTCCGTGAAAATAAGCCTTCACCGGATCGGCGAACCGGGACATATAGGTATTCAGTCCCTCCTCGTCAATCATGGCAAGGATTCCTTCTTTCTGTTCTTGCGTCAGCCCCTGGTAATCCAGATTATATACACGGGCGGCGGACTGCATCAGGACGCTGCACATCTCCCGGGCGTCTCCCGGCTGAATGCCAAGGGCGCTGTAGACCGGGCCGGTATAAATCCCGTATAGCCCTAAGCAAATCACGCAGAGCAGCAGCATTTTCTTCCAGTATCTGCGGAATGCCCACAGAAGAAAAGGGATGCAGAACAGAAACGTATGCAGACCGTTATTGCGGAAGGCATACAGGAAAAATACATTGACACAGAAAAGAATCTGTCTGCGCCCGGACGCAAAAAATATCTCCGGGTACTCTGCCATGCGTAAAAGCTGTACCACAAACACCGCGAAGACCGCGGTAAAAATCGAATCCTTAGTGGCGCACAGAGCCATCAGGCTGTTGACCGGATGAAAACCCAGAAATACAAGCGCGCCGACCCACAGCCATTTCGGCGCTTTTTTCTGCCGCAGGTAGAGGCAGACGTCCGCGTATAACGCAGACAGGATAACCATCTGAAGCAGGGAATAGATAAACGCTCCGGCCTGATTGGAGCCGGTGAGCGCCCTTCCGAGCTGTCTCGTCAGCCACAGCATGGCTGTATGGAGTATCGGGTGATGGGCAGTCCATGCGTGATCGGCCACCGCCGCCAGCTGCCAGCCGCAGTCATAGGAGAAAATTCCCGGCCAGGAGGCCAGAAGCACCGGAATCCAGGATAAAAAGAGTACGGCAAAGCAGAACCAGTAAAACTCCCGTACCGGGAAGCTGTAGGCGATAAAGTAGGCTATCGGACCGTCCGCCTCGCTCATATGCACACCCGTCAATCCGTCCGTTTCCTCTGCTTCCATTGCTCCGTTTTTTTGTTGTATTCCTTCTGTTCCTGTTTTAACAGACGCTTTCTTTTCTGACACGCCTGCCAATACCCGCAGCCCTGCGCCCACACAGATGGTAAAAAACGGACTTAAGGCTGCAAAAGCCGGAAACACCTGCGGATTCCAGATCGTATCCGTATAATTCAGCGAAAACCCCCAGGCGGCAAACGCCGCGAACATCATACCGCCCGCCGCGCCATAAACCAAAAGTCTGGCATTTACCGCTTTTTTCAGGAACTGCGCGCCCACGTAAGTAAACGCACCGAACATCAGCATCGCTGTCACACTGTTGGACAGCATGGTACTCGTGCCCCGGATCTGATACAGGAAATTGATCCCGCACACAGCCAGGAAGGCTGCAAGCACCGCTATGCTGTTCTGTGTGATCTGCTTTTTGCTCAAAATGTTCTCCTAATAAAACCAGTTATTTAATCGTATAATCCGAATAATCCAGTGAGAAATTCGGGTTAAAATAGGGATCACCCGCATCCAGATCCGCCTTCCACTTCCGGCGGAACATGTCTACCTCCTGCTGGAAGCGCTTCTGCTTCTCGCCCTCTTCCATACCACGGGTCTTGGATTCATAGTGATACAGCTCCGCAAAAGGCGTAAACACATTCAGATATCCCGCGTGGCGCAGCTTCAGACAGAAGTCCACATCGTTGAAGGCTACCCGGAACTCCTCGTCCAGGCCGCCCACCTCGTCGTACTGGGCGCGGCTGACCAGAAGGCACGCGCCGGTCACAGCCGTCACATCCTGGGCGTAGCACAGACGTCCCATATAGCCCAGATGCATCTTGTCATCCTTATAATGGGTGTGGCCTGCCGCCCGGTGAGCGCCAAGGCCGATAACGATGCCCGCATGCTGAATGGTGTTGTCCGCGTAGTACAGCTTGCCGCCCACCGCAGCCACGTCGGGCCGCTGGGCGTACATCAGAAGCTCCTCCATCCAGTCTCTGGTGATAACCTTCATGTCGTTGTTCAGGAGCAGCACGTACTTGCCGTTGGTAAAGCTTACGCCGAAATTGTTGATTTTGGCATAATTAAATTCGCCCTCATATTTGACGATCCGGATCTTCGGATTGTGCTCCAGGGCTTTATAGTAATCAAAGATCTCTTTTGTCTCGCTGTTATTCTCCACAATGACAATCTCGTAATTCTCATAGGTGGACTTATTAACGATGGACTCCACGCAGCGGGACAGGTCCTCCATATGATCCTTATTCGGAATCACGATGGAGATCAGGGGACGCTCCAGCAGCGGATAGCGGATCCGGAAAATCGTCGGGAACGCCCGGGTGCTCTCCACCTTTACGTCCATACCGTATACATCCATGATGTGATCGTGAACCGCACGCTTGGCCGCGTCCACCGCATAGGTCTTGGCGTTGATATCCTGTGCCACACTGGCCTTATGGGAGCGCCAGTAGTAAAGGGCCTTCGGCACATGGTACACCAGCTTCGCTTTGCCGGTCAGCCGCAGGATCATATCGTGATCCTGGCTTCCGTCATACTGGCTCCGGAAGACGCCTGTCTCGTCCAGCAGATGTCTGGAAAAGGCAGAAAAATGACAGATGTAGTTATTGCCGCGTAGATTGTCGATGGCGAAATCCGGCTTGAAGTGCAGCACGATCATGTGGTCAATGCTGTCGCCCTCAAAGGTAATCTCATCGCAGTAGATATAATCTGCATTTTTCTCATTGATGACCTTTGCGTATTCGAAAAGCACCGCCGGATGCAGAATATCATCGTGGTCCAGCAGGGCGATATACTCGCCGGTGGCCATTTTCAGGCACTCGTTGGTGTTGCCGGAGATCCCCTCGTTGTGCTCCAGCACCTGATATTTGATACGCGGATCCTTCTCCGCGTATCTCTTGCAGATCTCACCCACGTAGACATGCTCGCTGTCGCTGCCGTCCGCCAGACACAGCTCCCAGTTCTGGTAAGTCTGAGCCTGTACGCAGTCCAGAAGCTCTGTCAGAAACTTCTCCGGCGTATTGTAAAGAGGCGTCAGAATACTGAACTTAATCATCCTGGGAAATACGGTCTCACGCTGGGCCTTCGCTTCCTCCGGACTCGGAAAGCTGGCAGTGCCGTGGCGCTTCATATTCTTTCGCTCCTGAAGCTTACTGCGAACCTTTCGCATAATGCCCGGGATAGAACCATAGCGTGTCAGACGATCTCTGGTTTTCTCATAGAAATGAAGACCCTTCCGGAGGGGAATCGCCAGCTTCCAGGCAAAGCTGCCCTTGATACGGTCCAGCTTGAAATTCAGCTCCTCAATCTCTTTTTCGGACTCCTCAATTTTACTCACCAGGACCTCGGTCTTTTCCCGTTCTGCCTCGTAAAGTTTTTTATAATCCATTTGTTCCTGATCCATATTCTGCTCCATAACTTTCCTCGTTATTTACTCCTTCGCGTTCGGATCCTCATAGGCGTCGCAGACTTCCTCCGCCTCGCCAATCATCCGCACGTGTCCCCGGTCAATCCAGATGGCTTTATTGCAGATTTCTTTGACCTGCTCGATACTGTGGGACACAAAAAGAACCGTAGTATTGCGATCCATCATTTCCCGGATACGCTTTTTACATTTATTCTGGAACTGATAATCGCCGACAGACAGAATCTCGTCGATGATCAGAATGTCCGCGTCTACGATGGTCGCGATGGAAAATCCAAGGCGGGCCAGCATACCGGATGAAAAATTCTTGATAGGCACATCCACGAAGCGCTCCAGCCCCGCGAACGAGATAATATCGTCGAACCGCTCCTCCAGCATCTCCTGGGAATAGCCGATGAGCGCGCCGTTCAGGAAGATATTCTCCCGGGCGGTCAGATCGTGGTCAAAGCCTGCTCCCAGCTCAATCATGGGGGCGATGGTTCCGGTGGTCTCCACCGTACCCTTGGTGGGCTTTAAAACGCCCGCGATGATCTTCAGCATAGTACTCTTTCCCGAGCCGTTCATGCCGATGAGGCCCACGGAATCGCCCTTTCGAATCTCGAAGCTCACATCTTTCAGCGCCCAGAACTCCTCGTAAAAGAGCTGGCGCTTCAGCATCTTGATCACGTATTCCTTGATGCTGTCCACCTTTTCTCTGGAGAGGTTGAAGCACATGGATACGTCTTTGACTTCTATGGCATTTTCTAACTTCATACTGCTCTCCTATATCTTCAGAATAAACTTATCCTGGGATTTCTTAAATACCAGGGAACCAATCACCAACGCAATCACGCACCATACGATACTCTGCACATGAAGAATCCAGGGCGCTGTCACACCATCCAGCACCACTGCGCGGAAAATCTTGATAAACGCAGTCAAAGGATTGGCATTGATGATAAAGACTGCCCACTTGGGCGCGCCGTCCAGGATAGACATGGGGTAAATGACCGGAGTCAGATACATCCATGCTGTGGTCACGACACTGTACAAATGCATTAAATCACGGAAGCTTACTGCAGCCGCAGATAAAAACAGACTCACGCCTGTGGAAAACAAAAGTACATACAAAAGTGGAAATACCGCCAGAAGCACCGTCGGCGTCACACGAGAGCGTGTAGCCACCATCACAATTACCAGCGCAATCATGGAAGACAGCAGGTTGACGCCGCTGGACATAACCTTGGTAATCGGAAACAGATACTTCGGCACATACACCTTTTTAATCAGTTCGCCGCTGTGGACGATGGAGCCCATAGCGATACTGGTCGATTCATTAAAGAAGTTGAAGATGACCTGACCACACAACAAATATACCGGGAAATTCTCCACATCTCCGTAACGGGAGAAAAAGTAGGAAAATACAATAGACAGTACTGTCATCATCAGAAGAGGATTCAGCACCGTCCAAAGAAGTCCCAGCACAGAGCGCCGGTATTTGGTTTTGATATCCCTCTGGACCAGCTGGTTAATGAGGGCTCTGTATTTGACAAAGACACTAATCAAGCTCACGGCGGTATCCTTTCTGAATCACGCGGTTGATCACGGCAATCAGCACAAAGGCTCCTAAGAATACCATGCCGAAGCGGAAAAAGCTGAAGCACAGCACCTGGTCGTTGGGCCGCGGTGTGGAATAATAAGCGTTATTAAAGATGAACAGCTCACTGCAGAGAGCCAGATAGACAGCCGCCAGGAAGGTCAGGATATTGCCCTTGCCGAAAATCACCTTCATGGGACCCTGAGCGTCATGCTGCAGCTTCCAGATGCCGGAGGAATAGATATCCTCAGCCTCCACCTTCAGCCGCTTATTTTCTTTCTCCAGGGCATGATTTTCCTTCATGGCGATATCCAGTTTGCCCAGAAGCTGCGCCTTCTCCTTCTCGGAAACACTGTGCTTCTTGATCTCCTGCCAGTATTCCTTCTTGTCATTGCCCAGCTCCAGTACACGGAAGGTAACTTTCGCGCTTTTCAGCTTCAGGCACAGAGCCTCGTCCACAAAAAACTTCGGGTCGTTATGCAGATAGACGAAGATGGGATCAAAATCCACATCACTGTTGGTCTTGATCCGCTCCATCTCAACCTGTCTGGTTTCGTCATCCTCATAGGTCAGGCCCAGGCCCTCCAGCTTCACCATGCTGCTGTCCTCCAGCAGCGGGTCAAACCGGAAGCCGCAGGTGTGCTCAAAGCCTGTCAGGTCAAAGTCCAGAGTTACGGTCTCACCCAGGGCACAGGTATAGGGCACTGTCAGGGAATCCTCCGGACGGAAATCCTTACCTGTATCAATAAATACCTCTGCTGTCAGCTGTACACTCTCACTCATCTTATTTCTTCAACTCCTTAATTCCACCCCATTTCTGATCCTTTTCAGAAATTGTCAGCTCCATTCCCTCCGGGATCGGCCACTCCACGCCGATATCCGGGTCGCTCCACAGCAGACCGCCCTCATCATTCGGATGATAGAAATCGGTGCACTTGTACGCGAACTCCGCGTAATCGGACAGCACCAGGAAGCCGTGGGCGAAATTCTTCGGGATGAAGAACTGCTTTTTATTTTCCGCAGAAAGCAGTACGCCGTACCACTGTCCGTAGGTGGCGGATCCCTCACGCAGGTCTACGGCCACGTCGAACACTTCGCCGCTTACCACGCGCACGATCTTATCCTGGGGATGGTTAATCTGGAAATGCAGGCCGCGCAGTACGCCCTTCTTGGACGCGGACTGGTTGTCCTGTACAAAGGGCATATCAATGCCTGCTTCCCTGTAATCGTTGTAGTTGTATGTCTCCATGAAATAACCGCGCTCGTCGCCGAATACGGTCGGAGTAATCACCTTCAGACCTTCGATCGGGCAGGTCTCAACTGTAATCTTTCCCATTTTTCATTATCTCCCTTGTAAGCTATTTGAAAAATTTATAATCCGTTGGCCACATCGATCAGATACTGGCCGTATGCTGTCTTCAGAAGCGGCTGTGCCAGCTTCACCAGCTGTTCCTTGTCGATAAAGCCGCGGCGGTACGCGATCTCCTCAATACAGGAGATGTACATGCCCTGGCGCTTCTGGAAGGCTGCTACGAAATCCGCCGCGTCCAAAAGGGCATCGTGATTGCCGGTATCCAGCCATGCGAAGCCGCGTCCCAGAGTCTCTACCTGCAGAGTTCCACGGCGCAGATACTCGTTGTTGATACTGGTGATCTCGATCTCACCTCGCGCGGACGGCTTTACATTCTTGGCAATCTCTACCACGTCGTTGTCGTAGAAATACAGGCCCGGAACCGCGTAGTTGGACTTGGGGTTCTGCGGCTTCTCCTCGATGGAAAGAGCCTTGCCCTGCTCGTCAAATTCTACCACACCGTACTCCCGGGGATCCTTTACATAATAACCGAAGATGGTAGCGCCGGTCTCGCGCTCCGCCGCGTTCTTCAGAACTCTGGAGAAGCTCTGTCCATAGAAGATATTGTCTCCCAGAACCAGGGCTACACGGTCGTCGCCGATGAATTTCTCACCGATAATAAACGCGTCAGCCAGTCCTCTGGGGCTCTCCTGTACGGCATAACTCATCTTCATGCCCAGCTGGGAACCGTCTCCCAGAAGATCCTCGAAAATGGGCAGATCCCGGGGTGTGGAGATAATCAGCACCTCGCGGATGCCTGCCAGCATCAGCGTGGACAGCGGGTAATAGATCATCGGCTTGTCATATACCGGCATAATCTGCTTGGAAATCGCCTTTGTCAGCGGATAAAGTCTTGTTCCGGAACCTCCGGCCAGAATAATTCCCTTCATTTGTAATTTTCTCCCTGTTTATTACTTATTTTTATACATATCTTCGTAATATTTCTGATAGTCGCCGCTGGTCACGTTCTTCATCCAGTCCTCATGCTCAAAGAACCACTGGATAGTCAGGCGGATACCGTCCTTGAACATGGTTTCCGGATACCAGCCAATCTCCTCTTTGATCTTGTCCGGAGCGATGGCGTAACGGCGGTCATGACCCTTACGGTCTGTCACGTAGGTGATCAGATCCTTGCTTACCAGCTTCTTTCGCGGATCCTCGTCCGGCAGCATCTCCTGCAGAGTCTCCAGAATGATGTTGATGATCTCGATATTCTGCTTCTCGTTATGTCCGCCGATGTTGTAGCGCTCGCCCAGGCGGCCATTTTCCTGTACCATGTCGATGGCCTTGGCGTGATCATCCACATACAGCCAGTCGCGTACATTCTTGCCGTCGCCGTATACCGGGAGCTTCTTGCCCTGCAGAGCGTTATTGATAATCAGCGGGATCAGCTTCTCCGGGAACTGATACGGGCCGTAGTTATTGCTGCAGTTGGTGATGTTCATGGGGAAGCGGTAGGTATCCCAGTATGCCTTTACCAGCATATCAGAGGAAGCCTTGCTTGCGGAGTAGGGGCTGTGCGGATCGATAGGGGTGGTCTCATAGAAATAAGTATCGCCCTCTTCCAGAGATCCGTATACCTCGTCTGTGGATACATGCAGGAATTTCTTGTCTGCCTTGAAGGTGCCGTCCGGCAGCTCCCAGGCTTTCTTTGCCGCGTTCAGCATTACCAGGGTGCCCAGTACGTTGGTCTCTACAAAGATCTCCGGGTTCACGATACTGCGGTCCACATGGCTCTCTGCCGCGAAATGTACCACGCGGTCGATGTCATTTTCCGCAAAGATCTTCTCAATGGCCTCGCGGTCGCGGATATCTGCCTTGATAAAGGTGTAGTTGTCCCGATCCTCGATGTCCTTTAAGTTCTCCAGGTTGCCTGCGTAGGTCAGCGCGTCCACGTTGATGATGCGGATAGTGTCGCCGTACTTGCGGAACATGTAGTGAATGTAGTTGGAACCGATGAAGCCGGCTCCTCCGGTTACAAGATAAGTTCCCATTTCAAAAAATCCTCCGATTTTATTCTTATTTTTCTTCATAGTTATTTGCAGTATAGCATTATTTGCCGTCCATGGCAAGGATTTTAAGATTTGACGCCTGTTTGACACGCATTTCTTCCATTTTATGGTTTGACATTGGTTTGTCGATTGGGTATATTTAGATAAGATAGAATCATGAACCAATGAGGAGAGAATTTCATGCCGCGTCGAATCCGTCATACCATCGCAAAGCTTTCCCTTGCGGAAAAGCTTTGTTTTATCATGCTTACCCTTTTTCTTATCAGCCTTCTGCCGGTCTGCAGACTGGCCTTTTACGCGCATCCCGCCGGAGATGACTATGCATACGGCGTAGCGGCGCACCTTGCCTGGACTGATACCCATTCTCTTTCTGCCGTTCTCGCAGCGGCTGTTTCCAATGTAAAGGGCTACTATACTTCCTGGCAGGGAACGTATTCCTCTATCTTTCTGATGTCGCTGCAGCCGGCCATTTTCAGTCAGCGTCTTTATTTTCTGACCACATTTCTGATGCTTTTTATGGTAATCGGAAGTATTTTTTCTCTGTTTCACGTTCTGTTTACCCGTTATATTCCGCTTTCCCGAAGCCTGCGGCTGATGCTTTCCCTGGCGCTCTCGTTTCTCTGCGTCCATGTGATTGACGAAGGGAAATCTGCCTTTTACTGGTACAACGGAGCCCTGCACTATACGTTTATGCACAGCTGCATGCTGTTTTTCTTCGCTCTGCTTCTCCTGTATATGAAAGAAGAAAAGCGTTCCAAAAGAGTATTTTTCCTTCTGTGCTGCTGTTTTCTGGCCTTTGTCATCGGCGGAGCCAATTATATTACCGGACTGCTTTCTCCCGTGATTCTGCTGGCATTGCTTCTGCTCTGCATTCCCGCCCATGAAAAACGGGGTCTGGGCGGCATACTCCCGCTTCTGATTATGCTGATTGGTTTTTTCATCAATGTCAGAGCTCCCGGAAATGCTGTCCGAATCGCCGCCCAGCTGGATTCTATGGGGCCTGTGGAGGCTGTTTACTATTCCTTTGTATATGCGGTAAAGGGCATTGGAGAATGGACAAATCTCTATGTCATATTCTTTGCCGTCCTTCTGGCTCCCTTTTTGTTCCGGGCTCTTTCCGGCTGCCGTTTTTCTTTTCCGCTTCCCGGAATCGTCCTTGGTTTTTCCTTCTGTCTGGTGGCGGCCTCCTATACGCCGTCCCTGTATTCCATGGGACACACATACATCTTTGGCCGCTCCTTAAATGTCATGCGTATGCTGTTTTACCTGCTGTTCTTTCTGAACCTGGTCTACTGCATCGGATGGCTCTGTACCCGTTTTCCGAAGGCTGCCGCTGATTTTACAGTTTCTTCCGGTTTGAAGAAAAGCTTTCTGGCCAGCCTCGCCCTTGCCTTCTTTGCACTTGTGATTTTTTCCGACAAGGACTGCATTACCGGACTGTCCGCAGCGGATTCCCTTCATAAGCAGTACGCGCAGACCTATCACCGGGAAACCCTGTACCGCTACTCTCTGATCACCCAGGGGCCCGACGAGGTATGGGTTCCCAATCTCTCGGTCTGCCCGACCTTGCTGGATCCGCAGGAACTGTCCGAGGATCCTTCCGACTACCGTAACAGCTCTCTGGCTGCATGGTACGGCATTTCCACGATTCACATGTCTAAAATTTATTAATTTACATACACGAGGTAACACAAATGAAAAGCATTCTTGTAATTCCGGCTCTGAATCCGCCGGCGCACCTTCTGGAATATGTGGACCAGCTGATTGCTTCCGGCGCGGAACACCTGGTTCTGGTGGATGACGGAAGCGCTTCCGAATATAAACCAATCTTCGAAAAGCTCTCAGAGCACCCCCAGTGCCATATTCTGACCCATACGGTCAATCAGGGCAAGGGACGGGCTTTGAAGGACGCCTTTGCCTATATTTTAGAGCAGCCGCAATGGACGGGACTGGGCGTCATTACCGCCGACTCCGACGGCCAGCATCTGGCAGCGGATATCCGGCGGATGGATCAGGAAATGGAGGAGCTTCACCGGAAGGAGGAGCGCTTTCTCCTGCTTGGCTGCCGCAATTTCCATCAGGATGACGTTCCCTTCCGCAGCCGTTTCGGCAATCTTCTGACCTGCTCCCTGTTCCGGCTTTTGTACGGCGTATCCGTGACCGATACCCAGACCGGTCTCCGGGGAATTTCCTGGGATCTGCTTTCCCATATGTGCCAGCTCTCCGGCGAGCGTTTCGAATATGAGATGAATATGCTGACTGACGCGGCCCTCTCCAAAACCCCGGTACACACCCTGGAGATTAGCACCGTTTATCTGGACAATAATTCCGAATCCCATTTTAATCCGCTGGTAGATTCCATCAAAATATACCGGATTCTGTTTGGCACCTTTTTGAAATACGCCGTATCCTCGTTATTTTCCTCTCTGGTGGATCTGGTCTGCTTTACGGCTGCGGAGCTGCTTCTCCCCGCAGGCGCGTACCGGATTCTGGAAGCCACGGTCATCGCGCGGATTATTTCCTCGCTGGTCAATTATTCCTGCAATAAAAAGCTGGTTTTTTCCGATAAGGGCAGCACAGGCTCCACGCTTCCGAAGTATTACGCCCTCTGCGTGGTCGTTATGCTCTGCTCAGCCGGTCTGGTAAGCCTCTTTTCCTTCCTGCCGGTTCCGCCCACTCTGATTAAAATTGTGGTGGACACGGTTCTGTACCTGCTCAATTACCAGATACAGCGCCGCTATATTTTCAAAACTATTTAATTTCTGGAGGAGCTTGTTATGAATACTCTGCTGCTGGGTCTACGCGTACTGCTGTTTGCCCTTTCCACCTTTGGCTATCTGACGGTTCTGCATAAAAAAACGAAGCTGCCGGTCGAGTTTCTTCCGGCCATCGTCTTCTGCGGACAGATTTGCGTCCTGTTTGCGGCAGGCATCCTGAACCTGCTTTCTCTGTCCATCTGGCTTTTATTCGGCGCAGGGCTTCTTCTGGCTGTGCTTTCCCTTCGGGATCACAGACTGTACCGGGATTTTCTCTGCCCGGGTTATGTGTTTTTCGCGCTGTCCTGTCTTTACTTTTTACTGATGCTGAAAGGACAGGTTTTCAATTCCTATGACAATTTTTCCCATTGGGCCCTGGTCGTAAAACAGATGCTTCTGACGGATCGCTTCCCGACCTTTCAGGATCCGCTCATCCTGTTTCAGGCCTATCCTCTGGGAAGCTCGTCTTTTATATATTACGTCTGCTGTCTGATCTCCCGCGTATCGGAAGGCTGTCAAATGTTCGCGCAGGTGATGCTGTCCCTCAGCATGATCCTGCCCTTATTCTCCTGTATCCGAAAGCAAAAGTTTACGGGTATTTTTTTGATGCTGGGAAGTACGCTGTTTTTCCTGAGTTACAATACGGTTCCTTCCGAACTCCTTGTGGACGCGCTTCTGGCCCTTACCGGAGCTGCCGCACTTCTTCTTCTGGAGCAGGAGCTGGGAGCAGAAGACCAGACTGCCTGGCTTTCTGTCCTGCCTGCCGTCGCCCTGATTTTGATTAAGAATTCCGGTATTTTCTTCTGGGCGCTGCTGGCCGGTAAGCTGATCTGGCATGCATGCCGTCACGGGAAAACTGCTTCCGCTCCCGCGCGCCGATCCTGGTACACCGTATTTTTTGCACCGCTTCTCACACTGCTGCTGTGGAAAAAGCATGTGGCCTATGTCTTCGCCGCCGCGGAGTCATCTCCCCACAGTATGTCTCTTTCCGCCTATCTCGCCAACATGCAGCAGAAGATGGCAGACGGTTCCATCTCCCGGATTACAGAAGCTTTCCGGCAGCAGATTATCGCCGGGCGCGGTCTTCTGCTTCTGCTTCTTGTCCTTGCGGTTTTTATGGCCGCCTGCGCTATGCATAAGCTTTCTGTACGCCCCTGGCTCGGACGTGCTGTCTTTCTGACTGTGGTTTACGTCCTCTACCAGCTTGGTAATCTGTGTATGTATCTGTTCTCCATGCCGGAGGGCGAAGCCGTCGTCATGGCCGGATACGGACGTTATTACCGCACGATTATCATGTTCTGCTTTGCCTATGCGCTCTTTTACCTTCTGCGGGAGCTGGATGAGCAGAAGCTGCCCCTGGCGGTAATCGGCACGCTGCTTCTGCTTCTCGTGTACCGGAAGCTCGGCATGTCCACATCCATTCTCCATCGAACCGGCGAATACCCTGTCCGCGCGGAAATGGAGCGTCTTATGGACGAATATGACATCGAGCATTATCAGGATTATCTGATCTGCATCCCGGAAGATGATATGGGATATGTCTACCATCTGACCAAATACCTGCTCTACACCCCCACCGTAGACGTTCACGTGGGCGTCTCCTCAGAGGATGAATTTGCGGATATCGTCAACATTGCCATCGATCTGGAGTACGAATATTTCATCAACCTGGATCCGGAAAACGAAGCCATTGACCAATATTGTCAGAAGACCTTCGGCGCGGCTCCCGGCCAGCAGGTGATACGGCTGCAATAAATGATACGTTTGCTTAGCCAAAAAATGAGTACGGGATTTTCACATCCTGTACTCATTTTTGTTTTCCTTATTTATCCGGTTTTTCTGTTTTCATTTGCCCGCTTTTTTCACCGGAAGCAAAAACCGGATTCCCTGGATTCCGTCTATCCCCAGCAAAATGAATATCGGAACAAAATTCACAAGATACCGGGAGCGGGTTTCCCAGATCAGCAGGAACAGGAACAGGCCGAAGACTGCTATCTGCATGGCCTGTATCTCCCGTGTTTCGCATTTCCCGAAGAAATTCACAAGCAGCGACAAGAGGATTCCGCCAAGCAGAAGAAGCTGTACTGCATTGCAATACCGATAAGTTTTCGCGTAATCCGCGCCGTCATACAGAAACCGGGAATGGAGCCGACTTTCCCGCAGGGGATCCCGCTTCAGCTTCTCCGGAGCGAAATACACGCCATCGCCCCAGGTAAATACAATCTTGCTGTCCAGGTGCTGGCGCAGGCCTTCGTTTCCATATTCTTCCAGTTTTTCTTTGATATATGTACGATCCGTTTCCTGCTTTTCCGCTTTTCCCTCCACAGAAGCCGTCATCCAGTACACGTTGGCGTCGTAGCCGCCCACGCCGGTCAGTCCAAGCGCCAGCCAGTGCTCCACCGGGAATTCATTTTGATAGGAATCCGTCGCGTCAAAAAAGGGCATTTTCTGTGGAATTACCGTAAGCGCTCCTACCAAAGCCAGGAACGGGATTAGAAGCAATAAGCTCTTTTTCATCCGTTCCGCGGCTTCCTCCTTTCCCAGCCAGATATGAATCAGAAGCGCTATCAGAATCACGCCCAGGCTTCCCTTTACCTTATATCCCACTGCAAGCACGGCAGCCGTCAGAAGCAGGAACCGGGCGTCCTTCTTCCGAAGCTGATAGGACAGAAAACAGCCTGTCACAAAGGGCAGGGCAAAGGTATCCGTATAAAAAATCGCAGCATGCATATAGAAGGGCAGAAAACAGGCGCAGACCACCAGCGCAAGCCATGCCAGCCGCCCGCCGTAAAGCTGTTCTGCCAGCAGAAACAGAAAAGCAATGCCCAGCACAATCAGACCCACATTCAGCAGCACGCCCAGGGTAATGTAGGAGCATAAGCCCCCGAATATTTTAAAAAATACGGCCAGGAACATGCAGACCGCCACATTATTGGGATAGGTGGTAAAATACCAGTTGCTGCTTTCCGAAAACGCGCCGTCCTCCGCAATTTCCACCGCTCCCTGGTAGACGGATCCGAAATCCCAGCCCGGGTAAACCCGAAGCTGTAAGCCGCAATAGAGTAATCCTGCCGCCATCAAAAGCAGGAGCGTCAGAGACGCTCCCCGCCAGAATCTTTTTTCATTTTTAAGCCGCCCGGACAATTTCTCTGTCAGAAATGTCAAAAGCAGGAAAACCGCCAGAAGCCCCAGAGCCAGAAGTACGATTTTCTTTGTCTCATTTAAGGAAACTGCGGCCATATAACAGATCCGCAGCCACACCAGTGCCGCTCCGCCGGAAAATAAGCCGACGCATATCTTCTGTATCTTCGCAGACATAAATTACTGTGCCTCTCTGATAATTGTTCCGGTCTTCTCGTGAAGGGCCTCTTTTGCCTTCGCCAGATCCGCAATCACCGCCACCCGGCCCGGACGGCCTGCCACAAAGGAAGCGCCTGCCGCCATCTTCGGAAGTACGGACGCCCGCGGAAACTGTCCTGCTGCCGCGTAGGACTCCACTTCTTCCGGTGTTACCTTATCCAGCTCTTTCTCACGGTCTGTACCATAATTGATACAGATCTTATTCTCTCCGGTCAGAATCATCAGCATGTCCGCGTCCAGAAGCTCCGCCAGTTTTCCGCTGGCATAATCCTTCTCAATGACGGCGCTGGCACCCTTTAAGTGGCCGCGCTGGCGAAGCACCGGAATTCCGCCGCCTCCGCAGGCGATGACTACCTGATCCGCGTCCAGCAGTGTGCGGATCGCGTCGATTTCCACGATATCCGTGGGCTTCGGAGCCGCAACCACACGGCGGAAGCCTTTTCCTTCCTCTTCCACCACAAAGTTTCCCTTTTCTTCTTCTGCCTCAGCCTCTTCTTTTGTCATATAACGGCCAATCACCTTGATAGGCTCCGCAAATGCCTCGTCGTAGGGATCTACCACTACCTGGGTAATGATGGTGCTGACGGTCTTCAGAATGCCTCTTCCCAGAAGCTCTTCCCGGATGGCGTTCTGCAGGTCATATCCGATATAGCCCTGGCTCATGGCCGAGCAGACCGACATGGGCGCGAAGGTGTAATTTTCGTGCTCTTTTCCGAACTCATTGAGAGCCGTATGAATCATGCCCACCTGGGGCGCGTTGCTGTGGCTGATGGCTACCTGACAGCCCTCCTCCACCAGATCTGCGATAGCTTTCGCCGCATTCTTTACTGCCACCTGCTGCTCCGGCAATGTGGTTCCCAGTGCTTTATGTCCCAAAGCAACTACTACTTTTTTCTTTTCCATAATCCGTCACCTCGCTGTATTAGACTTTAGGGTTATTATAGTTGTTTTACAGCTAAAAAGCAACGGGAAATCCGGGACTACTTTTTAGAAAATACCTTTGCGTACAATTCGTCCTGCTCCGGCAGATGCGTTATATATCCAATCGGGATCTCATTTCCGGTGGCTTCTATGATTGCCTTCGCTCCTGCAGAGCCAAAACCGCCGCACAGCTCAATACAATTTACGCCTTCTTTTATCAGCTCGTTCGCCACTGTGCAGGCTGTTTCCAGATCCTTCACCCCCACAATCCGGGCTTTTCCATCCTGAATTTCTGCTCTGTCCGTTTTTTCATCGTAACGTCCCATAATTAAATATGCATATTTCATATCGTTTTTTCCAATCCGGTGCAATCAGCTTCCGGCTTCTCATGCTTTTCCTTCTGAACCGCACAGCGTCATATAATGGGCCGCCACGTTCTTGTAGCCTTCATACAGCAGCGGATACATGGCGTAAGCGCCCATGCCGTCCTTGCACTTTTCGTTCAGGTTCGCAATAGCGCCCCGTTTCAGGTCATTGGAGATATTCAGCTTGCAGATGCCCATCTGGCAGGCCTTCTTCAGGTTCTCGTCTCCGGTACCGGATCCCCCATGCAGTACCAACGGAACCGGAACCTTTTCCCGGAGCTCTGCCAGCAAATCAAACTGGAGCTTCGGCACGCCGCTGTATACGCCGTGAGCTGTTCCGATAGCGACCGCCAGAGCGTCCACGCCTGTCCGCTCTACGAATTCAATTGCTTCCTCCGGAACGGTGAAGCCACCGGTTCCGTCCGTCTCGTACTGATTTGCCATACCCACATGACCCAGCTCTGCTTCTACGCCCACGCCTACTGCATGCGCTACCTTTACAATCTCGCTTACCTGGGCGATATTTTCCTCAAAGGGAAGGGTCGAACGATCCACCATCACGTCGGTAAAGCCCGCGCGTATGGCCCACATGGCCTCCGCGTAGGTTCCGCCATGATCCTGGCACATGGCCACCGGCACCTTCGCGCGGATAGCCAGATCTTCCACAATTCTTCCAAAATAATGGATATCCGGGTTTACTTTATATAGTGCAATCATGATCAGCGGAGATTTTTTTTCCTCAGCCGCCTGAATCGCCGCCCGCACGGAATGCTCATTTTCCACTGCTATCGCCGGCACACAGTAATGTCCTTCTCTCGCTTTTTTCATCAGTTCTATCATAGAAATATACATAAGCTTATCCTCCCGACTAATAAATCTTAAGTTCAAACTGCAGGTCGTCCCTGTTTTCTTTCGCGTTGCAGGTCACATGACGGAGCATCACATCCATTCCCAGCTGCCCGGACATGGCCTTTTCCATCCTCTCTTTCCGATCCAGGTAGAATACCTCTCTTGTGTAGCTGATCATGCGGTAATTCTTCTCATTGGCTATCATGCTCAGTTCCATTTTCGTCAGAACTGAATCCAGCGTGACCTTCACAATGGTTCCCTGAATAAATACTTTTACGACCTGCGGTCCCTTTCCTGTCTCCTCTTTCAGAAGCGTAGCAAAAATCTGCTTGATATCCGCCTCCTTTTTCAGTTTTTCCTCTCTGTCCACAATCAATCCGGAGCCCGTCAGGATTCCGTCCTGAATCTTCAGCACCTGAACTGATACCTCACTGAGTGCGCCCAGAAGGGCCTCCGTGTCGATGGGCTTTACAATGTACTTGTTGATGCCCACATCGACTGCTTTCAAAATGACCTCCTTATCGTCAAAGGCCGTCGTAATAATAATCGGCGTCTCCCGATCCGTTTCCCGAATCTTCCGGCTCATCTCAATTCCGCCCATCAGCGGCATCTTCAAATCCGTAATAATCACATCCGGATCCACGCTTTCGTACGCCTTAATTCCCAGCTTTCCGTTATTGGCCGTATAGACCTTGCCGCACCGTCTGCGAAGCATGATTTCCATCTGACGTAAGGTATCCAGATCGTCCTCTACCAACAATACTCTGAGATTTGAAAGATAGCTTTTCTTATCCATAACTCACCCTCCATATTTCGGCAGAGTAATCAGGAATTCTACGCCCTCTCCTCTGTTCTGAACCGTCAGATCCCCGTGAAAATCTTTTCGTATGGTATTTCTGGCTATTGGAAGTCCCAATCCGGATCCCTTGTCCCCTTTGCCGGAACAGTACATCTCGAATATTTTTTTCTGATCCTTTTCTTTGATGCCTCCCGCGTTATCCCAAACCGACAGTATGATGCCATCAGCTGTCTCTCTTCCCTCAATCTCAATGACGCCGATCCAGTTTTTTTCTGTTGCCTCTTCTTCCCGTTCCACGATAGCATCCACCGCATTATCCACCAGATTCATAATAGCCTGAATCAAAATGCTCTTTTTCCCGAATATCTCCAAATCCGCCTCTATCCGCACTTCGCAGAGAATGTTATTTTCCCGGATTCTCGTGGCGAAGATATTCAGCACGTACTGCACGGCTTCCTCCAGACTGAAGAAGCTGTTGCAGCCGTCGTGTGCCAGCACACTGCGGAATTCCGTGATGGTATCCGAAAGCAGCCTGACGGTCTCTTTTGCCTCTCCGGACAATTCCAGAACCGTAACCTCGTCTTCCTCGCCGCTTAAAATGCTGTCCTCCAGATTTGAAATTAAAAGCATCAGCCGGTTCAGCGGCTGTTTCCACTGATGAATAATGTCTGTTGTCACACGTCCCACCGATGTATATTTTGCATATCGCATTACTTCGTTATTCTTTTCTGTCAGCCGGGCTTCATACTGCTTGACCAGGCGGTCCCGGCTGATGACGTCATTTTCATGGAGTACAAACATCACAAGAATCAAAACCAGATTCAGCGCCAGACAAATCGCAATGCAGATAGAATCGGTCTTGTAATATTGCTCCATAATCTGTGCTGCCCCTGCTGCATGTTCCAGCTGAAGCTGTGCTGCCAATACCCGCGCTTTCTTATAAACCGGCGTATATAAGGACATAATCATAGCCAGCTCCGCAAGCGTATTCAGAAGAAATGTCACGATGATGATCTCGCGGCTGTACTTATACACTTTTTCCATTGTCTGCTCCTCCTGATGTCCGTTATGTCTTTTTCTTATCATTGTATCACACTTTCTAACATAAGCATACATTTACCAGGAGGACAGGACGGTCTTAAAAACGAATCATAACACGGTAAGTCTCCGGACTTAAGGCACGTTCAAAGGCCTTGTCCGCTTCTTCCATGGAATAGCTCTCAGTCAACAGCGGAGCCAGATCCACAATCTTCTTGGACAGAATGCGGGCAGACGTATCAAAGGCCTTGATGCTGGGGCTCTTGGAACCGGTGATAATAATCTCGGAATTGTGGATGTAGTTCGGGCTTACCTCGATGGGGTTATCCGGATGCATGGAGCTGTACTGAACCATCCGACCCATCATAGCTGTCATCTCAATGGCCTGAGAAGTCAATGCCGTAATCGGGGTAGTATTAAATACAACGTTCGCGCCCTCTCCGCCGGTCAGCTTTTTCACTTCCGCCACCACGTCTACTTCCTTCGGATTCAGAACAATATCTGCGCCATAGCTCTTCGCCACTTTTTCTCTTGCCGGATCCGGCTCACTCAAAATGACTCGCGCGCCGGACATTTTTGCCGCAATCACATGCAGGATGCCCATAACGCCGCCGCCGATCACAACCACATCGTCGCCCAGCTCGATTTTTCCACGTTCAATACTGTTCAGGACACAGGCAAAGGGTTCTACAAATACGGCCTGCTCGTAAGCGATATCGTCCGAGAGCAGGAAGGTCTGATTTGCGTCCACAGCAATATATTCGCCCAAGCCGTTCGGTGTCAGGGTGCCTGCCGCCGCTGCGGATTTTGCGTACGCGCCCTTACACAGATTCTCCTGACCGTGACGGCAGTAATAGCAGACGCCACAGTTTTTCAATACTCTGGCTGCCGCCTTAGAGCCTATCGGGAATAACTTCGGATCCACATCAGCTCCTACTTCTTCGATCACGCCGGCCAGCTCATGACCGCCCACATAGGGAAGCGTTTTCTTCGTCATCTGGGTAAATACACGCTGCTCAAAAGTACACAGCGCGCAGGCATGGATGCGAATCAGAACCTGATTCGGTCCAGGCACCGGTTTGGGAATATCGAAGATTCCTGTTTTCCGCTCCTCTACAATTGCTACAACCTTCATTTTTTATTCCTCCTTTAATCCGTAATAAGACATCCGGTACAGTCCCTCCAGACTGTCATCCCCCTTGAATCCTGCAATCCAGTAAATGTGTCCGATCTCTTTTACCATCTCGATGTACTGCGGCAGATTCGCGAAGAATTCTTCCTCCGGAATACCCGTCTCCTTCAAAGTTTTCGGCATACCCAGTTCATCATATAATTTCCAGATATAATCAATCAGGTTTCTCTGCTTCTCGTAAGCCGTCTCGCCCGGCATCCCCATCTGCTCCGCGATATCCAGATAATGATTCTGCTCTATCAGATACAGCATGGTGTAGGGCAGGAAAATACCGATAACCTCGCCGTGAGGAATATGATAAGCCTTCGCGAACATATCCAGCTTATGCTCCAGTCCGCCGCCTGCGTTTTCTATCTCGTCTCCGGCCAGGTACGCACACACATGCATCAGCGCTCTGGCGTCCTTCTCCCCTTTGTAGGATTTGGGCAATGCCTTCAGAATCTGAATGGCTGTCTGGGTGCAGAGCATATGATCCAGCTGATTACAGTTCTGGGTGGACAATGCGCCCACCACATGGGCCAGCGCATCCACACCAGAATTTACGATTACCTTGGGTGGAAGGGAATCCAGTAAGGAAAAGTCAAGGAACGCTTCCTTCGGACGGATTTTCTGATTGATTAATAATGCCTTGGTTCCGTCGTATTTCTTATAGACTGCCGCTCCGGTGGCCTCCGCTCCGGTTCCGCTGGTGGTGGGAACCGTAATCAGGGTCGCCTTGCCCGGGAAGTCCGGTAAATCAGTCAGAATCGTGTCCCAGGTAAGCTCCGGGCACTCGTAGAAGGCCCACAGCGCCTTGGCTGTATCCATGGTGGATCCGCCGCCAATGGCCAGGATATATCGCGGTCCATACTCGCGGATCACCGGAATAAACGGGTCGATGGCTTCATAAGAAGGCTCTGCTTTCACGTCACAGATAACCTTGAAATCTTTTCCTGCCAAAATTTCTGTGGTCAGCCGCTGAAACATCGGGGTCGTCATCAGATAGGTATCCAGAATGATGACAATTTTCCCGCCTGTGTAATTTTTCAGCTGTTCCAGCGCGCCGTCACCCATGGTTACCTGCAGGGTACTTTTATGCATGGTCAGCTTTTTTTCTTCCAGAACATAGTACGGATTTGGTCTGTGCCCCATCCTTCATTCCTCCATTTCATCGTGTTTTAAATCAATCCGATAATACCAAGCACTGCACCGACAACGATCAGAATTCCCATCATCTTCAGCGCGGAAATATCTTTTTTCTTCATACCGGTATATACCAGTAACGTCAGTACCATCGGAAGCATCTTCGGCATAATCGCGTCGAAGAAATTGGTCTGCAGATCAAAGGTTCCTGTAGTCATTTCGAAAGAAACCGTTGTGCTTAAGCTTACAAAGTTTGCTACCAGCGCACCCATTACGGTACATCCCATAATACCCGCTCCGGAGATAATCTTGCGGATAACGCCGCTCTCAATAAAGTTCAGAATCGCCTCGTCGCCTTTTTTATAGCCAAGCATATAGCACTCATAGCCAAGCACCAGAATAATTCCAATAAAGAGTACCAGGTAAAGCACCGGCCCTAAGAGGTTGCCATCGATGGCAAGACCAAGGCCCATGGACAGAAGCAGCGGAGACAGAATCGCCTGGATAAAAGTATCGCCGATTCCGGAAATGGGACCCATCAGACCATATTTGATAGAAGCCATGGCGTCCTCGCCTGCCAGTTCCTTCTCGCCGGAAGCGATACGCTCCTCCATGGCCGCGCACAGACCTACAATCATACTTCCCAGACGGGGCTCGGTATTGAAAAATGCGGTGTGGCGCTGCAGAGCTTCCGTTCTTCCTTCCACATCGTCCTTGTCATAGATGTCATTGATAATCGGAGCCATGGCATGCAGGAAACCGATTCCCTGGAGACGCTCATAGTTGTAACAGCTGTGCGCCATGAATAACCAGTTCAGAAAACTTTTTAATACGGCCTTTTTCGAAGCTTTTTTTACAGTTGTATTCTCACTCATACCTATACCTCCTCACTTGCATCATTTTTAAGCTGCATATAGATAATAGCCATCAGTGCCGCTAGGCAGCTGACTGCGATCAGATTCAGATTGAAGTATACAACCAGCAGGAATCCGATGAAGAAGAAGTATCTTGCGTCGCCCTTGAAGATGGCCTTCATGTTCATGGCGATTCCGATAGCCGGAAGGATGCCGCCGATGGCGCTCAGGATCGGAAGAATCCGGGTGCCTTCGCATGCATTTACCAGACCCTGTACCGCGTCGATTCCGAAGTAACAGACCATCGTACAGGGAATCACGTAAATCGCTGCCAGGATAATCTGAGGAAGCAACACATTCGCGATCCAGATTTTATCCGCCTTGCCTTCTGCCGCGTATTTATCTGCCAGATGGGTAAAGGGTACTGCGCTTACCATTCGCAGCTGATAGAAAATCGTGCCAACCAGGCCGATGGGAACTGCGATAGCTACCGCTTCCTGCGCGGAAAGTCCCGTCAGAATCGCAGTGGCTGTACCTACGATACCGGCCAGTGAAGAGTCAGCCGGATAAGAACCGCCTGTAGACATCAGACCCAGATAGATCATCTGAATCGTCGCGCCTACCACAGTACCGGTAATCGGATCGCCCAGAATCAGACCTACAAAGAATCCAAGAACCATGGGACGTCCAAATGTATAGAAACCTATTCCACATACCCAGGGGCCTGCGTTCAGATAATAGAAAACGCCACATAAAATTGCCTGCCATAATGCCATAACACATTACCTCCTCTAAAATAATTTTTCTACGTTGATAGCGCGCTCTGCCGGAACCAGTTGAAACTCCATTGGTACTCCCTTTGCCACAATGCGTTTCATGCATTCCACTTCTTCGTCCGTAGCCGCCACATTTTTGTTAAACTTTTTCCGCTTCGGGGTCAGTCCCATGCCGCCCAGCACGATCTTCTGCATGGGAATTCCAGCGTCAATCAGCGCTTCCAGAACCAGCGGAACTTTTACAAGAATGACAATATTTTCTCCGGGTACTGCGTCCTGTTTCAGTTCCGTCTCTGCGTCCGCCACGGTCATGACCTCTACTTTTACTCCCGGCGGCGCCGCTGCTTTCAAAATTCGCATCATCATCCGATCATTAACCAGCTTATCGTCCACAATCAGAATCCGGTTTCCGTTTGTGTCCTTTATCCACTGAGTTACCACCTGTCCATGGATCAGACGATCATCGATACGAATTAACACTATGTTTTTCATTCGCATCCACCTCCTTCCTCTTTTTAAAACGCTGTATCCAATTCATATAACAATTGATTTACATCCACCATTGTTTCCTTTGTACTTAACAACAGGTCCTGACAGACCTCATCCAGCGACTCATATGCACGTCTGGAAAAAATCTCAAGAACCATCGGCAGATTCATTCCTGTAAAGTGCCGGAACTCATAATATCCCATGGCCCCCACGGTAACATTGAAGGGGCTGCCTGACTGCATATCCGTCAATACGAGCACGTCGCTCTCTTCCAGCTTATTCCGAATCTCTTCCTCCACCCTTTCCCGGAATAAATCTACGCTGTCACCCAGATACAGTCCAAAACAGGTTACGTGTTCCTGTTCACCTACGATCATTTGCGCCGTTTCCAGCATGGCCTTCGACAGGGGCCCATGTGAAATTAGAATAATCTCGAACATTCTCCTTCTCCCGTCCTTTTTCCGGTTTTCAACATACAAAAAGCCAGTATCCTACCTTTCTCGATAGAATACTGGCTCCATTTTGCTAAACAACCTTGTTTTCAAAACAGTCCGTCAGTACGAACAATGTATGTTCTTCCGTTTTCTGTTGATAAACTCACTATACACGATTTTTTCTTTCCAGTCAAGTTCGATTAGCATTTTCGTCGTATTTCATCTATTTTATCAAGGTTTTTTGTGCATATTTCCGGATTATCTTTATTATTTTTTCACAATTTCAATTTCTTTTTGCATTACTGTACAGAAGCAATGTCAAACCTTCCATCGCGTACGACTGTGAGCTCAGCCTGCTTTTACAGATAATTCTGCTGACATTTAATGCAGGCGCTGTTTCTGCTGCAATGAAAATCCTCTATGAGATCGTCCACCCGGCTGCAGCTGGCCGCGATGAAGGTAACCGTATGTTTTACTTTGGATGAGTCCACAGGACATCTCGTCTCAAAGACCTGCGTATATCTCCGATCCTCTTCCCTGGCATTTTCTTTTCTGTTCTCTGTCATGGTCATTCTCCTCACAAGGGCGGGCTTACTGATTTCTCCGGTAGATAAGTTTTAAGCCCTTTAAAAGCAGTGCGTCGTCCAGCTTAAGCTTTCGCCTGCAATAGGGCGCAATGTACCTGGCCATACCGCCTGTGGCTACCACAGACACCTGCTGGCCCAGTTCCTCCTCGATGAGTCCAATCATACCGTCCACGCAGGCCGCGTTTCCATAGAGGACGCCGCTCTTCATGCAATCCACAGTGTTGCTGCCGATGAACTTTTTCGGCGGATCCAGGCTGATCTTCGGAAGCTGGGATGTACGGCTGATCATGGCGTCCAGGGCCACGCCCACGCCCGGCATAATCATGCCGCCCATAACCTGCTTCTTCTCATTGACTACAGTAAAAGTGGTAGCTGTTCCCAGATCCACCACTACCAGCGGACAGGGATATTCCTCAATGGCTGCCACCGCGCCTACCACCAGGTCGGAGCCCAGCTGGGCCGGATTATCGATACGGATGTCCAGGCCGGTCTTGACGCCCGGTCCCACCACCAGCGGCTCCCGGCCTGTCACCTTGCCCGCAGCCCGGCGCATCACACCGGTCAGAGGCGGTACCGCCGACGAGAGAATTGCTCCGGCCAGTTCCTTTTTATCAATTCCATATATCTCCAGAACCGTCTTAATGCTGATGGCATACTCCAGCTCTGATTTCTTCGTATCTGTGTGAAGCCGCTCCACGAATACAATCTCATCGTCCCGGATGCAGCCTACCACAATGTAGGTGTTGCCGATATCTACCGCTAAAATCATGGGGTTTCCTCCTGTTCCTCTTTTTTCCGCTCCGGCCTATCCGCATTCTGTACATAACGAAGCTGTCCGCCGTCCTGTTCTATGGATACCAGTTCCTGATAAGTATCCGTGTCCGTCGTCAGCTTTTTCTGCCGCAGCAGATAGTTGGCGCATTTTTTCACCAGGTCGTAGATGACCGCGAAAGCCGGAACACCGATGATCATGCCCACAAATCCCAAGAGACCGCCAAACACCAGAATGGAAAACAGCACCCAGAAGCTGGACAGACCCGTGGAGTTGCCCAGGATCTTCGGTCCCAAAAAATTGCCGTCAAACTGCTGCAAAAGTAAAATCAGGATCAGGAAATACAGACACTGCATCGGATTCACCGTCAACACCAGGATAGCGCTGGGAATCGCCCCGATATAGGGTCCAAAGAACGGGATGATATTAGTCACGCCCACCACCACGCTGATCAGCATGGAATAGGGCAGGTTCAGAATGCTCATAAAGAAGAAACACAGGCAGCCGATAATCAGGGAATCGATAAGCTTGCCGCTGATGAATCCGCCGAACATCCGGTCAATCAGCCGACACTCGTCCAGAATCGCGTTGGCATGCCGTACACTGAATGCACTGTAAATCAGCTTCTTAGCCTGAGCTGCGAATTTTCGGCGGTTGCCCATCATGTAGATGGCGGCAATCAGGCCGATCAGAATATTTTTCATCACGACGATAGCCCCCAAAAGCCCTGCGGAAACACCGCTTACGATGGTCTGCATATTAGGCAGGAGCTTGGTTTCCAGCCAGCTCTCCACATTGACAGAAACCGTATCAATAAACTGGTTTACATAATTCCAAACAATTTCATTGTCCTGCAGATAATTCTGAATCCAGGCCGACCATTTATTAACCATGGACGGGAACGCCGTCACGATGCTGCCGATGCTTAAAAATACCTGCGGCATAACCATAGCAATCAGGAGATAGATCACCAGCAGACTGAACACCATGCTGAGGCCGATGCCTGCCGCCCCGGCGATGCCGTGCGCCTTTTCCGGCTTCTTCATTCTGCTTTCTAAAAAACAAAACAAATGCCGTTCGATAAAATTGCAGACGGGAGTCAGCAGGTAGGCAATCACCGCACCATAGATAAAGGGCATCAAAATTCCCTTCATCAGATTATACGCCGCCACGATCTGGTCGAATCGGTACATGGCGAAAAATACCAGGATGCAGATAATAATAGAACCTGCACCCGCCAGACTTTTATAGAGATATTTTTTCAGTGGTCCGTTATTTTTCATATGCTTCCTGCTTTCCTGTCAGTAATACCTGTCATTTATTTCATATATTCATCAAAGCCCTTCATGACTTTTGGAATCACATAATGGCTTCCACCCCGGCCTTTGACGTCTTCGATCATCATCGTAATCAGCAGCGGCTTCTCCGTGTTTTCCACGCACATACCCACGAACCAGCCAAGCTCCTGACCCTCCGTGTCATCCTTCGAAATCTTCAATTCCGCCGTGCCGGTCTTTCCTGCCATGCGGAAGGCATCCCGCTGTGCCGCATGGGCCGTACCGGCGCTATCCTCCACCACCTGATAGAGATCCGCCAGCACCGTATCTGCTGCCTCTTTGGTGAACACGCCCTCTTTCCAGTATGTGGCGCTCTCGCCGTCCAGCAGATAAGGCTTCACCATATTACCTCCATTTACCAGAGCGGAATAAATGCTGCTTAAGTGAATCGGGTTCACCAGTATCTTGCCCTGTCCGTAGCCGCTGTCCGCCAGTTCTGTCTCGGACGCGATCCTGCCATCGCTTCCATAGCCGGACGCCGTCGCCGCGAAATCAAAGGGCAGCTCCTCCCCAAAGCCCAGGGAATCCAGACCCTTCATAAAGTCTTTCTCACCCAATGCGCAGGCTGCCTTTGCGAAATAGATATTGTCAGAATGCACCAAGGCATTTTCCAGATTCTTCACCGGATAATCCACCAGGGTAGTCACATAATAATCGCCCCAGCTCGAGTCCTTCTGCCATTTTAAGCCGTCATTCTTCACATCCTCGTCCGGGTTAAGCGTTCCCGCTGTCAGACCCAGAGCCGCCACCACGGGTTTGAAGCTGGATCCGGGCGTCCAGGCCGCCAAATAACGGTTATACAGTGGCTGGGACTCGTCAGAATTCAGCGCCTCCCACGCGCTGGCAGTATAACCCATAACGAAATCATTGGGATCGTAAGCCGGTGTGCTGACCAACGCCCGCACTGCTCCGGTAGTGGGATCCATGGCAACCGCGCAGCCCTCGTCGCCCTCCATCTCCTGATAAAGATACTGCTGCAGGGTGATGTCGATGGTCAGCTTCACATCCTGTCCATCCTCCGCCGGCTTCTCCAGCACCACATCTTTCACTTCGCCCAGCTGATTCCGGATCTCTATAGTATAGCCATCCTTCGGACGAAGCTGCTCCTCATAGATGCGCTCTGCGCCTGCCTTGCCGATGATGCTGTTTCTATTATACCCCTGCCCTGTTCTTTTTTCCAGTTCTTCCGCCGTAATATTCTGTACATAGCCGGTGAGCTGGGCTGCCTTTTCACCAAAGGGATAAAACCGCACCTTCGTGTCCGAAATCATCACACCCGGAATTTCCAGCAGCTTTTCTTTCAGCTCCATGGCGTCCTTGGCTACGGTCCGAAGCGGCACAAAGGTATCGTCCCGCACCCAGCCTGCGCTTAAGGCCTTCTCTATCTTCTCCGTACTGATTTCCAGAAGCTCCGACAGCTGCGCGATGGCGCCGTCCCGGTCCTCCGGAAGCTTGCCCGGCACCAGACCTACGGAAGAAGCGATACCCTCCCGGGCCAGTTCCACCTGATTGCGGTCATAGATATTGCCACGTTTGGCCTGGGTCGTCACCACCTTGACCGTATCCTCATTATAGAGATTCGGGAAAATGTCCTGGCTATCCCAGCTCATTTTGTAATCCCCATCCTCATTTTGGGTAAAAATGGCTACAGTATCAAAGGACAGCTCCCCGGCAATTGTATCCATAGTCAGAGTATACTTGACCCGCTGAGTCTCCGCCTTTTCATCTTTCTTATCACCCTCGTCCGCAATATCGATTCGGACGTCCGAGGCTTCGATTCCACCATAGATATTTTTATAACGGTTTACATAAGTCTCTTTATCCGTAGTTTCCTGCGCTTCCTTCGTCAGGAAATCATACATATCCGCGTAATCTCCCTGATTCAGAAGATCGATATATTCCGTCAACAGTTCTTCGGGCTGCACCGTCTTTTTCCCGCAGCCTGCCAGAAGTCCCAAGCTCAGGCCGAGGCCAAGCGTCAAAGCTGAAAATGCCGTTCTCCGTTTCATAGAAATCCCCCTTTTTCTTCTGTAAATCTATTGTATTATAAATTCTTATAAAAAGATATCCTCTGTTTTATTTTTCTCTGGCTCCTGCCACTTCTCCGGATACCGCCACTCGTCTATCTTCCAGGATAGCTTTCCGTTATAGGGCGTCGCCGTCCAAACCACCCCTGCGCAGCCCAGAAGCGTTACCGCTGCCAAACATACGGCCACCGGCAGCTTCCAGAAATGCCCTGCCAGCAGTCCCCGCTGAGTCAGCTTCATCCGGAACAACCCTTTCTTCTTTTCCGGCCATTCCGCCATGTCCACCCAGAGGAAGCGGTGCCCCTTTAAGAACAGCCACGCCTGTTCTCCTTTCGTACGGTACCAGCGCATTTCCCCTAGCTTTACCTGGCTGCCATCCACGAAAACCAGACGGTTTTCTTCGATCTCCAGCTTCTTCACGACGCCCGGATAGCTGTTTTTCCGGTATAAATGCCTCTCCCACAGATACCAGAAAAAATACAGGAAAAACAGGAATATACAGCCTGTCAGAACCGGGGTCCTGCGCCGCACACCGCCCAGCCAGCAGAAGCGAAACAGGGTCCGCCAGAACCAGTAATAGACCAGAAGGAACCAGGGGCTGTAAAGCCGTCTGGTCCACAAAAGCCTTCCCATTTTCCGCTTCCAGCGCTTCTCCGTGGCCTTATCTACCATTTCCATCTATCTGTCACCTCCGCCGTCCCCTTGCTTCGCAGCGCCCTTTCTGTGCACTTTACTTCCGATATACCACACCCGTATAACTCCAGCTTTGTCCCAAATCCTCCGACTCATAGCGCAGCTTTGTGCCGCCCAGCTCCGAGTATTCCTCCATGCCCAGATACAGCACCAGCTTGTCTCCCTGCCGCTCAGGCGGATAATAGACCGTGTAGCTTTCCGCGTACTCCACAGCTGGAACCCGGACCGTCAACTGCTTCCAGTTCAGGCCTCCGTCTGTAGTCTGATAACAGCCGTCGCCGCCGGTCACAAAGCCTGCCTGATCCGTCACAAAGGCCGCTCCTGTCAGCAATGAATGACCGCCATCTGCGCTGTACCCCTGCTCCGGCTTCACCTCGAACCAGTTCTCGCCGCCGTCCTCCGTCCGGTAGACAGAGCTCCCCTCCTGGTGCATGGTCCGATCCCCGGTGAAAATCAGAAAGCCGTGCTCCGCATCCGGAAAGTTCAAGAACAGCCGCCGCACGCTGACTGCCTCATTGGTCACGGTAATTGTTTTCCAGTTATTTCCTTTATCATGTGTAAAAGTCACTGCCACGGGAACCTCCATGGACCCGCCGTAGGCAAAGGCCGTTACCTCATCAGACACCACATAGCTCTTTTCCTGCGCGCCGCTGAGCTGCCCATCCATCTGGTCTCCCCGGGCTGTCAGCTTTTCCATGGAAACCGGAACCTCTGTCCAGTTTGCCCCATCGTCCCAGGTCACCCGGGTCACGCCATCCTGCGTGGCCGCCCGGCAGCGATCCTGCTGCCGCAAATCCAGCGTCGCAAGGGATATAAAGGCAGTCTCTGCCTCCTCCGGATAAGCTTCCGCAAAAGCCGCTGTCACGGCCTCCGTCTCCGCCACGCCGACCAGCTCATAGGTATATTCCCCCACGCGCTTCACATGGACCGCCCAGTTATAGTAGCGGTATTCCGTACCATTTTCACCATAGCGCTCGCCCTCCACCGGAAGGCTGTCTGCCGTGCTCTCATCGGCCCACACAATATCCCGGAACAGCAGGCGGCACACATACTCATCCGCATCGCCCGCCAGCAGCGTCCGGTCAATGGTCTCCAGCGTATTATATCCACTAGACTCCTCCGGGTTATAAGCGCTGCCACGCTCCGGATCCTCATAATACATGATGTATCGGTACACAAAATCCGACACTGCGTCCAGATAGGAAGCCCGGGTCTTCACCCGTAGCTGCCAGGGGCCGTCCACCGTCTCCGTCATATCCGCCCACTCCGTCTCCGGATACTGCTCCATGGCGTTCATCCGCCAGTTATAATAATTTTCTCCATCCACCGGCGTAAGCCCTGTCATGGCCGCCACCGCCGTATCTGTGAAGCTGTCCGGCGCGTCATAACCCAGGTACTGATTGACCGCAGCCTCCTGCTGATATGCCTCTTCCCGCACATCCCGGCGTATCGACACGCCCAGAAGTCCGATGCAGACCACAAGCTCCGCCGTCAGGAGCAAAAAGGCCGCCGCTCCTGCCAGGAAGCCCGGCTCCTGCTCCCGGGTCACCACCCGAAGCCTGGCCCGCATGACCGCCTTGCTGTTATAGAAATAAGCCGAATAGGCCTTATTTTTCTCCCGTCCCCGCCGCAGGGAATCCAGCAGGAACTTCGCGTAAGCGTCCCGCTCCGCTTCAGACCTTCCGACCGCCACGCTCTGGTCGCAGGCTACCTCCACGTCCTGAAGGGCTGCATTTTTCAGAAGCCAGACCGCCGGCTGGAACCAGAAGATACAGCTTCCCACTGTGAAAATCAGCTTGTACCAGAGATCCCGTTTTTTCGCATGGGTACACTCGTGCAGAAAAACCATTCTCAGCTCCCCGAAGCTGTAGCGTGTATCCGGAATCAGCATCACCGGAGTGAGAAATCCCAAAAGCATCGGCGTCGTCACTGCGGCACTCTGGTAAAGGGGCGGAACCCGCAAAAGCCCCACCTCCGAGGCTGCCTGCTCGCAGGCGCTGTGAATCCAGCCCTCCTCCACCGTCGCAATCGCCGCAATCGCTTTTCGACGGAACCGCTGATAAGACCCCAACTGCCACAGCCCCAGCAAAAGTGTCCCCACTGCCCAGATCGGAAACAACAATATCAGGCGGCGCACCTGCGGATATTCCCAGCGCAGCACATATAGCCGAACCCCCACGCCCAAATGGAGCAGTGCAAGCTCTGCCAGCAAAATCACCCATAAAATCTTCCGATATTTCGCCTGCCTCATTTGCCACGCTCCCTTCTCTCCCGATCCAGGAAATCCTGCAATTCGTCCAAATCCTCATCAGAAAGCTCATCCCCGCTGCCCAGCGCCGTCATAAAATTCCCCACAGAATTCTGATACAGCCGCTTCCAGATACTGCGGCTTTCCTCCTGTAGATAAGCCTTTTTGGGCACCGCCGCCTCATAGACATTGCTCTTTCCTTCCCGGTACACGTCCACAAAACCCTTATCCTGCAGACGGGACAGGAAGGACAGAATCGTGGTCGCCGAAAGCTTCCGGTCCACCGGCAGTTGATACTCGATCTCCAACCGGGTCACCGGATGCCCGGCGTCCCAGATAATCTGCATCAGTTCCAGCTCGGAATCCGGCAGTCGCTTCATACGCGAAACCTCCTTTCGCATTTCTCCTTCGTAAAACTCTTTATTTCGGCATTTGCCGAATATATATTTTATTCTACATTTGCTGAAGATACCTGTCAACCCTCTCTTGTAAATAAGGGGAATTTATACTATAATCAACAAAGATTTTTCATTACTACATAAAAAAGAGGTACCTGCCATGAACTACAATGAATGCATCGAAAACGCAAGAGGCCGTGTCGGCAAAATCTGCAAGGCCTGTCCCGAATGCAACGGCCGCGCCTGCGGCAACAAAATGCCCGGCCCCGGCTCCAAAGGCATCGGCGACACCGCCATCCGCAACTATAACAAATGGAAGGAAATCCGCGTCCAGATGGACACCCTGGCAGAAAAGCGTCCCATCGACACCAGCCTGAACCTGTTCGGCAAAACCTTCAAATATCCGTTCTTCGCCGGCCCCGTAGGTGCAGTGAATCTCCACTACGGCGACTCCCTGAATGACGTAAGCTACAACGACATTCTGGTATCCGCCTGCGCCGAATTCGGCATTGCAGCCTTCACCGGCGACGGCACCGACAGTAACGTCATGGTAGCAGCCACCAAAGCCATCAAAAACGCAGGCGGCTTTGGTATCCCCACCGTCAAACCCTGGAATATCGAAACCATCCATGAAAAAATGGCTCTGGTACACGACGCCCATCCCTTCGCCGTAGCCATGGACATCGATGCCGCAGGTCTGCCGTTCCTTCAGAACCTGAACCCACCCGCCGGAAGCAAATCCGTGGAAGAGCTTCGCGCCATCCGGGAAGCCGCCGGCGTGCCCTTCATTGTCAAAGGAGTCATGACCGTCAAAGGCGCCCTGAAAGCCAAAGAAGCAGGCGCAGAAGCCATCGTGGTCTCCAACCACGGCGGCCGCGTCCTGGATCAGTGCCCCGCTACCGCGGAAGTCCTGGAAGAAATCGCAGACGCAGTGGGCGACTCCATGAAAATCCTTGTAGACGGCGGCATCCGCTCCGGCACCGACGTCTTCAAAGCCCTTGCCCTGGGCGCCGACGCCGTCATCATCGCCCGCCCCTTCGTCACAGCCGTCTACGGCGGTGCCCGCGAAGGCGTCGAGTCTTACATCAACAAGATCGGCTCCGAACTCAAAGACACCATGGCCATGTGCGGCGTCGCGTCTCTCGCCGAAATCACTCGCGACTGCGTCCGCAGATAAAGCTAAGGAAGTGTAAATCCCGCAATGCGCCGAAGGCGCAAGCGCACACAACTTTACTTGCAAATACAGGAAATACCCTACGGGTATCCCTAGATGCGCTGGAAACATGCACAAACATAGGAAACACCCTACGGGTATCCCTAGATGCGCTGGAAACATGCGCAAACATAGGAAACACCCTACGGGTATCCCTAGATGCGCTGGAAACATGCGCAAA
>NZ_JBBMFE010000021.1:0-44913 GCF_040096155.1 Laedolimicola intestinihominis | reverse complement strand
CCGCCGCGGGCCCCCCTTTCCTT
Source organism: Laedolimicola intestinihominis (assembly GCF_040096155.1). NCBI lineage: Bacteria > Bacillati > Bacillota > Clostridia > Lachnospirales > Lachnospiraceae > Laedolimicola > Laedolimicola intestinihominis. The sequence goes on along the minus strand of NZ_JBBMFE010000021.1, from coordinate 44,890 downwards.
CTGTTATCCTTTTTATTTTTTTACCGTCTCATTCCTTTTTCCACGTCCATACCTCACTACTGCCACAGAGCTTCCAGACGTCTGTGCCCAGGTTATCGGTTACTTCTGTAAAGATGGCCTTTGCCTGTTCTTCTGTTTCTGCCGGATAGACCAGAAGGGCGTTTATTTCGGATCTTGGAAAACCTGCAAGAAAATAGTCCAAATCTATTTCTGTGATCACAAAGCCAGCCTGTCCCTGTCGATTCTTTTTCAGTTTTTATCGGGTAATAATAAGATTTTACAAGATACTCTGCGGCGACCAAGATGCCGAAAATGATAAGTGCCGCTATGATTTTTCGAACAATATGCCTTTCTTTCATCAAACATCTCCTCACTGTCTTTCTGATAATTTGTAATTTCATTATATTGCCTTTTTTTGGTATTGCAACTGATTTGTTCCTTCCTAGATTTCGGCTTTCGCACAAAATCCTGAATTCTCTCCTTTTGTGGGGATACCCTTTTATTTTTTCATTATTTTTACACTAATTTTCACTATTTTACAGTATTCTTTACTGTCTCCCAAGCCGGTTCAGCACCAGCTGCGCGCACAGGCCGGTGAAGGCTCCGGCGATGCAGCCGGCGGTCATGAGGAAGGGGAGGTAGAAGATCATGCCTTTTCCGGCTATTAACACGGCTACCAGCATCTGGCCGATGTTGTGGAGGACGGCGCCCAGGACGCTGGCCAGCCAGATGGCGCGGCCGCTGACCATGTGGCGGAGAAGCAGCATGCCAAGCAGGCAAAGCAGGCTTCCGGCCAGACTGTAGAGGAAGGTCATCATGCTTCCGCCAAAGAGGGAGCCTAAAAAAATGCGGACCAGTACCACCATCAGCACCTCGCCGGGGCGGTAGCGGTAGACTGCGTAGACCGTCACGATATTGGCCAGACCCAGCTTCGCGCCCGGAATCAGAATGGGATTCGGAATCTGGAGCTCCACCACATATAAAATCAGAGCTGCCGCTGTCAGCAGCGCCAGCTCAGTGAGTTTTCCGGTTGTCATTCTTTTTTCTGATGGATGCTCCTTCATGACGGCCCTTTCTTTTTTAACTACTAAAATATTCTTACCTACCTAAAGATTATATTATATCTTCATCTGGCATTACGAAATATATACATTTTTAGTTCGCCACCGCGTCCAGCCCGGACGCGCCCTCTCCGTCCGCATACTGAATGCTCAGCCGGTTCGGCAGACACACGATGGGCGCAGCCTCCAGCCAGTCCATGTGGACACAGATTTGATCGGGACAGTCCGCTGCTTTCACGCGGATCTGGTGATCCCGGATCTCGATTTCATTGGTTCTGCCTCCGTAGGTCACGGTAAAGGTCTGATCCTCCGCCTGAGCCAAGTCCAGTGTATACAGGATTTTCCCATCCTGCAGGATCTCCACCTGTCTGCCGTGGCTCCGGGTCAGATTCCAGATCATGCCGCCGATTCCCCCAAGGAAGAGCACAGCGCAAAGCGCCGCCACGATGTAAACTGCTTTTCGATTCTGTCCCGTCTTCGTTCCTTCTTCCATTCGAACCTGTTATCCTGTTACTATTCACTCCGTTCACTATAACACGCTGTGCTAAAATAGCGCCTGTGAACAATAACTTTGTTCCTTTCCTGTACTACTTTTCTTCGTTTTTCTGTCACACAGCTCCCTAACGCTCCACAATCTCCAGCCTCTGCGCCGCGTCCCTCATCTCTATCTTATCACGCAGCCCTTCCGTTGCATAGACCTTTCCGGAAGTATCCACCAGAACCAGCTCAAAGCTGTTCCCTTCATCATTTCCATGGATCCGCCAGTACTCTGCCGCATCTGCCTCGCCCATGATATAAAGAGAAGTAGACAGGGCGTCCGCCAGCATTCCTTTTTCCGATACGACGGTCACGGAAAGCAGGCCGGAATCTGCCGGATAGCCGGTGCGGGGATCCAGGATGTGGATATAGGTCTCCCCATTCTCCTCAAAATACCGCTCATAGCCACCGGAGGTAATCACCGCCCGGTTCTCCACCTCCAGCGCCAGCAGCACATCCTCTGTCCCGCTTCCAATGTCAGAGGCGGCGGTAATCTCCGGATTCCGAATTCCGATTTTCCAGTCTGTCCCGTCCGGTTTCGTCCCCAGGGTCTCGATATTGCCGCCCAGGGACACCATACCCGAAGTCACGCCGTACTCCCGGTAAAGCTCCATGACCCGGTCAGATGCATATCCCTTGGCGATGCCGCCCAAATCCACCTGCTGTCCTGAGCCCAATGTCACCTGCGCGCCCTCTATCTGAATCTGCGCAGCGTCCACCAGCGAAAGTGTGCTGGAAATTTCTTCCTGTGTCGGCACCCGATAGTCCCCGGTAGGGAATCCCCAGAGCTGCATCAGCGGGTAGACCGTCACGTCAAAAAGGCCGCCCGTGGACTGCCGGATGCTTTCCGCTTCTTCCAGTAATTTCAAAGTATCCTCAGATATCAGAAAAGATCCCGCAGCATTCAGCTGCGAGATCTCACTGGATTCATTTCCTGTGGAAAGTAAAGCATCCAGCCGCTCGATCTCCTTCATGGCCGCATCCACAGCCTCTTCTGCCTTCGGCCCATATGCGGTAAAGCTCATCACCGTATCCATGGCAAAAAGCTGCTTCGTACAGGACGCGTCCCTGTCTCCTTTCCGGTACTGCCAGATACAGCCCACCGTAATCATCAGAGCCAGTGCTCCCAGAATGACTGACATGCTTCGCTTCATTTTTTATAACCTCAGATATGTATGATTTATACCATTTCGATAACCTTCATCGGACACTTCTCCGCGCACTTACCACAGCCCACACACTTGGTATAATCCACGTGGGCCAGATTGCCGTCCACGGTAATCGCTTCGTGCTCGCACTGCTTTGCACAGATACCGCAGCCCAGGCAGCCTGCGGTGCAGGCCTTCTTCACAGCCGGTCCACGGTCGCGGCTTGCGCAGCGCACCGCTATCTTCTTGTCCGCCGGTACCAACTCGATCAGTCCCTTAGGACAGGCCTTGGCGCATTTTCCACAGCCGGCACATTTCGTCTCGTCTACGATGGCTACGCCGTTCTCCACGCGGAGCGCCCCGAACTTACAGGCCTCCACACAGGAGCCAAAGCCCAGACAGCCATAATCACATTCCCAGACTGAGATACCGGAAAGTACCGCTGCCCGGCAATCATGAATACCCACATAATTGCACCGGACAGAGGTCTTATCACAGCTGCCTGCGCAGTGTACATAGGCCACCTTTTTCTCTGCGGCTTCCGCCTGCACGCCCATGATATCGCCGATTTTCTTTACTGCTTCCGCATTGCACACCGGACAGGCATTGACCGGAGCCTTGCCCTCCACGATGGCTGCCGCTACCGCGTCGCAGCCTGCATAACCGCAGGCACCGCAGTTATTTCCCGGAAGACTTTCTCTTACAAGGCCAACGCGCTCGTCGGTCTCCACTGCGAACTTCTTGCTGACTGCCACCAGAGCTACGCCGATCAGAAGTCCGATTACGCCTACTACCAATGTCGCTATAATAACTTCCTGCATATTCTCCTCCTTATGACAGCGCCAGACCGCCAAATCCCATGAACGCAATCGCCATCAGCGCCGCGCAAATCAGCACGATGGGCGCGCCCTTTAAGGGAGCCGGCAAAGCCTCCTCATCAATACGGCTTCGGATACCTGCCAAAAGAACAATGGCAATGGTATAGCCGACTGCGGTACCGAATCCGGCCAGTACACTTTCCACAAAATTATACTCATTCTGTACGTTGGTCAGGGCCACGCCCAGAACCGCACAGTTGGTGGTAATCAGCGGCAGATAGATTCCCAGCGCCTTGTAAAGGGGCGGGGAGGTCTTCTTGGTAAACATCTCTACCATCTGTACCAGAGCCGCGATAACCAGAATAAAGACAATGGTTTTCAGATAATCCAGATTCAGCGGCGTCAGTACAAAGGTGTACAGAAGATTCGCCACTGCGGAAGCTACCGTGATGACAAAGATAACCGCTGCGCCCAGACTGAAGGACGTCTTGATATATCTGGATACGCCCAGGAAGGAACAGATTCCCAGGAACTGGCTTAATACCACGTTATTCACCAGCGCCGTTGTAATGATAATCAGAAGTAATGATTTCATTTATTTCTGCGCCTCCTTTCCTTCTTCCTTCGCATGGGCACAGGTCGCGCAGCATCCGTCGCAGCCCTGCACCATGGCGTTTGCACGATTCTTGATCTTCAGGGAATTCATAATAATAACCAGAACCGCCAGTACCAGGAACGCGCCCGGAGCCTTGATGAAAATAGCAATAGGCTTATAAGCGGACGGCATCACCTGCATGCCGAATACGGTACCTGCACCCAGAAGCTCACGGATAAGTCCGATGACAGAAAGGGAAATTGTAAATCCGAGACCCATGCCAAGTCCGTCCATGGCGGACAGAAGAGGCGGATTTTTGGAAGCATAAGCCTCCGCACGGCCCAGAATGATACAGTTTACTACGATCAGGGGAATGTAGATTCCCAGCGCGTCATAGATGTCAGGCACATAAGCCTCCATCAGAAGCTCCACTACGGTAACCAGTGAAGCTACGATGACGATATAAGCCGGCAGACGTACCGCATCCGGTATCACCTTCCGAAGCGCGGAGATGACCAGATTGGACATCACCAGTACCACCAGCGTGGATACGCCCATTCCGAATCCGTTCATGCAGGAGGTGGTAACCGCCAGTGTGGGGCACATGCCGAGCATCAGAACCAGAGTGGGATTTTCTTTTATTACACCATTATAGATGCGTTCTGTACAAGGTTTCATCGCTTAATTCCCTCCCTGTATATCATTTTCAAAGAAGTCTACCGCAGCATTCACCGCATTGACTACGGCACTGGAGGAAATGGTTGCGCCGGATACGCCGTTGATCTCGCCGGGCGCGCTTGCTCCGCCGGACTTGAACAGCGTGAATTTATCCGTCTTCACACCGTCAAACTGGCTCTTGAAAGCATCCTCTCCTACCAGAGAGCCCAGACCTGCGGTCTCGTTCAGGACCGTAAAAGAAATACCGGTTACGGTTCCGTCTGAAGCGATGCCTACAGACATCGTAATATTGCCGTCCATACCGTCGCCGCTGGCAGCGCTGATGACATAGCCTGCCACATTGCCGGAAGCGTCTTTTCCTACGATTACTTCATTGATATAAGCCTTACCGAAATCAGTTCCGTATACTTCACCGTTCAGAGCATCCACCTTAGCAGTAATTGCATCGTCATAAGCGAACTCTACTGCGTCCGGGCAGACCTCCTGATAAGAAGCTGCCTTTTCCGCCAGCTTTTGCTCGGCGATCCTGCCCTCGGTCAGCTTGTATACACCGCTTAAAGCCACGCCCGCAATCAGGGTAATGACGCAGAGCGCAATGGCTGCGGCCGGAATCTTCTTTCCGCCCACTTTCTTCTTCCGGTAACCGAATGGCGTCGGAATGGAAATCTCGTCAATGAGCGGAACAAACATATTGCAGATGATGATGGCATAGCTTACAGAATCCGCGGAACTTCCGAATACACGGAATAACGCCGCCAGAATACCGAGCACCACGCCGTAGAGCAGCTGTCCGCCGGACCCCAGAGGGCAGGTAACCGGGTCGGTCGCCATGAAGAAGGCTCCCATCACAATACCGCCGCCAGCCAGCTGCATAAGCAGGTACTGCACATCAAAGCCTTGACCGCCGAACAGAGCAATAAATGCGGTAAAGGATACCAGCACAGACACCGGAATCTCCCAGGTAATGCCGCCTACGATCAGCAGATAAATTCCGCCAAGCAGGAGTCCTGCTGTGGAACAGCCGATAACGCCGTTATTAGCTCCCAGGAAGGTCTGTACCAGGTTCACCGCATTGCCTGACGCCAGATCTGCCAGCGGTGTTGCGCTGCTGACACCGTCTACCGTATAGGTGGACATAACGCCTGCAAAGGAAATCAGCAGAAAGCAGCGTCCGGACAGGGCCGGGTTCATAAAATTATGGCCCAGACCGCCGAAGCAGCATTTGGTAAACAGAATCGCAAATACGCTTCCGAGAACCGGTATGTAAAGGGGAACGCCGTTCGGAAGGCAGAGCGCCAGGAGAAGTCCTGTGACAATGGCACTGCAGTCCGTGATCGTATTCTCTCTTCCGGTTGCCTTATCAAATAAAAACTCCGTCAGAACCGCCGCAGCAATAGACGTAAGAATCGTCACAAGCGCGGAAATTCCAAAATGGTATACGCCCATGACCGTCGCCGGAAGAAGGGCCAGAATCACGTCGCACATGACATGTCTGGTCGTAAGCTTACTCCGCACATGGGGGCTGGAGGATACATTCATCAGTTTACTCATTTCTTTGCACCTCCCTGCTGCGCCTGCGCGGCTCTCTTCTTCGCCATAATCTCAGCCTTGGTTTGCTTGAAGGTCTGCATCAGGGGCCGCTTGGCCGGACAGACATAGGTACAGGAACCGCAGGCGATACACTCCAGGCCATACAGCTTCTTCTCATAGCGGACAAAGCGTCTTCTCTTGGCCGCATCCATCATCTCCTGGGGAGACAGGCCCAAGGGACAGACTCTCATACAGCGGCCACAGCGCAGACACGCTGTTTCCTGCTGGTCTGCCAGCGCCACCGGATCCTCCCCCAGCACGGTCAGCGCGTTATTGTTCTTGCAAATCGGCACATTCAAATCAGCCAGCGCCATACCCATCATCGGACCGCCGCTTAAAAGCTTCTGCGCTTCCTTTCCATCCCGGATGCCGCCTGCAGCCTCCAGAACCTCCGCCATATTTGTTCCGATTTTCACAATCAGGTTACAGGGCTCCTTGACCGCATCGCCGGATACGGTAAAGCCACGCTCCATCAATGGTGTAGACTTGCATACAGCCTGATAAATGGCGTACATGGTCGCCACATTGTCTACCACGCAGCCCGCGTCCGCCGGGAGCATGCCAAGCTTCAGATCAATACCTGCGATGACCTGGATAATAGAACGTTCGCCGCCCTGGGGGTACTTGCATTTCGCCGCGTGAACCTTTAGCTTCTCATCGCCTGCGCAGGCCTTTTCCATGGCTGCGATGGCTTCCGGTTTATTATCCTCTATCAGGAAGACACCCTCTGCCGCCGGGAACAGCTTCAGAAGAATCCGCATACCTTCTGCCAGCTCCATGCTCCTTGTGCGCATGAGCTGATCATCGCAGGTAATATAAGGCTCACACTCCGCGCCATTCGCAATGACATAACGAATCTCATCCGCGTTCTTCGGGGCGAGCTTCACATGAACCGGGAATCCGGCTCCTCCCATTCCCACGATACCTGCTTTCTGTACACTTCCGAGAATTTCTTCTTTGCCAAGTGTCTTGTAATCGCGCTCAGCGCCGATGCCTTCTGCCAATGTGTACTGTCCGTCATTCTCGATCACTACGGACATTACCTTCGCACCGGATGCTGTTCTTCTGTTCTCAACAGCCTTTACCGTTCCGGAGCAGGAGCTGACGATGTTCGCCGATACGAAGCCGTCCGCTTCGCCGAGCAGCTGGCCTGCCAGCACCATGTCGCCCTTCTTTACCACAGGCTTCGCCGGTTTTCCGATATGCTGACTCATGGGAAATACCAGTTCGCCCTGGGGAAGATAGGTACGGTAAGACGCGTCCTTGGCGTAGCGCTTTCCGTCGTCCGGATGCACGCCGCCCTTAAATGTCTTCTTGAACATATGCTTTTTCCTTCCTTCATGCTTTTGTAGCATTTGTCTCGTATTTACTTTATCACACTTGGATTTGATATACAACTTTAGATAAAAAATAGACAATCTTAGAACAATTTCGAGATTTTTTTGACAATATTGTTAAATTTGTATCGAAAACACCATATTTATGTTCACTTTATTCTAGCGCAGAATAGAACCATATTCCAGTTTTTTTTTCAGTACAATTCTGTTTTTTACCGGAATTTCAGAACGAAAAAGATTATTTCTATATCCACATCGTAAAAAAACAGGATATCCTTCCTCTGCATCATCCAGATTTTGGAAATCCTGTTTGTATACAATTTATCTTTCTCCCAATTTATTCCAGTTCGAACTGTCCGGTATACAGCTGGTAATACCTTCCTTTGTCCGCAAGCAGCGCTTCGTGATCGCCCCGCTCGATGATTTCACCCTTCTCCAGCACCATGATAGCCTTGGAATTACGGACCGTGGAAAGCCGGTGGGCGATAACAAAGACCGTCCGGCCATCCATAATAGCGTCCATGCCCTTCTCGATGAGCCGCTCCGTTCTGGTATCGATGGAACTGGTGGCCTCGTCGAGGATCAGCACCGGCGGCTTCGCTATGGCCGCACGGGCAATGGCGATGAGCTGCCGCTGCCCCTGGGACAGATTGCTGCCGTCGCTGTAAAGCATGGTGTCATAGCCGTCCGGAAGACGCCGGATAAAGGAATCCGCATTGGCAATTCGGGCTGCCTCCCGCACCTCCTCGTCGGTGGCGTCGAGCTTTCCGTAACGGATATTATCGGCAATGGTTCCGGTAAACAGATGCGTCTCCTGGATAACCATAGCCAGGGAATGGCGCAGATCATCTTTTCGAATCCGCCGAATGTCGATGCCGTCATAGGTGATGGTGCCGGATTCCATCTCATAAAACCGGTTAATCAGATTGATAATCGTAGTCTTCCCGGCTCCGGTGCTGCCCACGAACGCAATCTTCTGACCCGGCTTGGCATACAGGGAGATCCCATTTAAAATATGCTTTCCCGGCACATAGCCGAAGACCACATTGTCGAATTTCACATCACCCCGGAGTTTCCGCAGCTCCGTCCTGCCGCCCGGCTCCTCCGCCGGAAGCTTCCACGCGAAATGACCGGTGTGCTCCGCGATTTCTTTGAGCGTTCCATTTTCTTCCAATACATTGCAGAGGGTCACATCGCCCTCGTCCGCCTCAGGCTCGGCCTCCATCAGATCGAAGATCCGCTCTGCCCCGGCAAGAGCCGTCAGAATCTGGTTAATCTGGGCCGTAAACTGGTTCATAGGCAGGGCGCTCTGGCGCACAAACACCAGATAGGATGACAGGCTTCCGATATCCAGAAAGCCGTTCAGAGTAAAGATACCGCCCACACAGGCCGATACCGCGTAATTCAGATAGGAAAGGCTGACCACCGTGGGCACCTGCATACCTGTGTAGGTCAGGGCGTCTGTGGACTCCTTCCGCAGATTTTCATTGAGACCGCAGAAAATATCGAAATTGATTTTCTCATGATTGAAGATTTTCTCCACCTTCTGACCCGCCATCATTTCCTCCGCAAAGCCATTAATTTTGCCAAGCTCTGCCTGCTGCCGCTGATAATATTTCCGGCTCCGCTTACTGTTTGTCCGGATAAAAATGCCCATCATAACCAGAAACACCATAACAATCAGAGACAGCCTTACGCTCAGAACCATCATCATTACAATGGTGCCCACCAGGGTCAGAAAGCTCTGGATCGCCATGGCGAAGCTGTTGTTCATGGCCTCCTGCACCGTGTCCACATCATTGGTGAAGCGGCTCATCAGCTCCCCGTGGGTATGGGCGTCAAAATACTGTAACGGCAGGGTCTGCACATGGGCAAAGAGGTCGCTTCGAATCTCCTGCACCACAGTCTGAGCCGATTTGATCATGAGCTGGTTGTAGGCCAGGGTCGCAAGCGCGCCGCAGAAATACATGACGCCCATGGCTGCCACCGCGCTGACCAGACCCTTCATATCCCCAGGCATGATAAAGCGGTTGATGACCGGCTTTAAGAGATAGGTTCCCATGACGCTGGCCCCGGTGCTGATACACACCAGAACTCCCACCAGCAGAAACATCCATTTATGAAGTCCCATATAATGAAGGAGATGCTTCAGGGTATTTTTCGTATTTTTAGGCCGCTTGTAGCCCACATAACTATACCGTGCCATTAAAGCTCCACTCCTTCCTTCTGAGATTCGTATATCTGTTGATAAATTTCACTGCGGGCCAGCAGCTCCTCGTGAGTGCCGATGGCGCTGACCCGCCCATCGTCCAGAATGATAATCTGATCCGCGTGCCGGACAGAGGAAATCCGCTGTCCGATGATGATTTTCGTCATATCAGGCAGAGCCGCGCCCATGCGCTCCCGAATCTTCGCCTCTGTAGCCGTATCCACAGCGCTGGTGGAATCGTCGAGAATCAGGATTTTCGGTTTCTTCAAAAGCGCACGGGCGATGCAGATCCGCTGCTTCTGGCCGCCGGACACATTGACGCCGCCCTGACCCATCTCGGTCTCATACCCCTCTGGCAGCCGTTCCAACACCTCGTCCACGCAGGCGATGCGGCAGGCTTCCTCGATCTCTTCCATGGAAGCGTCCTCCTTTCCCCAGCGCAGATTGTCCAGGAGGTTTCCGGAAAACAGGGTATTTTTCTGCAGTACCATGGCAATTGCCTCCCTAAGATGTGCCATCGGATACTCCTGTACCGGAACGCCGTCCACCTTCACCACGCCTTCGGTGGCGTCATAAAGTCTCGGGATCAGCTGCACCAGTGTAGACTTGGCCGCGCCGGTCTGTCCGATGACGCCCACGGTCTGGCCCGCTTCTATATGGAAGGAAATGTCCGAAAGCACATATTCCTTCGCCTCTTTTTTATACTTGAACCACACATGTTCAAAGTCCACGCTGCCGCGTTCCACTTCGATGTTCCGGACTTTTTCGTCCGTCAGATCCACCTTTTCGTCGATAACCTCCAGAATTCTGGCGCCGGACGCCATCGAGCGCGTCAGCAACAGAAATACATTGGAAATCATCATCAGGGAATTCAGAATTTGCAGCACATAGCTTAAAAATCCCGTGAGCTCGCCCACCTTCATACTGCCCTTCTGAATCAGATAACCGCCAAAAAGCAGAATCGCCAGAATTGTGCCGTACATGACGAACTGCATGGCCGGCATGTTCAGGGCGGCTAACCGAAAGGCCGTCTCGGATTCCTGACGCAGATTCTGATTGCCTTCCTCAAACTTTTCTACTTCATAGTCGCCCCGGACACAGGCCTTGACGATACGCACCGCCGTCAGGTTTTCCTGGATGATCCGGTTCACGGTGTCGATAGCTGTCTGCATCCGGGAATACAAAGGCCGCACCTTCATGGTAATAGTAAACAGGGCTGCCGCCAGGATGGGTAATGCCACAAAGAACACCAACGCCAGGGTATGGTTGATGGAAAATGCCACGCCGGTGGCCACCACCAGCATCATGGGTCCACGGCAGAAGGGGCGCATGCCCATGGACACTGCGTTCTGAATATTGGTCACGTCGCTGGTGAGACGGGTCACCAGGGAAGACGAACGGAAATGGTCGATATTGGCAAAGGAATAGCCCTGGAGCTTCTCATACTCAGCCTTTCTCAATTCCGCGCCCAGCCCCTGGCCGGTCAGCGCCGCAAACCGGGCGCTTCCCACGCCCAGCACCAGCGCGATCAGTGCGCAGCCCACCATCTGCAGTCCCTTCATATAGATATAAGCCCGGTCGCCGCTCGACACACCCACGTCGATGAGGTCGGCCATGATAAGCGGTACCAGCAGCTCAAATACCCCCTCTGTCATAATGCAGACGACCGCCAGGGCGGCGTATCTTTTATATTGATTCATGTAGGAAAATAAGCGTATCAGCATCGTTCTGTTCCTCCGAATGTTGTCCTTCTATCTTACAGGAGCTTTAAAAAGCTCTCCGCCGTCCGCATAAGCAGCCCGTCCGGGTACTCGTAAGTCTCTGTGTGAAGCCCCGGATGCTCCACGCCTGCTCCGATGCCGAAGAACGCCCCCCGGCAATGATTCAGGTAATGGCCGAAGTCCTCACTCCAGCGCATGGGCTCCTGCAGGATGCGGCCGCCACAGACTTTTAATACTTTTTTGGCGCAGGCGCTGTCATTTTCTGTGGCAGGGAAGACGTCCTGCTCCTCTGTCTCCAGGATAAGGCCGTCCTGTGCCGCCAGTTCTTCCGCACGGGTCAGTACCATTTGACACAATTTTTTCAGATCCGCGCCCCGCTCCGCCCGGAGGGTCAGCCAGACCTCCGCTTTCTCAGCCGCCGCGCCGAAGGCTTTTTCTCCCATCTGTACGCCGATGACGGTGCAAAGAGCCATACCGCTGTAGCCGTGTTCTTTCTTATTTAAAAATGACGGAATCCCGGTCAGAATCTGTCCCACAGCCGGGGCCGGGGAGATTCCCAGCTCCGGATAGGCTGCGTGGGTGGGTTTGCCGATAAAACGTAAGGTCAGGCCCTCGGAGCCGCAGGCAAAGGTTCCTTCCTTTGTATACAATTCGCCGAAGGCAAAACCCGGCAGATTATGCGCGCCATAGATTTCTTCGATCTCTTCCTTATCAAAGAGTTCACAGCAGGGCGCCGCGCCCGCGCCGGTCTCCTCGGCGGGCTGGAACAGAAAGAATACATTTCTTCCCGGTTCCCGCCCCTCTTTTATCTGCTGCTCCAACAGAAGCGCCGCGCCACAGAGGGCAGACGCATGACCGTCATGGCCGCAGAGATGGGCCGCGCCGCCCTCCGGTAAGGCCAATGCGTCATAATCAGCCCGGAACGCGACGCCCTTTTTCGCCGAATCCGCCGTGCTGCTTCGGTAAACCGCGTAAAAGCCTCCGCCACAGTCGTGAAGTTCCAAACCGGTATTTTCTTCCAGAAATTGCTTTAAGGCGGCCTTCGTCTTCCGTTCCTGCCCCGAGATCTCCGGGCAGGTATGGAGCCGATGCCGCAGTTCCTTTATCTGATTCTCGATCCGGCTTTTTGCAGTATTCCATTCTTCTGTCTGTTTCATTGCTTCACTCTTCTCTCTTTTTATCCCCTGTCCATCCCGTTTTGCCATGGACTTTTATTTCTTTTCTTCTGATACAGATTTATTTTAGCAGACCCATTTTTCCTTTTCAAGTTTTTAGAGGCTGCGCCTGTTCTTCGGCAGATCCTCCTCATCCTTCCCTGTTTTTGTAAATTTTACATTGAATTTTCATAAAAATGCAGTTAAGGGATTGTAAAACCCGCGTAAATTATCATATAATAGAAATGTTCGTGTAAATGAAAAAAACACTTAGGAGAAAAAACAATGAATGGAATATCAATTATCCTGACACTGTTAAGCGGAGTCGCTCTATTCCTTTTCGGTATGTCCATGATGGGAGATGGACTGAAACGGGTGGCAGGAAATAAGCTGGAGCTGGTGCTCTACAAGCTCACCAGCACGCCCTTAAAGGGTATTCTTCTGGGAACTGCCGTGACCGCCATCATCCAGTCCTCCTCCGCTACCACCGTCATGGTGGTCGGATTTGTAAACTCCGGTATGATGAAGGTGGCTCAGGCCATCGGTATCATCATGGGAGCCAACATCGGTACCAGTGTGACCGGCTGGATCCTCTGTCTGTCTTACATCGACGGCTCCAGCGGCATCGCCCAGCTTCTGTCCACCGCTACCATTTCCGCGGTAGTGGCTATCATCGGTATCATTTTCAAGATGTTCGTGAAGAAGACCACTTATAAAAATGTGGGCGACATCATGCTGGGCTTCTCTATTCTGATGGTAGGCATGCAGACCATGAGTGGCGCTGTCTCTCCCTTAAAGGAGAGTTCCTACTTCGTCAATCTGCTGACCACCTTTGAGAACCCGTTCATGGGTATTCTGGTGGGTATCGCTTTCACCGCCGTGCTGCAGAGCGCGTCCGCTTCCGTCGGTATCCTGCAGGCCCTGTCCATGACCGGCAGCATCAGCTTTGCGGCGGCTCTTCCGATTACCATGGGTATCGGCGTCGGCGCGGCATGTCCGGTGCTTCTCTCTTCCATCGGAACCAATAAGAACGGTAAGCGTACTGCCCTGATCTATCTGCTGAACGACCTGTTCGGTATGATTTTCTGGTCCATTGTATTCTACACGGTCAATACTTTCGTGCATTTTCCGTTCATGGATATGACTATGCGGCCTGTGACCATCGCGCTTATGAACTCCGTGTTCCGTATGGCGACCATTCTGGTATTGGTGCCCTTTATCGGACTCATCGAGAAATTCGTCTTCTGGCTTGTGAAGGATGACCCGGAGGAGCTGGAGGATCAGGCAGACTTCGATCTGCTGGAGGAGCGTTTCCTGGCTTACCCGGCCCTGGCTATCACCCAGAGCCATACCGCTATGAACGGCATGGCCAAAAAGGCCCGGAAGAATCTGAGCCGTTCCTTCGCCCTTCTGAAGGATTTCTCCCAGGAGAAATACAACAAGATTCAGGAAAAGGAAAACCTCATTGATAAATACGAGGACAAGCTGGGAACCTACCTGATGCAGCTGACCGGTCAGCCCATGAACAGCACCCAGACCCAGCAGGTATCCGAATTTCTGCACACCTTAAGCGACTTTGAGCGTCTGGGCGACCACGCCGTCAATATTTCCAAGGTGGCCCTGGAGCTGGCAGAGAAGAAGATCAGCTTCTCCGAATCTGCCCAGTATGAAATCAGCGTATTGAGCGCTTCTATCCGGGAAATCACAGACCTAACGGTAGACGCCTTCTGTACCGACTCTCTGGAGATGGCGAAAAAGGTAGAGCCTCTGCGCGAGCTCATCGGTATGCTCTGTAACGAGCTGAAGAACCGTCACATTACCCGTCTTCGAGAGGGCAAATGTGAATTCCAGCAGGGCTTCGCGTTCAACGATCTGCTGACCAACCTGGAGCGTATCGCAGCGCACTGCTCCAACGTGGCCGTCGCCATGATTGAGACCAACAGCTCTGAGTTCGATACCCACGAGTACGTCAAGAGCGTCCGTCATATGCGGGATGAGGCTTATCAGGAGTGTTTCAATGCTTATGCGGAGAAGTATAATATTGCAGCTCCGGAAAAGAACGAGAAAAGCGAGAAGAAAGAGAATAAAGAAGCTAAAAAAGCCAAATAATTTTACCCAAAAGATTCGCGCAAAAGTGTGCGAATCTTTTTTTACGCAAAAACCGCATGTCGGAATGGCATGCGGTTTTCTTCATCTTCCATATACAAATATTCTGTCCCTACTGCTGCAATGTGTTCACATACTCATCAATCGCCGTAGTGGTGATCGCTACATCTGAGGTATCCGGTTTGTTAGCACTATCGTAGATGGAATAGCCAAGCCAGCAAACCAGCGCCAGCGCTACCAGGCCTGCGCAAAGCTTCACGAGGAACTTCTCGTGCTTTTCTCTTGCCATAATCTGCTTGCGGTTGGCTTTCTGCTCTTTATAACGATCTACTTTTTCCTGACTCATAATCTCGATTTCCTCTCTCACTTTTTCACAAAATCCAGCCGGACTTTGTCCTACTTTTTCTTATTATAGCATAACTTTGTGAAAAAGCCATGAAAAAATTTATTCTTTTTCCTTACGCCACCACAATAATGCCGCCGTCGCTGGCATAGAGGCTGCTGACTCCGGCTGTATCCAGAATCAGGAAATCCTTCACAGAAATCCGTTTTGCGATCTCCTCTTTCACAAACTGCGCCCGCTCGGGACAATTGCAGTGGGAAATCGCCACAATCTTCTCTGCCGGATTCTTTATCTCCTCTGCCACGTAATCGGCCATACGCTTCAGCGCCCGGTTCACGCCCCTGGCCTGATCCTTCTGGCAGATGGTTCCCTGGGGGGTAGCTCCCATGACCGGCTTGATATTCAGGGCATTTGCCACAAAGGCCTTCAGATTACTCAGGCGGCCGTTCTTCCGGAGCGCTTCCAGAGATTCCAGTACAAAATACGTATGCTGTTCCGCAATGTACGCGTCCACGGCAGCAATCACATCCTCAAAGCTCATGCCGGCCTTTTCACAGGCTTCAATCTTCAGGGCAATCAACGTCTCTCCGATGGAGGCAGAGCGGGAATTAAAGATATGGATTTTCTTTTCCCCGTATTCCTCCTCGTACAGCTTCTTACCCAGCTCTGCGCTGTTATAGGAGCCGCTCAGCTCTGCGGAAAGCGTCACCGCGTATACGTGATCCGCGTCGCAGGTATAGGCTTCCAGGTACCGGTGCGGAGACGGACAGGAGGACTTGGGACAATTGGGGCTGGCAGCCACTCTTTTCAGAAAGTCTGCCTGATCAAAGGTCTCATCGTCCACTACCAGATGTCCATCAATATCCAGGGTCAGCGGCACACGTTCAAAATGCCCGTCCTTCTTATAGCTTTCCGGCAGTTCCCCGCAGCTGTCCATGACAATCTTATAACTCATAACGTTCCCATTCCTCCACTGTCTCTATTTTCAACCGCTCAACATCTTCACGGTTTCCATACAAAATCTCATGTTCTTCAAATTATTTTATGTAGTTTTAAATACTACATTACATATTAGCACAACGCTATGAGCTTTTCAATACCTTTTATGATAAACTGTAAAATGCCTGCACCAGCCGCACCAGGCTTTCCTGGTCGGAGGTTCCCATCAGCTCCCGGCTGGAATGCATGGCCAGAAGCGGAACGCCGATATCTACCGTACGAATGGGTAAAATGGAGGACGCGATGGACCCCAGGGTACTTCCGCCTGCACTGTCGGAGCGGTTCACGAATTTCTGATAGGGAATCTCCTCACTCTCGCAGATCTGCTGGACGATGGCCACGGCCTCACTGTCGGTGGCGTAGGACTGACTACAGGCCTCCTTGATGCAGACGCCCTTTCCCAGCACGTTCTGATTGGTGGGATCATGCTTGTCCGTATGATTGGGATGGATTCCGTGGGCCACGTCCACGGAGAGCAGCATGCTGTCCCCGTAGGCCTCCAGAAACTGGTCTCGGCCTCCGTCCAGAGCCAGCAGAATCCGCTCCAGCACCGCCGACAGGAAGGTGGAACCTGCGCCCTGCTTGGTACGGCTGCCGATTTCCTCATGGTCAAAATATGCTGCCACATTGATCCCCCGATCCCTTCCGCCTTCCAGAAGCGCCGTGGTAATGGCCTGCACGCTGGTCAGATTGTCCAGACGGGGTGAGGAAATAAATTCCTCGGAAAGGCCCAGATAATCGCCGGTATCCGTGTTATACAGTCCCAGCTCATACTCCAGGATGTCTTCCTCCTTCACCTGAAGCTGCTCTGCCAGACGGGTCAGGAACTCCTCGGAATCCTCCAGGCCGAAGACCGGAAGCATATCCTTCTGGCGGTTCAGCTCCACGCCCTTATTGACCTCCCGGTTCATATGGATAGCCAGATTTGGGATAGTCAGGAAAGGCTTTTTAAAGTCCACTAAGCGCATCTGGGGATGGAAGACGTCGTCGCTTCGCAGCGCCACCCGTCCAGAAGCAGACAGGGGACGATCCAGCCAGGTATTTAAAATGGCGCCTCCGTAAATCTCCACATTGAGCTGGCGGTAGCCCGCCTTCTTCACCTCCGGCGAGGGCTTGATCCGCAGTCCCGGGAAGTCTGTATGAGCCGCCGCCATGCGGAAGGCGTCACCGGTTCGGTAGCATTTCCCGATGGCAAACGCCACCAGACTGGTTCCATGGTGAACCAGATAGTAACGGCCTCCCTTTTCCAGTTTCCAGTTTTTTCCCAACTGCACTTTTTTAAAACCTGCCTCCTGAAGCTGCCGCTCCACACTGGCGGTCACATGGAAGGGCGAAGTCCCCTCCTCGGTGAGCTGCAGGAGTTTTTCGGCGTGATCAATTTTATTCATAGGGATGTTCCTCCTTTGTCGTGTTTTTCTATCTCACAGTATACATGAATTTTTACTTTCTGTGAACTATTTATCAGAAAGCTTTACTACCTATAAAACGAGTATAAAACGATATTTTCAAATCCAGGCTCTGTTTTCATTGAATTTACGGTTCGTTCTGTGTATACTAAAAACAGACTTTATTCTATTTTCACAGGAGGTTTCTATGATTTCTTTTCAGATGGAAGACATAAAAGCGTTCATGAATAAGCTTTTACTTTCTCAGACCTTCGATGCGTTCCATGTGGTGGAGGGCAGTGTCATCACCTACAGTACCTTCCACTTCGACGGTCATCTGCATCCGGATTATTATACAAAAGAAGAACAGGAAGCCCTGGGCCTTGAAAGCCGCCGCTTCGCGCGCTGGCTGGAACTCCGGCCTTTCTGCCTGGAGCTTATTAAAGGAAAACGCACGCCCCTGGGCTTTCGCTTTACCTTTCAGCTCTCGCCGGAAAATACGGAGAAATTGTTAAACCAGACCGCCTCCCCATTTTCCACAGGGGATGTGAACGGCCTGGCTTTAAATATCCGTTATGAGGACGGTAAAGTCATCTGCACCACCGCCGTCTCGCTGAACTTATTTACCATGGATAAGTCTCTGGAGCACGCCTGGGATCAGATGGTGCAGAAGTTCTTTTTAAAGCAGGAGCTGGCGTTTCAACTCTTATAAGTAGTTATATCCAGGGAAACGACTTATTTTGTCGGCTATTATTCCAATACATACTGTAACACGTCGTCTTCCAAAAACGTATTTAAATTATAGAGAAACAGCACATCCGTGAACCCATACTGCCCCATCAGCTTTTCCAGATTGTCGTAATAATACCTGGGATCCACCAGCACAATCTCTTCGAAGCCGTCGGTCAGATAAGGCACGAAGCAGTTGGCGTAGGAATCCTTCACAAGAAGCAGCTTCCGGCCCGTGGAGGCCATGGTTCGGATCTCGGTCAACGGATGGTTGCCGTTTAAAAACATGCCATATTTGTCTTTGGTACTCAGCTTCTCTGACGCATACAGGGAAGCTGATTTTGTCTGCTCCTGCACGTAGGTGACCACCAATTCAGTCTCCGGCTCCGGCCAGTAGACCTCGATGGTATCGTCCGAAACCTGATAACCACTCCTTGCGGACAAGGTTCCCTGAAACTGCGCGGTCACCGGATACAGTTTTTCCCCGATGTTCTCCGCCTTTTCCGCCACTCCCGGAATGTTCATCACCTCCGCCGCCTTTTCATAGGCGTACCAGGCCCCCAGCGTGGTCCAGTGGTGGTCGCTCCGGTAATAGAGGTATTCGTCCTTATGCGCCCGCAACGTCTCATACAGGGGGATTTCCGTCACCGAACTGTTCTGTTCCTCCTGATACCTCTGAAGCGTTTGAAGCTGCTGCTCCTGTTCTGCCACCGGCACGTATCCCGGCAGCCGCTCCTTCTGTACAGACGCCGCGTCCGGAGCTAGCATCAGATAGGAATGCACGTCCGGATACTGGCTGCAAAAGTGATTGATGGCGTCCAGATTTTTCCACACCTCGTTTCCGATTTCCGACGGTTCCTCAAAAAGCTGATTTTCTCCCAGATATACATCCCCGGATTTATTTTTGCCAAGCAGCTGATCCGCCGCCGTCTGCAGGCGAATCCACTGATCCCGGAAGGCGAACTGATCGGTCTGGTATTTTTCAAAGCTGCTCATAAAGCGACCGTCCACCAGCTCCGCCAGGCCGAAGGCAGGCTTTTGCTGCAGCATCCGGTTTTCCGTGTCGGAGAATTTCATATCCTTATGAAGGAAATTGGCTGCAGTAAAACCGGCCAGCACCAGCACGAAGCCAAGTCCCAATATTTTATTCAAATTTTTTCTGTCTCTCATCGTAAGCCTCTGTCCATCTATTTTCCCGTTTTCAGAATCGGAAATACAAAAACGGATTATACGTATCCCGAATCAGATATGCCACTGCCAACAAAAACAGCGCCAGATATCCGACTAAAATCAGACCGTCCCACCAGTCATTTTCCTGCAGCTTCCGCCAGATTCCAAATGGCAGCGGCGTGGAAAATAATGCCGCCAGGATAAACAGAACAAGTCCTGTGGTCAGGTAATAAAGCCCCGCCGCATCCGCCAGGCCGGCTGCGCCCCGTCCGAACAGCGCCGTCAGATATTGCCCCGCCGCCGTGAGACTGGGGCTGAAGAAGAACACCCAGCCTGTCATCACCAGGAACAGCGTGTACACCCGTCTTAGTACCGGCCATTGTTCGATTTTTCCTTTTAATACATATTTTTCGAAAATCAGCAAAATTCCGTAATACAGGCCCCAGACCACAAAATTCCAGCTGGCCCCGTGCCAGAGCCCGGTCAGCATCCAGACCACCAGCAGATTGAACATATGCCGTCCTGCTTTCACCCGGTTACCGCCCAGCGGGATGTACACATACTCCCGGAACCAGGAGCTTAAGGACATATGCCACCGCCGCCAGAAATCCGTAATGCTTTTCGCACAGTAGGGATAGTTAAAATTGGGCCGGAATTCAAAGCCCAGCATTTTCCCAAGGCCGATGGCCATATCGGAATAGCCGCTGAAATCAAAATAAATCTGAAGAGTATAGGCCAGCACGCCAAGCCAGGCTGACAGTACCGACAGGCCGGAAAGGGCCGTAATTTCCTGAAATATAACGCCCAGATTGTTGGCCAGAAGCACCTTCTTCGAAAGGCCGCTTATAAAATACCGGACTCCGTTTCCAAACTTCTCCGGGGACATTTCCCGCTTCTGAAACTGGGCGTCCACATCCGCGTACTGGACGATGGGACCCGCCACCAGCTGTGGGAACATGGAGATATAGAGACCAAAGGAAATGAGATTCGTCTGCCGCTTCGCTTTCCCCCTGTACACATCCGCCAGGTAGGAAATGGACTGAAAGGTATAAAAGGACAGTCCGATGGGCAGGCGGGGCGTCAGCTCCGGCAGCTTTACCGGAAGCAGTGCCTCCAGATTCTCCGCCAAAAATCCGTAATATTTAAAGAACCCGAGAATCAGTAAATTCACCGCCACGCCAAGTGCGAGGCTCCATTTTCCAGATTTTCCCTTTTCCTTAAATCTCGCAATATCCAGTCCCATCACGTAATTCCACAGGATACTGTAGCCCATGAGCCCGATATAGACCGGCTCGCCCCAGGCATAAAAAATCAGGCTTGCCACCAGAAGCACCAGATTCCGAAGCTTCACCGGAGCCAGATAATAAACCGCCAGCACCGGCGGCAGAAACGCAAAGAGAAAGACAATACTGCTGAAAACCATTTTTATGCTCCTAATATCTCATTTATTCTGTCTGAAACAGGTCTTTTCGGTATGCCTTTTTGATATCCGACACGTGATCCGATACCGCAAACAGCACGTACACATCGTCGCTTCGAAGGGCGCTCTGGTTCAACAGCTGCACCTGTTCCGGACCGTAACCATCGAAATTCCGAATCTGCGTGGCTTTTCGATCCCGGGCCGCCTGAAGCACCTGCTCCGCCTGTGCGGTCGAGGTACACTCCGCTAAAAGCAGCTCCTCTACGGCCATATTGTCAGAAGAAATATAGAGTACCCAATGGGCCAGTTCCCCACCGTTCAGCCCGTAAAGCCTTCTCAGAAGCTGCGCGTCGCCCTGCTTCATATCCGATGCATCCGCTACGGCCTCCACATCGGCCCGGAGCTTTCCGAAGTCCACATGCCGGGCGGTTCCCTTAACCACCAGGACACCGCCATACACCAGAAGCCCCAGAAGGATAAGCTTCGCTATCCGCAAAATCCAGTCTCTCATAAGCCAGCCGCCTCCTCCATGCGCTCCAGCCACAGCGGATAGGGCGTACTTTTCAGGTGTACTGCATCCTTCTGATACCAGTCCGCGTGATCCTGCAGCAGCTCACTGTTGTCAATATAGGTCAGGTTCCATTTTTTACACATATCCCGAAGGGCCTGATTAAAGGTATCCACATTCTGAAGGGCAGGCTTCTTCTCCACGGCCTCCGGAAGCACCGGCAAAATTCCATTGATGTAAACGGGCAGATCGGGCGCCTGAGCCCGGATCTCTGTGAGCCGCTCCTCATAATGCCGGATAAAAAGCCTGCTGTCACCCCGGCAGTATTCCAGATCATTTAACCCGATGGATAAAAATAAGACCTTCGGCGCAAGCGAAAGCGCTTTTTCGATCTCCGGTCCGGCTGAGTCAGTCCGCAGTCCCCGAAGCGCCACGATTTCTGTGGCGTCCAGAATCTCATAATCCAGAAAGCCTGTCGCCACCGAATCACCCACCAGAACCGCGCCCGCAAAGCGCTCCTTTAACGTACCTTTGTCCGGATTTCCCGGATCTGACAGCTGCTGCTCTGCCGCTTCTTTCTGTTCCAGCTTTACTTCTATTTTATTTACATCTGCATTTTCCTGCGCTTCTATCCATGCCACCGCCGGGAAACCACCTTCCGGTTCTGTCTTTTTTTCGTCCGCCCTGCCGTGCGCAAACCATACGCCGACAAGCAGCGCCAGCACCAGAAAATACCAGGCAATTCTCACATTCTGTCTCATCCTACAAGCACTCCTACCTTTATAGTATATAGACGGATCCGCATTACAAAAAGTTTCAGCCTACAGCCAGAATTCGATCAGATGCTCTACCCTGTAGAACCAGACCGGATTCATATCCTTCACTTTATCATAGATATCTGTAAATATGGTCAGGAAATGGAACAGCATAGCCTGAATAAACAAAAGCAGAAACAGACCGTACAGAAGCTTCCATCGCTCCATACCCACGCTTTCTTCCAACGCTCCCAGCACCACCGGCACCACTGCCAGGTAAAACAGCCAGATTACATCCACCGTATAACGGGGAATCAGACCGCCAATCTGGATATCAATAAAAGCTGTCACAAGCCCCAGAATCAGAAACATCCACGCCCAGAGATAAGCTTCCTTCTGCCGAATCAGCTTCTTACATTTCCACGGAATCAGACTGAGGAACAAAATCAGATTGTTGACCATGATGCCGCCGAAGCCGCTCTCAATGATGGCCTGGCCGTAAAACTGACTCTTCACCGCCACCTGCTCATAATAGGGAAATACGCCCGTAATTACCGGCGGCTGAAACAGCATAGTAAAATAGCCGAATACCGTCCTGCCCATTTCCAGCTTCCGCCTGGTCATATCCTGCAGGGTGAGATTGTAGGCGGCTCCGAAATCCGTGACGCTGCCGAAGCGAATCTGATTGTAATACATCAGGCCCGCCGCCACCAGAAGCACCGGAAACGCAAAGGCAAATAAATCTAATACCTTCTTTTCTTTCAGAACCTTTCCCTGTCGAATCGCAGTTCCGTACAGCGGCAGCGCCAGCGCGCTCACCAGCACCAGCTGGGGTCTGCAGCCCGCAATTAGCGCAATCAGAAAAGAACCTGCCGCCATTTCCAACCGATTGACCCGTTCCCCTTTCAGCGATTTCATCCAGAAAGCCAGTCCCCAGACGCCGCAGGCCATGCCCAGCATCAATGGGATGTCATAGAAGGTGGGATATCGGTAAAAGCTCCAGACACCGCTGCCATTGGCAATCAAAAGGCTCAAAAGCAGCCAGACCGAATAGGACGTATTGCGATACCAATTTTTTACAATTTCTCCAAGTAATACAAATACACCGGCCATAAACAGGCTGCAGGACAGCCAAACTGCCGTAAGCGTCGAAAAATCCGCGCCTGTGAGCAGATAACAGGGCAGGAAAAACAGAAGCTCCGGTACGACTCCAAAATAGACGTAATAATGTTCCCTGTAATAAGCGGTATCCCACATATAGCTCTCATCCGCATTTTCCATCACCGCGCTCCGCATCCGGTAATCGTAAGGGTTCTCCAGGGATTTTAATGTCTCACCCGGCTCTATTTCAAGCCGTGTCTCGCCCTTCGCCAGGGAATGGGCCAGCAGCTGGTACTGGGTCATCCAGGTCATGGTGGGCGCCTGCTCCACCGCCGTCAGATTCTCCTGCTGCACCGCAAAGGCCGCCGCGAATTCCAGTCCGAGAAGCACTGCCGCAAAAAGAACGCCCTTATAGCCGCATTCCACATATTTTTTCCGGTGAACCTCCGAAGACGGGCGCAGATACCAGCCAGCGATAAGCAGCCCCCATACAGCCAGCAGCCGCGCCAGAGAGTAGAAAAACGGCACGGACACATTGCCGCTGATGTCGGAAATCCGAATGAGCTGTCCTTTGGACGCGTGAATGATAATCAGCATTTCCGGGGAGCTTCCGCTCAGATGCAGCCGCATATACTGGCTTTTTTCCACACCATTTACGATCTTACGTTCCGGCAGACGAAAATATTTTTCATTGGCCTCGTCCGACGCCTTCACCTGAACACTGACAGCCCGGTCTTCCGGTGAAACCGGATTTTCCACACGCATATCAATCTGAATATTGTAAAGCTTCTGCTGTATATTGAGCAGTTCGATACAGGATGTCTCCTCTCCATTCTCCGCTGTAACACGATACAGGCTATCATTCACCTGCTCCAGGCCTTCGCCCAGTATCTGCTCCTCAAAATTCCTATGCTCGTCCTTCCACAGATATGCTTCCCAATGTCGGAAATTAAATACGAATATTTCCAGAAGAATGCCCGCTAAAATCAACAGCAGCGGCATCAGCCATCTGCTTTTCTTCCACTCTTTCATCCTTTGTATCTCCCTCGCTCATATATGTTTTATTATACCAGATCTTCTTTTCCCTGTTTATAGAATTTTTATAAACTTTACGGAAATTTTGTTAGCACTCGCCTGATTAGAGTGCTGATTTTCTATTGACTTTTCCATTCCGCCGCGTTACAATATTTATCAGTTACGAAACATACCTACTTAAAGGAGTGAACGAAAATGGCAAATACACATGGAAGTCTTTCCATTAACAGCGAAAATATTTTCCCGATTATCAAGAAGTGGCTCTATTCCGACCACGATATCTTCTTCCGCGAGCTGATTTCCAACGGCTGCGACGCGATTACGAAGCTTCATAAGCTTGCCCTGATTGGTGAATACAACTATCCGGAAGGCCACAAGGACAGCGTCCGCGTGATTGTGAACCCGGAAGAGAAAACTCTGAAATTCATCGATACCGGACTTGGTATGACCGCAGAAGAAGTCGAGGAATACATCAACCAGATCGCATTTTCCGGAGCGGCTGATTTCCTGGAGAAGTACAAGGATAAGGCCAATGACGACCAGATCATCGGTCATTTCGGACTGGGCTTCTACTCCGCATTCATGGTAGCAGACGAGGTTCACATCGACACCCTTTCCTATAAGGATGGCGCGAAAGCCGTTCACTGGGAGTGCGATGGCGGTACCGAATACGATATGTCTGAGGGAACCCGCACAGAGATCGGTACAGAGATTACCCTGTTCCTCAATGAGGACTGCCTGGAGTTCGCCAATGAATACCGCGCCCGGGAGGTTATCAGTAAGTACTGCTCCTTCATGCCTGTAGAGATTTTCCTGGAGAAGGCAAATGCGGAACAGGAATACGAAACCATCGACGAGTCCGAGTTACGCGAAGACGACGTGGTGGTCGAGCATATCCATGAGGACGCCAAGACGGAGGAGATCGAAAAAGAGGACGGCACCAAAGAGACCAAAGAGGTATCCCCGGCCCGGGATCGGGTCAAAATCAACAAGCGTCCCGTTTCCTTAAGCGATATCCACCCGCTGTGGACCAAACACCCCAATGAGTGCTCTGACGAGGAATACAAGGCCTTTTACCGCAAGGTGTTCCAGGATTACAAGGAGCCTCTGTTCTGGATTCACCTGAACATGGATTATCCCTTTAACCTGAAGGGTATCCTGTACTTCCCGAAGATCAATACGGAGTATGATTCCATCGAGGGAACCATCAAGCTGTACAACAACCAGGTATTTATCGCAGATAATATCAAGGAAGTCATTCCGGAATTCCTGATGCTCTTAAAGGGCGTCATCGACTGCCCGGATCTGCCGCTGAACGTATCACGAAGCGCCCTGCAGAACGACGGCTTTGTAAAGAAGATTTCCGATTACATCTCCAAGAAGGTAGCAGACAAGCTGACCGGTATGTGCAAGACCGATCGGGAAACCTATGAGAAGTACTGGGACGACATCAGCCCGTTTATCAAATTCGGCTGCCTGAAGGATGAGAAGTTCTGTGACAAGATGAGCGATTATATCCTGTTCAAGGATCTGGACGGCAAGTATCAGACTCTGAAGGATCTGGTTCCGGAGGAGGAGGCCGCCGATGTGGACGTGGTGGAAAACCCGGACGACAAGCAGGAGGATACCGAGGAGAAGGAGCCGGAAAAGACGACCATCTTCTACGTAACCGACGAGGTACAGCAGAGCCAGTATATCAATCTCTTCCGCGAGGAAGGCAAGAACGCTGTCATCCTGAAGCACAATATCGACGCTCCCTTCATTTCCCATCTGGAAATGAAGAATGACAAGATCAAGTTCCAGCGGATCGACGCAGATCTGACCGAGGACTTCGTGGAAGCCACCGACGAGGCAGAGCTGAAGGAGACCACCGATTCCCTGACTGAAATCTTCCGGAAGGCTCTGGGCAATGACAAGCTGGACGTGAAAGTAGAGAAGATGAAGAACGAAAATATCTCCTCCATGATTACCCTCTCCGAGGAAAGCCGCAGAATGCAGGATATGATGAAGATGTACAGCATGAACGGCATGGATCTGGGTATGTTCGGCGGTGGAGAAACTCTGGTCCTGAACGCCAACAACAAGCTAGTTCAGTACATTCTGGAGCACAAAGACGGCGAACATGTAAATCTGTTCTGCGAGCAGCTTTACGATCTGGCTATGATCAGCCACCAGCCGTTGGCGCCGGAGAAAATGACCAAGTTCATCAGCAGAAGTAATGAGATTATGATGCTGCTGGCGAAATAAATTACTAATTCACTTACAAAAGAGAGACAACAGATGAATGTTCTGTTGCCTCTCTTTTTCAACTCTGACAAAATAATTTCTTTATTCAGCATATTAGTAACTATCCAGTCCTTGACTTTTTTTCTATATCCAAATATAATTGTATTATAAACCAATACATTTATATTTGAAAGGAGTGTTTTTATGGCTACAAGTGTAATGCAAGTGCGTGTTGATAATGAACTGCGTACCCAGGCTACCGCTGTCTACGAGGAGCTAGGCATCGACCTTCCCACTGCCATCCGCATGTTTTTAAAACGTTCTGTTGCTGTGAACGGCGTTCCATTTTCCATGACGCTGCCCAGACAGGACTACAACGCCGAGCGGGCAATTCGCGCCATGCAAAGCCTGAGTGAAGCTGCACAGCAAAATGACACATCCGATATGACATTGGACGAGATCAATGCTGAAATTGCCGCATCCAGAGCCACCCGGGCAGCAAGAACTGTTCAGAATGGAGTGTAACTATGAAATACTATGCTGTCCTTGACACAAATGTGGTTGTTTCCGCTTTATTTAATTTTTCCTCCGTTCCCGGTATGATTCTGCAGGAAGCGCTCGCAGGCCGTGTGATTCCTTTGTTGCATGAAGATATTCTGGACGAATACAAAGAAGTTCTGCATCGTCCTAAATTTAAATTTGATCGACATAATATCGAACTCATATTGACAGGCTTAATTAAACGGAGCATCTTTTTGGATGCAGCTACCACTCAGGAGTCCATTCCTGACCCCGATGACGCAATTTTTTATGAAGTCGTTATGGAAGCAAGGAAAAACGCTGACGCTTATCTTGTAACCGGCAATACTAAGCATTTCCCAGTTAAGCCTTATGTGGTGACTCCAAAAGAAATGTTGGATATTCTGAATGAAAATGAGACTTAAAGCTATGATACTTTCCAAAAGAGAGACAACAGATATGATCTGCTGCCTCTCTTTTTCAGTTCTGGCAAATGTTATAGCTCTTCGCCATTCGTCTCAATAACTCTCTGATACCAGTAGAAGGAATCCTTTTTCCTGCGCTTACCACTTCCCTGCCCCAAATCGTCCAGGTCTACGTGAATATAGCCATAGCGCTTGCTCATCTCCGCGCTGGAGCTGGACACCAGATCGATGGGACCCCAGCTCAAGTAAGCGAGAATTTCCACTCCATCCTTTACGCACTCTTTCAGCTGCGCAATATGCTTACGCAGATAATCGATGCGGTAATCGTCGTGGATACTGCCATCCTCTTCTACCTTATCCAACGCGCCAAAACCATTCTCCGCAATCATCAACGGCTTTTCATAACGATCCCAATACTGGGACAGACAGTTGTAGAAGCCCAGTGGATCCGCTCTCCACTCCCATGGCGTCGGATCCAGATACGGGTTCTGGCAGGTATCAAAGGGCTTCATGGTATTTTTCTCTGCGTCTACGATACCGCTGTAGTAATAGGAAATAGCCAGGAACTCCATCGTATTCTTTTTTAACAGTTCCTCATCTCCGTCTTCCATCCGGATGCAGATATCATGATCCTTGAAATAACGAAGCGCGAATACCGGATACTCGCCTCTCAGCTGCACATCGGTGAAGAAATACTGCATACGGTTTTTCTTCATTGTCATGACCACATCGGCAGGCTTGCAGCTCGCCGGATATGCCGTGCCATCAGCAACCATGGTTCCCATTACAGCGTCCGGATCAATCTCTTTTGCCAGCGCCACCACCTTCGCACCGGCAATAAACTGATTATGTACCGCCTGATACATTAATTCTTCCATCTTTTCCGGCGCCGCCTGATCATCGTAGATTCCCAGGCTTCCGAACTGCACTGTGGGCACCAGGTTTACCTGATTGCATACAATCCAGTATTTTACTTTTCCCTTGTACCTTTTTAATAACACCTCTGCGTAGCGCACAAAGAAATCAATCATTTTCCGGTTCGCAAAACCGCCATATTCTGTCACCAGATGCAACGGAATATCGTAGTGCGACATGGTGATAATCGGCTCCATGCCGTCTTTCTTGATCTCGTCAATCAGACGATCGTAAAACTCCAACCCCTTTTCATTCGGTGTCTCTTCATCGCCGTTCGGGAAGATCCGGGACCAGGAAATACTGGTGCGGAACGCGCGGAAGCCCATTTCCTTCATCAGTGCCAGATCTTCTTTATAGGTATGGTAAAAATCAATGCCGTGGCGTTTCGGAAAATAGCTTTCTTTATCCTCCATCGCTGCCTTAATAGCCGCCAGCGTTCCTCCGCCTTCTTTTTTGATGTGCGCCCGATCCAGGTGCTTGTCAAAGGCATGGATATCGGATGTGGACAGCCCTCTGCCATCCACATCATACGCGCCCTCTATCTGGCAGGCCGCCACAGCGCCGCCCCACATAAAATTCTCCGGAAATCCGGTCGGTACTTTTTTCATTACTTCTCCTCCTGCTTTCTCAATCCAACTCTGTTCCCCTGGACTGAATCACTTTCTGATACCAATAAAAGGAATCCTTGCGCAGACGGGCGCATTCCTTCGGATCGTCGTCTGTACGGTCCACATAGATAAAACCGTAGCGTTTTTTGACTCCGTTGCTGGTGGATAACAGATCCACTGCGGACCACGGACAATACGCCAGTACCTCCACGCCATAATCCATGGCTCTTTTCATGGCCTTGATATGATCCCGCAGATACGCAATCCGATATTTATCGTGGATATGTCCGTCCTCAGTCAGCGTATCATAAGCGCCCAGACCATTTTCCGTAATCATCAGGGGCTTATTGTAGCGCGTATAAATATCCCGGAAGATATATTCCAGACCAGTCGGATCGATGGCCCAATCCCAGTCCGTCGTATCCAGATTCGGATTTTTACACATCTCATAGAAACCGGGGTGGGTTTCAAAGCCGTTCATATCGCCCTTTTTACCGGACCAGTTCACGCCGCTGTAACGAATCTCTTTTCCTTCTTCCATCGGACACGCCTTCGCGCATTCGCTGGCATAATAATTCAGTGCCAGGAAATCGGAATAGCCTTCTTTAATCAGCTCCATGTCGCCTTCTTCAATCACTGGTGCCAGTCCATGCTCCTCCAGATAAATCATCGCGGATTTTGTATACATGCCCTTGAAATAGATATCCAGATAATAGGCGTTGCGCAGGTCATGGGCGTTCTGGGCCGCCATCACATCCTCCGGCTTCGACGTCAGCGGATACACCGGCGCGTAGCCAAGGGCCGCGCCCACCAGTCCGCCCGGTACCAGCTCGTGAACCAGCTTGCAGGCAATGGCGTGGGCCAGATTCATATGATGGTTGATCTGGTAACGCAGCTGATTATTTCCCCGCAGTTCTTCCGGAATATAGCACTTCTGTGTCCAGAACTGTACAATGATGCTCTGTTCGTTGATTGTGGTCCAGTATTTGACCTTATCCTTAAATTCATTGATAATATAGCGGGCATAATACGCGAAGTCATCCACCACTTGACGGCTCAGCCATCCGTTATACTTTTCCACCAGCGCCCAGGGCAAATCATAATGGTAGAGCGTCACGATAGGCTCGATCCCGTTTGCCCGCAGTTCGTCGATCAGATTACGATAGTATTGGATACCGGCCTCATTGACCTCGCCGACACCGTCCGGGAATACCCGGGACCAGGCGATGGAAAAGCGGTAGGCCGTAAATCCCATCTCTTTCATCAGCGCCACATCTTCTTTGTAGTGATGATACTGATCGCTGGCAATATCCGCCGTGGCAAATCCGCGCTTTTCATAATTCTCTTTATTGATCACGTCCTGCTGACTGGCCTTCTTGCCGTCTTCATAGGCGGCGCCCTCTACCTGATAGGCGCTGGTAGCGGCACCCCACAAAAAATTATCGGGAAATGCTTTGTTCATACTCTCTCCTCTTTGTCTCACTTTGTTTTTTCTTCTATAATCTTCAGAATATCGACCATTTCCTTCGCCATACGCAGCTCGGAGTGAATGGTCATCAGCGTATCTTGCGCATGAGCAAACAGAAGAGAAAACTCATAACTCTCGCCGCTCGCTTCATTCTGGATGATTTCTGTCTGCGCCTTGTGCGCCAATACGAATGCCTTTTCCGCTTCCTCCATCAAAGCTTCCGCTTTCTCAAAGTCAAATCGTTTTGCTTCCTGCAGGCCCTCTGTCACCTTGACTCTGGCGTCTCCCGCATGCAAAATAATCTGCATCGCCACGGATATTAATTCATTTTCTTCTGCAAATTCGCCCATTGCAATTCCTCCTATGTCATATAACGGCTACGCTTCTGCGACAGCCTCTTCTTCCAGCTTCTGCTTCTCATATGCCTTAAAGAACGGATACCAGATCGCCAGGTAAATCACGAACAGGATCGCCCACCACAACAGCGCGCGGATATCCTCCGTAACCATCACACTGCAAATCGGAGCCGGAATCTGTCCCACCTGAATCATCTTGGACGGGATGTTCAGCAGACCGGTACTCATCAGAATCCATACGTACACCGGTCCCACAACGGAATTGATCCAGGCCGGAAGCATCAACAACGGATTAAACACAACCGAAGCGCCGTACATCACCGGCTCATTGATATTAAAGATGGACGGAGCGATAAAGATACGTCCCAGTGTCTTTAACTGCTTGGATTTGGAAAAGCACATTAAAACATTCAGTCCCAGTGTAGCGCACATGCCGCCCATGGTAACAAAGGCCAGTGTAAAGGTGGATTCGCTTGTCACGATGTTGGTCGCAATGCCTCCTGCGGCAACCGCATCAATGTTCGCCTGAATACCAGCCATGAAAATCGGCGTTGTAACCGCTCCGAACATCCAGCTGGAGATACCCATGGTATAGAAGAACGCCGGAACCAGGCAGCACAGAATAAAGCCCGGAAGCGTCTGTCCGATGTTCGCGATGGGCATGAATACAGAAATAATCGCATTATATAAATTGATATGCAGAACATGAACCAGAATCATCGCAATTCCCAGGGAAACCACGTTCGGCACGATGGTATTGATCCAGGCTGTTACGAAATCCGGAATGCTGCTGTCCTGTAAAAAACGGAGTTTTCCCCAGTTATGGAAGATCACTGCCACATACAGACCGACTACCATACCAACGGCGATTCCCGAAGGTCCCAGGTTCGAAAGCAGTGCGGAAATGCTGTCCGCGCTTTCTCCCACCGGCATTGCGACCATCAGCAGTATTCCGATGGAAGTGATTCCCGCATTGATGACATAAGCCGGATGATTCAGTTTCTCCATGCACTGATTTGCCATCATAAATGCGACGATCAGGGTAATGACGCCGAAACTGTAATTCAGAATCGGTGATAAATCCGGAAGCGCCGGTATAAACGATACAAATACGTTATAGAAATAAATCAGGGATCCGGTTAAGATAAACGGAATAATCTTCTGCATACAGCTTGAGATGGCCGACGGCCAGGGTTTGCTGAAAAGTTTGTTCATGGTTGGCGCGAAGGATTCCGACAGCCATTTCATAATATTTTTCATTTGTAAAATGTCCCCCTTTTTCAGTAGTCATTCAGTAGTCTCTTTCTGCTTTATCTTGCACATTTTCTCCTGATAGGGTATAATAGGCAGAAAGAAGTCTTACGCAATTTTTGATTTCTTTTAAGGGCTAAGATGGCGGTCTTAGCTCTTACTTTTGTTTTGCCAGTTCCATAGCAATCTCCAGAATCCGCGCGCCGTCCAACGCTCCATACACATCCTGGGGTATCACGGCTACAGCCACCCCATACGGCTTCGCCAGATCCTGAAACTTGTCCAGATCCACTGCGTAGTGCGGTCCCAGAAGCAGGACATCAATGGAGGATAAATATTCCGCTACTTCCGATTGACTTCTCGCCTCTATGCTGACTGCCAGCTTCTGCTTCTTTGCGACCTTCCGCGCGTTGCTTGCCAGAAATCCGCTGGACATTCCCGCGCCGCAGCAAAGCATTACCTTCAGGTTTTCCATGTTTCTTTCTCCTTTCTTGTTTTTGTCTGTGTCCACAGTATACCTCACGAAATTCTTTTTTTCATCCTGTCTTTTGCACCCTGACGGGCAATTAAAAGACTCTCCGTTTGCCCCTTAAAGTGAAAAAAAATGGTTGCTAAGCCAAATCGGACTTTTTATAATATAAGAAGCTTGTTTTTATATACGTACTTAAACAGTGTAAAAAACGAAGTACCTGTTTTTGCACCTGTATGTTATAGAAAAAGGAAAGGAAGCGAACTGTTTGTGAAAAAGAAACAGCATGATCTGCTGAAATATCTCTTATCCCAGAGCAAACCCATAACCAGTACAGAAATCGCCAACGCGCTGTCCATCTCCACGCGTTCTGTAAAGAATTATGTCAGCGATATCAATTCCTTATACAATACCAAGCTCATTCTGTCCTCCAGAAACGGGTATGAACTCAACCGTCAGGCTTCCTCTCTTCTGACCCTCGACAACAGCGAGAGTATTCCTCAGACCGGTGAAGAGCGCGCCTTTTTTATCATCAAAGAACTGATTCTCTATCATACCTCACATCTGGATTTATTCGAGCTATGCGAAAACCTGTGTATCAGCTATTCCACGGTAAAGGCCGTGATTTCCAAAATGAATAAAGCCTTTTCTACTTATGGCGTGGAGTTTCTCTGTGAGAACGACTGTCTGTATATCAAAGGGGAAGAAAAGAATAAGCGGAAACTTATCAGCTATGTCCTCAGCGAGGAATCCAAGAACTGCTTTATCACCCTGCAGCAACTGAAGCAATGTTTCCCTGACCTGGATATCGATCAGTTACATAACATTGTCGTCAGCTCCTTTAAGGCGCATAACTTTTATCTGAACGATTTTGCCACCGCTAATTTACTGCTGCACATCGTCATTATTATCGATCGGAAGCTCAACGGCAACCCGTTAGATTCCAGCGCATTTACCTTTTCCATAAAAACTGAACAGGAAAACGCGTTACTTCAGCAGCTGATAGCGGAATTGGATTCTCTGTTCGGTATTTCGCTGAATTCTTATGAGCGCTATGAGATTTATATGCTGATCAAAGCCAACGCCAACTATTCCATCGTGGACTCAAAAGCGGAGCTTAAAAGTCTTGTAGGCAATGAAGTCATATCCCTGACGGAATATTATATCCGACAAATCAATACCCTTTATTTGATTGATTTATCCGATGAATCCTTTGTGACTCCGTTTTCCCTGCATTTGAAGAACCTCCTGTTCCGACTGCGCAACGGACAGAATATCGCGAATCCACTGACAAAATCCATTAAGCTGAACAGCCCGGTGGTCTTCGATATGGCAATTTATATCACTCTGGATATCATGGAACGCTACCATTTCTATGTCTCAGAGGATGAAACAGCTTTTCTGGCCATGCATATCGGCGCGGAGATTGAACGTCAGACTATCAACCGTTCCAAAATTCCCACTGTATTGTTGTGTCCGGAATACCGTAATCTCGGCGTGGACCTTCTGAACAAACTGTTGCTGAATTTCGGAAATCAGATCAATATCGTGTCCAGCGTCCACAGCGAGGAGGCTTTACAGTCCCTGGACATCTCGTCCTTCGGTCTGTTGTTCACGACTGTTCCGCTATATCACACCTATGACTGCGATACCATTCAGATTTCACCGTTCAATCTGTCGCAGCAATACAGTGTCATTCAGGAAACCATTGTCAACAGTCAGAACCGTTATAAGAATCATAAGCTGAAGACCAACTTCCACGCTTTCTTCGAAAAAGATCTGTTTGTGGCCAACACGAACATGACAAGCAAAAATCAAATTCTTACCTATCTCTGTGATCTTTTGCAAGTGAAGCGTTACACAGACGCCGGCTTCGAAGAAAAGGTCTACAAGCGGGAAAATGCCTCTACCACCGCCTTCGGCCATATTGCCATCCCCCATTCGACGGATATGGACGCCATCAAAACCAGCATTGCCGTCGCCGTCAGCAAGAAGGGCTTTCAATGGGACAACAATACCGTCCATCTGGTATTTCTTCTGGCTATCAACAAGGCGGATAAGAAAACATTCCGGGAATTGTATGAATCTCTGATTTCACTGTTCAGCAACGATTCTATCCTGCAGGAGGCCCGCAGCTGTACCACCTTCGAGGAGTTTGAGACCCTGGTCTACAGCAACATCAATCAAGAATAAAGGAGCATCTTATGAATAAAAAAATCATATTTGCCGACATCGACGGCACCTTATTTGACCATGAGACCGGGAAAATTCCGGCATCCGCATGCGAGGCGCTGCGGCAGGCCAGGGAGAACGGGCATCGCATCTTTCTGTGTACCGGGCGGCCTCTTCCTGATATTACCGGGGATCTGCGCCAGCTCCCCTTAAGCGGTATGGTGCTTGCCTGCGGTGCGCATATCATTGCAGAGGGCGAGACTATCTTCGAGCAGAACTTTCCCACCGGGGATCTGAAGCGGCTGATCGCTTTTATGCAGGAGCACCACATCGAATTTAAGCTGGAGGGCAGCAGGCGCAATTATCTGACTCCCCTTGCGTATTCCCTCTTTCAGGGAATCTTCACGGAACAGCCGGATGACAGCGAACTGGCAAGGGCCGCTATGGCAGACGTAGGGATGTTTCCTTTTTCCGACATCGCAGAGGCAGACCTCGGGCAGATTCTGAAGCTCTATCTCTTTTCGAAAGACCCCAGCGCCCTCGAAGCGCTGAGTCAGGCTCTGCCGCCTCATATCCAATGCTTTCTCTATGAAAATATGGAGCGTGACCTCGCCAATGGCGAAATTACGCTGCGCAATATCACGAAAGCGGCTGGCATCGACCGGGTGCTTTCGTTTTATGGGGATTGTGGGCTGAAGGATACGATTGCGCTGGGCGACAGCCTGAACGACATGGAAATGATTCGCCACGCGGGCGTCGGCATCGCCATGGGAAATGCCGTGGATGCGTTGAAAGAAAACGCCGATTACGTTACAAAGGATATCGCAGACGACGGGTTCGCGCACGCTCTACGACAACTGTGTCTGATATAAGATTCCTGCGTTTTTTCAAAAAACTCCCGGGTGAATCAACTCACCCGGGAATTTTTATATACTTTTACAATTTTGCAAACTTCTCATACAGCGGAACCAGGCAATGATATGCCTCATCAAAGACCGGCTTCAGCTCCTCGTAAACCTTCTGGTTCTCTTTCTTGGGCTCCACATGCTTCTCAAACTTCAGGAAGCGCTTGATCTCGTCGAAGCTGTCGAAGACGCCTACGCCGACGCCTGCTAT
Source organism: Laedolimicola intestinihominis (assembly GCF_040096155.1). NCBI lineage: Bacteria > Bacillati > Bacillota > Clostridia > Lachnospirales > Lachnospiraceae > Laedolimicola > Laedolimicola intestinihominis. The sequence continues at coordinate 8,966 of NZ_JBBMFE010000021.1, read as the reverse complement.
AACCGCCGCGCCGATGGAAGTGGCCGCTTCCACGCAGTCCGGCATATCAAATTTCACGTTCAGCACATCTGCCAGGATCTGGGTTACCACCTCGCCCTTGGCTCCGCCTCCGGTCAGGTTCATCTGCTCAATCTTCGCCTGCTTCCGATAGGCCTTCAGAATCAGCTCCATGTTCATGGCGATTCCCTCAATCACCGCGCGCACATAATCCTTCTTTTCATGCTCCGGCTTGATTCCCAGAAACGCCGCGCTGGTGTCCGGATTCCATCGGGGGCTCCGCTCACCCAGCATATAAGGCAGGAAAATCAGATTCTGCGCGCCCGCCGGGGACTTCTCGATAAGCTTGTTCATCTCGTCGTAGGGCATATCGTCGCAGAGAGCCCGCCGTATGTAAGCATAAGAACTGCCTGCCGCCTGCATGGTTCCGCAGGGCATGTATTTACCCGGGATTACATGGGCAAAGCAGAATACCGTCTTATCCGGGTCAATAAAGGGCTCTGTGGTGGTTCCGCCGATCCATGCGGAGGTTCCATAGGTCAGGTAAAACTCTCCGTCCTTAATGCAGGCTGCGCCCACTGCGGACACCGGGCCATCGCCGCCGCCGCAGACAACCGGAGTCCCTGCGGGAAGCCCGATTTCACCGGCTACCCTGTCCTGAATATAGCCTGCCACATCGATAGAGCGCTTTAAGGCCGGCAGCTTCTCCCTGTCAATGCCTGCCGCATTTAAAATCTCGTCTGACCACTCCAGTCTCCGAAGATCCAGCGCCTGGGTGCCGGACGCGTCGGAATAATCGGTCACAAACTCACCGGTCGCTCTCTGGATAATATAATCCTTGGCCTGCAGCATTTTATAGGTTTTCTCATAGACCTCCGGCTCATTGGCTTTCAGCCACATCAGCTTCTCAATGCTGTAGCTGGCAGCTACCCGGTGTCCGGTAATCCGGTAAATTCGGTCCGCGCCGATAGCATCCTCTAACTGCTTCGCCTCTTTCACCGCGCGCATATCCGCCCAGATCATAGAATCCCTGAGGGGTATTCCGTTCTTATCCACCGGCAGGCAACCCTGCATCTGGGCGCTGAAGGACATGGCCGCCACACGGCTTGCGTCTTCCCCTTCCAGCACTGCCTTTGTGGCCTCGCAGACTGCGTCCCACCAGTTTTCCGGATCCTGCTCCGCGTAATTACCATGAAAGAAATGCACATCATAGGATGCAGTGTAGCTTCGCACCTGCCGTCCCTCTGTGGTAAAGAGCGTCGCCTTATCCCCCGAGGTTCCCAAATCATGTGCAATCAGAAACTGTTCCATTTTATCTTCTCCTCCTTGTAGTCATAATATTTCCCAATACTTTCTTGCCGGTTTCTATTATACTCCCGGGAAGGGGAATCTGTAAACCTCCTGTAACGACCTTTCTGTTTTTATTGACAACTTTTCATCCCTGTACTATGCTTTTTTAGTATGTTTTTCACAAAAGAAAGGGTTTCTTTTATGGCAAATACAGATATTCCCGAAATTTAAGGCAGGCTATCCGGCCTGCCTTCCCTTACAGAAGATTAAATTTTAAGCTCCGCTATGGCTTTTCCAAGCGCTGCCGTCTCCACCGGCTTCACCACATAGCCATCCATACCGGCTGCCAGGGCTGCCCTTCGATCTTCCTCAAAAGCATTGGCCGTCATGGCAATGATTGGTATGGACGCTTTGGCGTCAGGAAGTGCCCGAATGGTCTTCGCCATCTCATATCCATTCATCCGCGGCATTTGAATATCCGTCAGGATCAAATCATAATACCCTTCCGGCACCTCCCGAAGTTTCTGAATTGCGCAGACGCCATCCTCCGCAAGGTCCACCTCCGCCTGGGCGTCCGCAAGCAGCGTCATGGCAATCTCCGCGTTCAGCACATTATCCTCCGCCAGAAGAATTCGTTTTCCCGAAAGCATAAGTCTGTCCGTGGAGGCTTCCTTCTGCTTCAGAGCATTTTTCTCCGCAATCCGGCAGGAAAGTAAAACTGTGAACCGGGTTCCTTTTCCCTGCTCGCTTTCTACCAGGATGCTTCCGTCCATCATATCCACAAAGGACTTCACAATTCGCAGTCCCAGACCTGTTCCCTGAATTCCGCTTTCCGATGAATTCCGTTCTCTTGTGAATTCCTCAAAAATGTGGGGTAGATATTCCGCGCTGATACCGATGCCGCTGTCCTCTACAATCCCGCGAAACTGCGCATATCCAGCTTTCTCAGAGGGCAGTTCTTCCATTGTCAGGCAGACCTTTCCTCCTGCAGGCGTATATTTCACTGCGTTACTCATGAGATTCATCAGAATCTCCCGCAGCTTCATGGCGTCGCAATAGATATAGGGATGCGTCACACGCATATGCTTTTCCAGCTTCAGATGCTTTCTGACTATCTCATCATTCAGAAGCATATCAATGGTATCTTCCAGCTTCCGCATATCCCAGACCTCTTCGCTTAAGCTTTCTTTTCCGCTCTCAATCCGCGCAAGCTCCAACACATTTCCGATAAGACCAAGCAAAAACTGACTGGCCTCTTTCAGCTTCTTCAGATATCCGGCGGTAAGCTCCTGCTCCCCCCAGTGGGTCTCCATCAGATTCGCGTAGCCGATAATCGCGTTCATGGGCGTCCGAAGATCATGGGACATGGCAAAGAGGAAGGCTGATTTGGCCCGGCTCCCCTCCTCTGCCTGCCGCAGGGCGTTTTTCAGAACCATCATTTCTGAGATATCCACAAAGGTGGTAAGGGCAGCCCGCTCTCCGGTCGGAATCTGCACAATCTTCGTCTTGGCCACAATATGGCTCTCATTGGAACTGCCTTTTCCGATGATACACTCGTAATCCACGGAATCATCTTCTTTCTGAAGCTTTCTCAGTCTTTCCACAGTCCCCGGTTTCGGATAGTATACGCTCCGCAAGGCATTCCCGATTTTTCCCTGTGCATCACCTATATTCTTTATCCCGTACATGCGAAGTGCTTCCGCATTCATATGGACGACCCGGTGATCCGGTATGGTATAGGCAAGAATTCCACAGCTCTGTATATCCAGAAGCTCACGATAATAATCCTCCCGGCGTTCCCGATTCCTCTGAAGGCTCTTATTCATCTCCGTCAGCCGCCGCTCCATCTCCCGTTCCCGCTCCAGCCTTACGGTTTCAGAGATATCCTGATGCGTCCCCATGGTATAGATAAAGCCCTTCTCCGACACGTCTCGCACACCGCCGCAGCGCACGATCATTTCCCCTTTTAAGGGGTGCAGATACCGGTATACAATCTCTGTCCGTACTTCCGCCAGTTTATCCGCATATTCCTGAAACATGGACATATCTGCCGGATGCACATGGGCGATATGGAACCGGAAGCGCTCCTCCGGCGTCACATCCCCGGTCACACCCAGCAGCTCGTCCATCACTGCGTCCGCATAAAAACGGGTCGGTTTTCCTTCCTCAAATTCCACCCGCCACAGACCGATCCGGACCGCAGAAAGTATCTTCTCAGCATCTGTCTCATTCAGCTGATTCATATAAAATCCCCCTCGAATACACGATGATTTTTCGCGTCTTTCGCTAAGATTATCATAGTATATCCGAGGGGGATTTGCAAGCCAGTCACTCCTCATTTTTTACTTTTTCAGGCTGCCCTTCCGAATATTTTCCTGAAGAATGCGATCGGTTTCTTCATAGAGCCGTTCGGAACCAAGCCGGGTTTTCCGCTGTCTTCCGTAGACCTGCTCCGCCGATACGTCATGCTCCTTCCAGTCTCCGCCGCCATTGCTGTTGTTCAGGAGCAACGGCTGCAGATTGTCCATGGCATGGGCAAATTTGGACTCCGGGGTTGCAAATTCTTCAAATTCATCAAACAATTGCATCAATTCCTGCTTCTGTTCATCCGGAAGCAGAGAGAAAATACGCTCCTTAGCCGCGTTCTCCCGGGCTTTCTGGGTCTTCAGGCCCTCCGCGTCGTAGGCGTAGGTGTCGCCTGCGTCGATTTCCACGATATCGTGAATCAGGCACATGAGCATGACCCGCGCGATATCCACCGGTTCATTGGCGTACTCCCGCAGAACATAAGCCATAATCGCCATATGCCAGGCATGCTCCGCGTCATTCTCATTTCTCCCGTGTCCGGACAGATGGGTCTGTCGGAAGATATTTTTCTCTTTATCGATTTCCAGGGCAAACTCGAGCTGTTGTTTCAGGCGTTCATCCATGAGTTTTCCACTCCCTTACTTACTTTCTTTTTGTACTTTACCATGATTTTTTCCATCATTTTGATAACTTTATCAATTTCTTTTCACCCATTCTGCCAGGGTCGGACCTGCCTGAGCTGCCATGCTTCCATGTACGGGCAGTCCCTCTTTCACTTCCGCCGTCGGACAGAGCTTCTTGATCACGCCTTCGCTCCGGCCCATGCCGCTTCCTTCGTTGGTGCAGAAGGGCAGAATCTTCTTCCCTGTAAAATCAAAGGCCGTCAGAAATGTGGTGACCGCCTGCGGCATGCTTCCACAGTAATTGGGATAGCCCAGAACGATCGTATCATAGGGTTCGATACTCTCCGGCAATTTTTTCAGCTCCGGGCGCCTCTTAATGGTCATATCCTTCATGGCCTGCGCCACACACTTTTTATAGTTGTCCGAATAGGGCTCTTTCATCTCGATTTTGAAAAGATCCGCCTCGATAGCCTTCTTAAGCTCCTTTGCGCAAATTTCGGTATTGCCCACTTCTACGCTTTTGATTTTACCTCCGAAATAATTTTCTCCGGCTCTGGAGAAATAAGCGATTAAAATATGGTTCATAGCTTTACTCCTTTTTATTCTTTATTTGTATTGATAATTCCTTCTATTACAAATACGGTATACAAAAAAATGCGGTATTACCAAAATTCCGACTCCAGCTGTCAGACTTTCTTTTACACAGCTTATATATTGCACTGTTTCCAGTATAATCCTCAAGAACATAACATGTAAACAGATAAATTTTAATTTTTTTGATTTTCATTTATTCTCAAACGACCAAAATTGGCATTAAAAAAGGGCTTCACATTTCTGAGAAACCCGCTAAGTTCGAGGGAGTGGGGGCTTCCTCCCGGAAGTCCCCGAGTGTTATGAATGAAATACTTTCAACTACCCTTTATCTCCTCTTGTCAAACGCCATTTTTCCTTATAAAATAAGGCTTTTTCAGCATTTTGCTTCTTATCTCGTTTTGTCTCTTTTTTCGAGATTGTCGTCAGAATTGTCGTCAGCTCTGTCGTCAGTTTAGACCACATACTCCACCTTCAACACCTCATTTTTCATCTAATCCACTGTCTCAAATCGTGACATCTAATCCGAGGTTACAACCTGACACACATTTCGCAGTAGATATGTTTCCATATAAGAAAACCGAGCTTTTTTCAGAGGTTAGGCTTTACATCCCAACTTCCGAAAAAGCCCGGAAATACGCCGCTTTCTGGCACTTATTTATCTTTTCTTGACATCAAGACTACCGTCTCGACATGCGTTGAGACGACTGAACTGCTCTCTTTTTTACCTCATCGGTTTGTGGAAACATGTCCAGTGCCTCATCGGTTTGTGGGAACTTATCAATAGTTACCGCCTCTGCTCTGCATCAACAAAAAACAGGAATTTTCAAATTAGTCTTTGCAAATAACCTTTGAATCTTCACCATCAATTACAATTCCCTGACGGTTGTTAATTGGGCATAGATTCAAATCCGAAAACTCAGTCATTATTTTCTCGGTAACTTTTTTAAATGGTGCTGTAAGATAATGCGGAAGAACATAGAAATCAATCAAATCAATCCCTGCATCATCTTCTTGTGAGTAGTCCTCCGGCTTTTCATCCATTTGCTCGATATATTGGATGCTTGGAGCGCATATAATTGCGCCTGCCGACTCGCCGATCATCAATTTTCCATTTACCAATTCCTTTTTCAGCAGTCCATCAGTTCCCGTTTTACGGAGCTGGTCCATAAGAAAGAAAGAATTTCCGCCGGTAAAATATATCACATCTGCTTCTTCAAAAACAGACTGTATCGTTGAATAAGCCTCCGTTGAAATATCAATTTCAGTTACGATTGCTCCCAACTTTTTGAATAATTTTCGAGCCGAGCCGACATAACCGGTGTAGCCTTCACGCAGTGAAGCTGTTGGAATAAATGCGACTTTCTTATTTTCAATTTCTTCCTTTATCAGACTTCCTACACTTGAAAAGTGCGAACATAAAAATAGTTTCATCAATATTCTCCTTTATAAATTCCGATTTGTATAACAGTAGTCTAACACACGTTGTTTAAAAATACTACAGCCAAGCCAATGTCTGTAATTTGCCCTAAAATTTCATTTTATGGAATTTGGACTACTTGATTTTCTAATTGCATACGCAATTCGTGAAATGTATCATTATACTGTTGATACATCAGACACACAAATGTAAATAGGGACTAATTTTTTTACTGCGTAATTGATTACTTCTTCCGGTGTGGGCCTGTCTCCTTTAAGTGCCATTTTCTTCCATTCTTCCTGCACAGCCGGGTCAGGATTATCAAATCCTGCATGCCAGCGCAATATATTACCTAGAATATCGCTATAACAGGAAAGGGGCTGTATTTGTGTAACAGCCCCTAGTTTATTTTAGCATCGGTCTGGATTTTGTCTCATAAAGATAAATTCTGCCACAGAGCGGTCGTATGTTTTAATGTGTCCAAACAGCCAGTCGATTACATTTTTCTGTACAAGTTCACTAAACCGATCTGTTGGTCCTTCATACTCCTGAAGGTATTCATACAGTTCCTGAATTGTCTTTTTAAACTCTTCATGTCTTTCATAATGTTTTTCACGCTCTGGATAACCGGCTTTTTCCTGAAGTGCTTCTTCTTCTTTAAAATGAAAGTCAGTATACTCATTAAGATAATCCAGAAGTTTGATCGCCTTTACCTTGCTGTCGCCATTTTGACAGGCAATTACAAAGTTCTGAATACGGTCAATCAATTCTTTGTGCTGTGTATCAATTGTTTTATTTCCTGTTACTAAATTGTCATCAAAGGTAATGTTTAAATCGTAAGTCATAATTTGACCTCCATTTCTTTTATAAATACTTTGTTTCTTGTATATCTGTATTATACATGATAATTATTCTTTTGTCAATAATAGTAATTATTATTATTTTCTTTCACACTTAGCATAAACTGCTATTTGAATTGCACATTTACATATTGTATATATCATGGGAATAGTTTATAAAAAATCTTACTTTTCATTTCCTTCGCTCCATATTTATTACTACTTTATGCAATAGTAAAGTAGCAAAAAAGGAGAATTAGTATGAAAAATAAACCTTATAAAGTTAAAGTATCCGTCTCCCCGGATGAGGATATTATTCAAATAATAAAAGCCCTCGCTGAACAGGATGACCGGAATTTCAGTTCCTATATCAACAAGGTCTTAAAAGAGCATATTCAAAAATTTACCTTTGACAAAAAATTCCCCACCTAGGAATATAGCCTTTCCCACTCCCTATGGAGTTACATAGTTTCCAGTATTTTGCTCACTTCACTTACCAACGGTAATACCTCTCTTTTACTTTTAGCAATATATATCATGTTCATACGCACTCAGCAGCTAGTACTTTGGGCTGTTCTGAATAGCTACAAAATTTTTATTTATTTTTCTTAACTATAGAACTACACCTGCTACAGGTACAATCCAGAATATCTTTGAAAGCTGATTTCACGCCAAAATGAAAAAGGTGTGTATGGAAAATTTTTTTCCATACACACCTCACTGGTTTTTATTGCTTTGTATAAAGATTTAATTGCTTATCAATATTGCGTCCGCCATACATCACACGCAGGATCTCAACTGTTTTCCTATCTTCATCCGGAATATACAATACCACATAGTTATCTACTGGTAATATACGAAGTCCCCTACTTTTCCATGGTTCCGTTTCATATCTCCTGTATCGTTCCGGCATGGTTTCCAAACTTATGATTTGTTCTTCCAGGCGTCGAACTTGTCCGGCTGCATTTTCTGGTGCTTGTAATTCAAAGGCAATATATTCATAGATCCCTCTTAAATCAAGCTCCGCCTGCCCCGTCATTTTTACTTCATATATCATAAGCCATAATCCTTACGTATCGCATCAAATACTTCTCTTGCATTTTTTGTGCGTCCCGCCTGCACATCTGCATATCCCTTTTCCAATTCTTCATGGAAATCTGCTTCCGATAATGCGCTGATATCAACAGGTCTTGCAGATGGAATTTTTACTTCAAACGGAAGTCCTCTCTGTAAAATAATCTGTTTATAAAACATATTGATTGCATTAGAAGCCGGAATCCCAAGGGTAGATAAAATGCTTTCCGCCTGCTCTTTCACATCCGGTTCTATTCTCGCATATAAATTCGCTGATTTTGCTGCCATATAGAATGTCTCCTTTCTTATGCTGCATTTTCTTCTACCCTTATTATACGCAAATGTCCGCACAATAGCAAGTCATTTTTCAACCTCACAAATTCCCGCCATCACATACTCCGCGCATGGCAGGGCAATGGAATTACCCAGTGCCCGGTACCGGGCACTGTCGCTGATCGTCTCTCCTTCGCACCCGTAGGCCGTCCAGTGATCCGGCAGTCCTTGCAGGCGCTCACATTCCAGTGGTGTCAGGTATCGGATACCTCCCTCTTTTCTCCAGTCTTCTCCTTCGTACCAGAAGCTAAAGCTATTTGCGCTGCTGGCAAGAAGTGTGGGAAAAGGCTCATCTGGCCGTCCAAAGCTGGTAAGGAACTTGGCTTCGTCTTTTTCTTTGACCGCTCCACGCATTTGCCGCTCCTGCATGGGAAGAATGACGGGTATGTGCCGCCCTGTTTCTTCAAAAAATATTCCACTTTCTCCGACGGACGGCAGCCCAGACTGGCCGCATACCTTAGAATCCGGGAGCACTGGGCGGCACTTAAATAA
>NZ_JBBMFE010000020.1:0-56103 GCF_040096155.1 Laedolimicola intestinihominis | reverse complement strand
TCGGCCTGCTCCTGCTGGGTCAACATATCTTTTCCGCTATGTTCAATGTAGAACTGCAGCGCGTCTACCAGAAACTGATTCTGGGATTTATAAATATAAATCTGCACGCTCCTGTCCAAATCGTGTCAGCGGGAGTCCTACAGCCAGATATACCTTTGCCTCTCGTTTTCCTCGGCTTTTCAATTCTTTGGCGATGGCCGCCAGCGTCAGAAGAAAAAAGTTATCATTCTTCGTTTTTACATCCTGGACTTCAAGCCGGGTGCCGCCTATCTTATAGAATTTTCCACCGAATTCCAGCAGATTTTTCGTAAAGGCCGGTTCTGTCGCTATCTCTTCCACGCCTGTCACAAACACATGAGAAATTGTCTTCATATACGACCAGCCATGATCTATCCCGATAACCTCGATTCCTTTGTACATCCTTCCTTATCCCTCCATTTCATATTTTCCATGTAAGTACACGCTTGTTCCTCTTCGCCCCGTGTACGTGGGAGTTACTGGCAACCCTGCCGCATGACATCCTCTGATGTTCACAAGACCGGTATTCTATATACCGCTCGTCCCCTCTGCTGCTTATTTCGAGGGCCAGGAAACCACTTCAAGCTCCCTTCGTGAGTTATTATCCTTCCGCCGTAATCAATCCAATCTGTACCTGCTCCATCTTCACCTCTCGGTCCATCAACTCTCCTCGCAGGCCCCGCTGATATTCTGCCGAATATACGCCGGAATTTTCCATGCTGTAACTGCTATTCAGTTGTCTGTGAACAGGTTTTTGCTGTTCCTGATATAATCATAAATGATGTTTGGGGATTTGTCCTCGGCCTAAAAAGGCGAGTTTGAAGAAATTTTAAAATAATTTTCGCATTTGATTTTCACATTAGATTTGTACAGAGCCATTCTTTCGTTCCGAGGTTTTTTAAGGCAATTGTCGTCAAATTGTCGTCAAACGGCCAAAAATGGGCAAAAAAAAGGATCTTCCTTCTTCGGAAAACCCAGTAAATACGAGGGAGTGGGGGCTTCCTCCCGGAAGTCCCCGAGTGTTATGAATGAAATACTGATATGTGTTCTTGCTACAAGTATTAATATAGCAGGGAATTGTGACTAAAATATGTCCATCCTCTAAAAAATGTATAAAGTCGATTAAGAAATTCTTACGAAAGAATGATGAAAATAAAAAGACCGCCCCGACCCTTCTCTACGGCGCGGATAGCGGTCTTTTGCGTGTTTTACAATACTTTCGATAAGAAATCCTGCAGTCTCGGATCCTGCGGATGCTCAAAGAAGTCCTTGGGGTTATTCTCCTCTTTGATGTAGCCGCCGTCCATAAAGACTACGCGGGTAGCCACCTCGCGGGCAAAGCCCATCTCGTGGGTCACGACCACCATGGTCATGCCGTCGTCTGCCAGCTTCTTCATCAGCTCCAGAACCTCACCTACCATCTCCGGATCCAGGGCAGATGTGGGCTCGTCAAAAAGCATCACTTCCGGGTCCATGGCCAGGGAACGCACAATAGCGATTCTCTGCTTCTGACCGCCGGAAAGCTGGGATGGATAGGAATCTGCTTTTTCCTCCAGATTTACCAGCTTCAAAAGGCGCACGGCTTCCGCCTCTGCCTCCGCTTTGGTCTTCAGCTTCAGCTGTACCGGAGCCAACATGATATTTTCCTTTACGGTCAGGTTCGCGAACAGGTTGAAATGCTGGAATACCATACCCATCCGACGACGGATCTTATTGACATCCACACCCGGAGCCGTGATCTCCTGTCCGTCAAAAGTAATGGTTCCGTCGGTGGGCTGCTCCAGAAGATTCAGGCAGCGTAAAAATGTGGATTTACCGGAACCGGAGGGTCCTACGATAACGACTTTCTCGCCCGGTGTAATATGCATATTGATATTTTTGATAACATGATTGTCGCCAAATGATTTGGCCAGATCCTTAACGTAAATCACTCTGTCTCATTCTCCTTTCCAGTTTACCCATCAGCCAGGACAGCCCCAGTACCATCACCAGATACATGGCCGCGATGGCAAAGAACGGCACGAAAGCCTGATAGGTCTTGGACTGAATAATCAGAGCGCCCTTGGTCAGGTCACGAAGTCCGATAACGGTTACGACGGATGTCTCTTTCAAAAGGGTAATCAGCTCATTGCCCAGAGCAGGCAGTACGTTTTTGAATGCCTGGGGAATAATGACGCAGCGCATGGTAGTCGCATAGGTCAGACCGACAGAACGGCCCGCCTCCATCTGTCCTTTGTCGATGGACATAATTCCGGAACGAATAATCTCTGCCACATAGGCTCCGGAGTTGATACCAAAAGCCAGAATTGCGCAGCGAATCATATTGCCGTCGGTAGCGCGGGCGCTGGCCCATACGACAAACCACATAATCAAAAGTTGTACCATCATGGGCGTTCCACGGATGACAGTCAGATAAATCTGGCAAATCAGATTGGCGATCCGCAGAAAAATATTTTTCTTGCGCTCGGGCTGCTGATCGTGGGCGGAACGGATAATCGCTATGATAACGCCAAGAATCACTCCCAGGATCAGGGCAAATACCGTTACAATCAATGTGGTCTGGATACCCTTGATAAAATACTGGTAGTTGTCATCCAGGATGAATGTCTGGTAAAGACCCTTTTTTAAGTCTTCGAACATATGCTTACTCTCCTCTATACGTATTTCTTATATTTTATAACGTAGAAATATAAAAAGCAATTTGATTTTCTGTTTTCATTGCTTCTTATATTTCTACGCTACGAATATTTCGCAAAAATACGGAGGTGTCCGGTTTCCTGAACACCTCCGTCGTGCTCTCAGACGTTCTCGCGTCTGCTTTTTACTGCTTACTCAGCTTTGATGTACTTGTCCAGAATGCTCTGGATGGTTCCATCGTCCTTCAGCTCCTGAAGTGCTTTGTTCAGTGCTGCGGTCAGTGCCGGGTTGTCCTTGGAAACTGCTGCTGCGTAATCCTCAACTACGTACTCAGTATCCAGAATCTTCAGTCCCTCATTGGCTGCTACGAACTCTTTTGCCGGCTGCTGGTCGATAACCACACAGTCCACCTTGTCCTGAAGCAGAGCCTGTACAGCAGTTGCGCCGTTAGTGTATGCGATGACATGATCCTCGCCATAATCATCAGAGCAGTACAGATGTCCGGTAGTTCCTTCCTGAACGCCGATGATCTTGTCATTTGCCAGATCATCTACGGTTGTGACATCAGAGCCATCTTTTACGATGATGACCTGTACACCTGTGGAATAAGAATCTGTGAAGTCTACATTCTGCTTTCTCTCCTCGGTAACAGTCATGCCTGCCAGGGAGATATCAATCTTGCCAGCCTGGATAGCGGTAATCAGGGAAGCGAAATCCATATCCAGAATCTCAAGCTTCAGTCCCAGCTTGTCTGCCAGTGCCTGCGCGATCTCTGCGTCGATACCTACGATCTGGTCCCCCTCTTTGTACTCGTACGGCGGGAATGCCGCGTTGGTTCCCATGGTCAGAACTCCATCCGCTACGGTGGTGAACTCTCCGTCTGCCGCTTCTGTGGTTTCTGTGGTCTCTGTGGTTGCAGCCGCTGTTGTATCTGCTGCTGTCTCATCTGCTTTCTTTCCTCCGCAGGCTGCCAGTGATACGCACATCATGCCTGCCAGTAATACTGCTACTAACTTTTTCATAATTTTTTCCTCCCAACCTTGAAATGATATTCCATTACGTTTCAGGTTAAAACCTGTTTCCTATTATAGCGCCATTTTAGAAAATTGCAATACCCAAATTGCATAATTTTTAATACTTTATGCATTTTATAGTAATTTTATGCATAATTATGCTTATATACACGTATATTCCATGTTTTTATTCATATAAGACCCCTTTATCGTTTCGCTTTTTTCTTTTTTCGCCCATTATTTCGACCCGTTTTCTATCTTTTTCGTCCAAATTCTTGCCGGAACTTAAAGTCTTTCTTAATTTTCGCTCCTGTCATTGACATAAAAATCCAGTATGCTATACTGAAAACCGAATCTTTCCTCATATATATGTGGAAATTAAAATTAAGGAGTATATACTATGAATGTAATCGAATGGTTGAAGGTTCTTCTTCTTGGCATCGTGGAAGGTATCACGGAATGGCTTCCCATCAGCAGTACCGGACATATGATTCTGGTCAATGAATTTATTCATCTAAATGTCAGCGACGCGTTTATGGAAATGTTTCTGGTCGTCATTCAGCTGGGCGCAATTCTGGCGGTCGTAGTTCTCTATTTCGGCAAGCTGTGGCCCTTTACCATGCCTTCCAAGGGCTGGATCAAGAAAGATACCTGGTCCCTGTGGTTTAAGGTGCTGGTTGCAGTGCTTCCGGCTGCCATCATTGGTCTTCCCTTTGATGATAAGATCGATAAATTATTCTATAATTATCAGACTGTTGCTTTCACGCTGATCCTCTATGGCGTCTTGTTTATTATCATTGAGAATTATAATAAAGGCCGAAAGCCCCGGGTGAAATCTTTTCAACAGCTTTCTTATCCGATGGCTGTTTTTATCGGTGTTTTTCAGGTACTGGCTTTGATTCCGGGTACTTCCCGATCCGGCGCGACGATCCTGGGCGCTACGCTTCTGGGTACTTCCCGGTATATCGCGGCTGAGTTCAGCTTCTTCCTGGCGATTCCGGTAATGTTTGGCGCAAGTCTTTTGAAGCTGGTAAAATTCGGTTTCCATTTTACCGGGACGGAAGCAGCGATTCTGATTGTGGGCATGGTGACGGCGTTTGTGGTTTCGGTGCTGGCGATTAAGTTCTTGATGGGATATATTAAGAAAAATGATTTTAAGGCGTTCGGATATTATCGGATTGTACTGGGAGCGCTGGTGATTGTGTATTTTCTGTTTTTTAATTAATTAACGGACGAAGAGAGAGAAGGGTTCCCCCCTCTCTCTCTTCTGTTTTGTGATGATGGACAAAATCCTGACACCGGGGGCTTCGCCCGGTGCCAGGATTTTTGACTTTGAAATATATCTAATTTATTTCGTCTCGAGAAGCTTTTCTACGCTTACCAGCTTTACACAGAGGACGAATAGATCTGCGGCTGCGGCCAGGTCTTCCGTGGTGGGGAAGGACGGGGCAATACGGATGTTGCTGTCCTTGGGGTCGTTGTGATACGGGTAGGTGGCGCCTGCACCGGTCATGACAACGCCTGCTTCCTTACACTTGGCCACGATAGCTTTTGCACAGCCTTCCATGGCCTCAAAGGAGATGAAGTAACCGCCGTTGGGGCGTACCCAGGTTCCGATCTCAAGGCCGCCAAGCTCTCTGTCCAGGGTATCCAGTACTGCTTCGAATTTCGGACGGAGAATGACTGCATGCTTACGCATGTGGGCTTTGATTCCGTCGATGTCCTTGAAGAAGCGTACGTGACGCAGCTGATTGAGCTTGTCATGACCGATGGTCTGGATGGTCATCTGCTTCTTGATATCTTTGATATTGTTCTCGGATGTGGCAATGCAGGAGATACCAGAGCCCGGAAAGCTGATCTTGGATGTGGAGCAGAATTCAAATACCATATCTGGGTTGCCTGCCTTGGCGCACTCGCTTAAGATCTCGGGGATCTCATCCTGCCTGTCATCATACAGGTGATGTACGCAGTACGCGTTATCCCAGAAGATACGAAAATCCTCTGCTGCAGGCTTCAGGTTTGCGAAGCGGCGTACGGTTTCATCCGAGTAGGTGATGCCCTGAGGATTGGAGTACTTCGGCACACACCAAATGCCTTTGACTGCCGGGTCGTTGTTGACCAGTTCTTCTACCCTATCCATATCCGGTCCGGTTACGGTCATCGGGATGTTGATCATCTCAATTCCGAAGGATTCGGTGATGGCGAAGTGACGATCATAACCCGGTACCGGACACAGAAATTTTACTTTGTCCAGCTTGCACCAGGGAGTATGTCCCAGGATACCATGCATCATGGCTCTCGCTACCGTGTCATACATGATGTTCAGGCTGGCATTGCCATAGACGATGACGTTGTCGGCGGATACGCCTGTCATGCCCGCCAGCAGTTCTTTTGCTTCTTTCAGTCCATCCAGCACACCGTAGTTGCGGCAATCCAGTCCTGTAGCGTCTTTCAGGTCGCTCTGGCTATTCAGCACGTCCAGCATGGGCATGGACAGGTCGAGCTGATCTGCGCTTGGCTTTCCTCTGGACATATCCAGATGTAAACCTTTTGCCTGGGCTTCTTTATACTTTGTCTCCAACTCTGTTTTCAGCTGCACAAGTTCCTCTTTGGTTAATTCGCGGTACGGTTTCATCTTGATCCTCCTCGTTTACTTATTGCTGCCTGTAGATACTTTTCGCAGTATTCATCATACTACAGATATCTCTGTAGCAGATTATCCTTTTTCGTCTGTTTTGTCAATACTCTTTTCTTCGCCAAATACTTCTGTCACCAGGCGATTGTATTCCTGCCAGGTAGGATGATCCTTCAATTCTTCCAAAGCTTTCGCAATGGAACGGTACATCCAGGCATGCATTTCTTTATTCTTCTCGTTGAAACGCTCCCAGATTTTATCGCCGATGATGCACTGATCCCGATGTATCGCCCGCAGGTTCGAAAGCTTGTCCGCCAGGGCCAGCATCTTGGCGTCCCGGTCGGCTTCGGTCTCCAGGAAGGTGATGGTCTCCTGTTTTCTGGTCTTCCAGGTCAGTGCCGCCGGAAGGGTTCTCCGCTTGTCCTCGCTCTCATTCAGTACCAGTTCGGTAATGCGTCTGCCGAACCGGGCATACAGGTCGTCCTCCGTAGCATCCGTGTCTTCAATGACGTCGTGGAGCACGGCAGCCGCGATAACTTCCTCGTCGTCTGTCATGGCTGATACGATGGCCGCTGCCTCGATGGGATGTACGATATACGGCACGTTAGTGCCCTTTCGCCTGGCTCCTGAATGAGCCTTCGTGGCAAATATAATCGCTTTGTCCAGTAAAGTCAGTGTCTTTTTCATTCCCTGCCTCTGTTCCCTCTCCGCTTTTTCTTATTCGCTCTGCGCATATACGCGAAGAACGGAAGGAATCTCTTTTACAATAGACATCTCGTTCATCACCAGAAGGGCATCCTTGAAATGACGTTCTTCCACCTGATCGGTAATGATAACCAGTTCTGCGGTACCCTCGCCGACACTCTTCTGGATTACCTGGGCGATGCTCACATGATTGTTGCCGAACACCGATGCAATAGCAGCCAGTACACCCGGTCTGTCCTCCACCTCCATACGCATGAAGTAGCGGTTTTGCACTTCATCCACCGGCTTAATCCGCAGATTTTTATAGCAGGTACAGTTGATTCTTCCGGTGCTGCCTGCCACGATATCCCGGGCCACCTCGAAGATATCCCCGGCTACCGCGCTGCCGGTAGGAAGCTTTCCTGCTCCGCGTCCCTGGAACATGGCGTCGTCTACAGCATCGCCGTGTACAAAGACCGCATTAAAGGAATCATTAACGCCGGCCAGCGGATGATCTGCCGGAATCAACATCGGGTATACCCCCGCCTCAATGCCGGTATCCGTATTACGCGCCACGCCCAGAAGCTTAATAACCATGCCCATCTCCGTGGCATAGGCAATATCTGCCGCCGTAATCTTCGTGATACCCTGTGTATACACATCCGAGAAGGTCACACGGGAATTAAACGCGATAGACGCCATAATCGCCACCTTACGGGCTGCGTCATAGCCTTCAACATCCGCTGTGGGATCCGCCTCCGCGTAACCCAGCTCTGTCGCCAGCGCCAGCGCGTCCGCAAATTCCATATGATCCTTCGTCATCTTCGTCAGAATATAATTCGTAGTTCCGTTGACGATACCCATGACCTCAGTCAGGTGATTGGCCGCCAGACACTGCTTCAGCGGACGGATAATCGGAATGCCGCCTGCCACAGCCGCCTCAAACATCAGATCGCAGCCATGCTCTTCCGCCGCGTCCAACACTTCTTTTCCATGCTCCGCCAGCAGATCCTTATTGGCCGTCACCACATGCTTTCCAGCATGAAGTGCCTCCGTAATATAAGTCTTCGCCGGTTCGATACCGCCCATAACCTCGATGACAATCTCTATCTCCGGATCGTCCAGAATCTCCTTCCAGTTGTCGGTAAAAAGACTGCTGTCCATGCCTTCTCTTGGCTTCTTTGTATTGCGGACCAGAATCTTCTTCAGCTCCACCACTGCGCCAAGCTTCTTCGGCATCTCATCCTTCTGCCACTGCAAAATGTCATACACACCGCTTCCGACAGTTCCCGCGCCCAGAAGCGCGGCTTTGATTACCCGTACGTCACTCATTTTCTTTTCTCCTGCCTGTGAAAGTCCTGCTGCCCGCGTCTCTTTTATAATTTAATCTTGATTTTAACCCGGATGCAGGATTTTTATTACTGATTTCTGTATACAGTGTACTATGATTCTTTTACAGTGTCAATTCAACAGGCGACACACCGGGCCTATTTTAGGGCTGTATTTTTGTACTTTTTTTCATACTTTTTATCTGTTATTTTCTCCGGCTGTCTGAAATTCATTCATATGTGGCCGGAACCGACAGGGCAGCAGCGTCTGCTGACAGCGGGGATTTCTTCTCTCCTCAATGGCAATGGTCCGGCAAAAAGTCCTCCAGAGCATCTGAAACTCCTCCTCACGCTCTGCACGCCCCGCCAGGAATTCCCGATTCAGTTCCTGATCGTCCGTCAGCACCCACCAGCCTCCGGCCCGGTGAAGCGCCAGAAGCCCCCGCTTCAAATCATGAATAATCCAGTTTTCCTGCCGGAGCCGATCCGCAAAATGGGGCGCAATCAACGGCAGCACCGCATAGGGCGGCTCCATCTGCGCATACAGTACGCCGCCCGATAATTCCTCAAAGCGCAGAAAACCCAACATCCGGTGCGCCTCATGCCAGGCCTTCTGTCGAAGCTTCATAACCAGGGATACAGAGCTGTCCTGCAAATAATATACCGCCTTCGTGCCGTCCGTCATGGAAAGTCCCCGCGCAATCAGCCGGTAGATGGCGTCCGCCTTGTCCGGATGGGGGCAGGCGCAGGCATAACAAATGGCCTCCCCGGCCTCCTCGCCCATCCGATGAAACACTGTCCGCAGTACCTTCTCCGCCTTTTCCATATCCGTCTTTACATCCCGGTACTCGCAGAACAGCTCGTAGGTATCCACATCCGCTGTCTTAAGCTTCACCCGGCTGTGCCCCAGACGACTGTCCCAGGCGTCATATACCCCGGTCAGAATCCCGTCCAGACTGTCCTCACATACAAAAATTGTCATACTGATCCTTCTCACCTCAAATCCTGCTGCATCCCATAAGCTTTGCACCTTACGCCTGCAATCGGAATGCATCCGGCTGCGGCACCTGAAAATCATCAAACAACGACAATTGCCGATACGTCACATCTCCGCTGATACCATAGGGCAGCCGCTCCTTCACATCCAGAATATTACGGGTAATAAAATCCTCCTCAATCCGAATGGGATACATGGTCTTACCACGACAGGTAATAAAATAAAGCGCCCGCTTCAGCACCACACCCATCCGCTTCAGATCCGCGAAATCCACTGTCCCCAGCCGCCTGGCCTTCACAATCCGCAGCGCCGACTTTACCCCGATCCCCGGCACCCGAAGAAGCATCTCATAAGAAGCCCGGTTCACCTCCACTGGGAACGCTTCCAGATGCCGGAGCGCCCAGTCGCACTTGGGATCCATAAGCACATTAAAATTGGGCCGCTCCTCCGAAAGAAGCTCCCCGGCCTCAAAACCGTAAAACCGCAGCAGCCAGTCCGCCTGATACAGCCGGTGTTCCCGAAGAAGCGGCGGTCCGCCCGGCAAATCCGGCAAAAGACTGTCATCATTTACCCGCACAAAAGCCGAATAAAATACCCGCTTCAAATCAAACTTCCGATACAAAGACTCCGCCACCGATATAATCTGAAAATCATTCTCCGGCGTGGCTCCGATGATCATCTGAGTCGACTGCCCCGCCGGGACAAACGCCGCCCTCCGTCTGCGCCGTTCAGCCAGAACCGCCGTGCCGCTGCCCTTCATCTGCTGCAGTCCACAACCGCCGCCCGCGTCATCCACCGCACCACCGCTCTCCCTGCCAAGCAGCCGTTCTCCAAACTCCAGCCGTCCATTCTGAATCTGCCGCATGGGAGTCAGAATCTTCTCCCGGGACTTGGCCGGGGCCAGTGTCCGAAGCCCCTCCGCCGTAGGGAGCTCCAGATTCACACTCATCCGATCCGCCAGAAACCCTGTCTGCTCAATCAAAAGCGGATCCGCCCCCGGAATCGCCTTCACATGAATATACCCGCCAAAATGATACTGCCGCCGAAGCTTCAGAAGCGTCTCATACAACAGCTCCATCGTATAATCCGGACTCCTTACAATCCCCGAACTCAAAAAAAGCCCCTCAATATAATTCCGCCGGTAAAACTCCATGGTCAGCTCACAGACCTCATCCGGCGTAAAAGATGCCCGCTGCACATCATTGGACCGCCGGTTCAGGCAATACTTACAGTCAAAAATACACTCATTGGTAAACAGAATCTTCAGAAGCGAAATACACCGCCCATCCGCCGCAAAGCTGTGACAAATCCCCGCCTCCATACAATTACCGATTCCCTGCCCGGAATTCCCTCTGGACACCCCGCTGGAGGTACAGGCCACATCAAACTTCGCCGCATCCGCCAGAATCCGCAGCTTCTCCATGACGGACATATCCGCCCGCCCCTGAACAAACGTCATGGTAAAAACCTCACTTGCATCTTGTTTTTCGAATGCATGTTCGAAACATATGTTTGTTTCACTATATCACAAATCTAACAGGGATGCAAGTGCAAGTTTTCCCCAGTAAAAAAAGAGACGCAGCAAACAGCCCCTCTTCGCGACCTTGAAAAACAGGGCCGGGACTATGTAGTTATCCAGTGTACAGCGTCCGATAAACGATGAACACGGATAATAACATAGCCCCGGCCCGTCCGTTTTCATTGTAGCAACTCAACCGCAATTCCGCAGAAAGCCTTCACCCCATTGACAAGGGCTTCCTCCCGGAAATTAAACCATTCGTTATGAAGCGTTCCTGTGCAGCAGCTCAGATTCATAAAATAGCAGGACTGTCCGCCATGGCTCTGCACCCGTTCCGACATATAAGAATAATCCTCACTGCCTCCGGCTCCGCCCTTCTTCAGCCGAACCACCGGCAGATGCAAATCCTCCTCACAAACCTTCGCCAGCCGATCCGCCAGCGCATCATCATTGATTCCATTCATGGCCGCGCCCATCAGCTTCATCTCGCAGGTACAGTCGTGCATTTCGGCTGCGCTGCGGATAATCCGCTCCGCGTACTCCTTCATATAGGTATTGGCCTCCGTGGTCATGCCCCGGACTTCCATCTCCATGTGCGCATGCTCACAGATAATATTCCGTCCGGTTCCCGCAACCACCTTTCCCACATTTACCCGGGTATCTCCCTTACCGCTCCGGGGAATGGCGTGCAGGTTCAATATCGCCGTAGCCATGGCCAGCATAGCGTTTTTCCCTTCTTCCGGAGAAGCCGCCGCATGGGAGCCTTTTCCATAAAATTCCACATCATACTTTACGGTAGCCAGACTCTCGCCGCCGCCGATTCCGATGGCTGCTTCCTTCTGCTCCGGTCCGCCTCCCATATGGGCGCCCAACACATAATCCACATCGTCCAGATGTCCGTGCTCCACAATGGACTTCGCGCCGCGCACGCCTTCCTCCGCTGGCTGGAAGATAAACTTCACCGTTCCGTGAAGCTGTTCCCGCAGTTCGCAGAGAATTTTGGCGGTTCCCAGTCCTACCGTCATATGACCGTCATGGCCGCAGGCATGCATGACACCCGTATTGCGGGACGCAAACCCCTCTTTTGTCGGATAATGCGCCTCTTCCTTGCACTCCAGCACCGGCAGCGCGTCCATATCAAAACGGAAGGCCACCGTCGGTCCTTCGCCGCAGCGCAGGATTCCAACCACACCGGTGAATCCACCTTTTATATCGGGAAGATACGCAAGATCTGTGCCCTCCTGGGCCGCCGCCTCCTCATAATGCCGCTCCAGCGCCTCGTCCGCAGGCAGACCCATCCTGGCTTCATCCAGGCACACATCGCGTCCCACCAGCACCTCGTCACAGCCAACTCTTTTCAAATAAGATGCAATGATAGAGGATGTCCGCATTTCCATCCAGCCAAGCTCCGGATAGCGATGAAAATCCCTCCGGATCTTCACCAGCTCCTGTTTCATAGTCTCAGCCTTTCCTGTGATCTTCGTATAAATCTCTCTGCGCTCCATTCTGTTCCCTTTCTCTTTTATCTCCAGATTTTCGGGTATCCAAAAGGATTCGCCGGTCTTTCCCAAGTCCCGGCGAATCCTTTTCCACATTTCTTTTGATTTTCCTATTCAAAATCCACATCCAGATAAGGATTTCTCACCTTATCAAATTCACCCGCATCCGCAGCCTCGGCGAATTCCGGCTTCATGGGAATGCGTCCGATGATCTGCAGCTTCTCCTCACCTGCGATTTCCTCCAGATGGCTCTTACCGAAGGGATACAGCTTCTTTCCGCAGTCCGGGCACTCCAGCCAGGAATAATTCTCTACCACGCCCTTTACCGGAATCTTCATCTGATCTGCCATACTCAGCGCCTTCTTCACGATCAGCTGTACCAGATCCTGCGGAGAGGTCACGACTACAATCTCGCTGACCGGCAGGGACTGGAATACAGTCAGGGGTACATCGCCGGTTCCGGGCGGCATATCCACCAGCAGATAATCCAGATCGCCCCAGATGACGTCGGTCCAGAACTGCTTTACAATATTGGCAATGATGGGGCCTCTCCAGATAACCGGAGTGTCCTCAGTGGGCAGCAAAAGATTCATGGACATGAGCTTAATTCCATTTTTTGTCATTCGCGGCTCAATTCCCATATCGCTCGCTTCCGCAGCGCCATGAACGCCGTACATTCTCGGAATGGACGGTCCTGTAATATCCGCGTCCAGGATACCCACCTGATAGCCCTTCGCCGCCAGCTCGTTGGCCAGAGAAGCGGTCACCATGGATTTTCCTACGCCGCCCTTGCCACTGACTACGCCGATAACCCGGCGCACACAGCTGTATTCGTTGCACTCTGCCTGCAGGCTTACCGGAGTCTGTTCCTTTGCCTTGCTGGGACATCCCTCGCAGCTTGATTTATCGCAGCTTGTATTGCTGCATGATTTTTCAGACATAAAGATACCTTCTTTCCCTTTTACTCATAAGCTTTATTCTAGCACAGAATTTCCGGAAATACCAGCTTCCCGCGCCACTTTCCATTTTCATAGTAACAGATGCTTTTAAAACTTCTTCCGCCAGGTCACCGGCGCCAGCAGCATCATAATCGGCAGAATCTCCAGACGGCCAATCAGCATGTCAAAGCTTAAAACAATCTTCGAGAAGCAGGAAAAGGCTGAAAAATTCTCCACCGGTCCCACCTTTGCCAGGCCCGGTCCTACATTATTGAGCGTAGTCAGAACCGCTGTAAAGTTTGTAGTGAAATCAAAGTTATCTACAGAAACCAGTAATACCGACACACATAAAATCACAAAATAGCAGATCGTATACACATATACGCCGTGTGTTTCTTCATTCGTCAGCCTTTTGCCATCCAGCTTCACCACATTGACCGATTTCGGATGCAGAATCTGCCTTGTCTCCTTCGTAATGGTTCGCCCCAGAATCATGATACGTGATACCTTCATACCGCCGCCCGTACTTCCGGCACAGGCTCCCACTATCATCAGCATCAGCAAAATGGTTTTGGAAAATTCCGGCCACAGATCAAAATTGGCCGTCACAAAGCCGGTGGTCGTGATAACCGATACCACCTGGAAGGCTGCATAGCGGAAGGCGTGCAGCACACCGCCGTACAGATTCATAATATTAATCGTGATCAGCACGATGGCCGCCGCCACGATTCCCAGATAATTCCGCAGCTCCTCATTTTTAAAGAAGCCCTTGACGTTCTTCATGAGCAGCAGAAAATACAGGTTAAAATTAATACCGAACAGCAGCATGAAAACGGTAATGACACCGTCGATATAAGCACTGTTAAAAGCCGCCACGCTGGCGTTCCGGTCGGAGAAGCCTCCGGTTCCGGCTGTACTGAAGGTGTGAATCACTGCCTGGTACAGATTCATGTCGCCTGCCAGCAGGAAAATGACCTCTGCCACAGACAGCCCCAGATACATGGTGTACAGAATCCGCGCCGTGGTACGCGCCTTGGGCACCAGCTTATCGCAGGTGGGTCCCGGTATCTCCGCACGCATCAGGAACATGGAATTCTTATTGCTTAAGGGGAGCACCGCCATGACGAATACCAGCACGCCCATGCCGCCCACCCAGTGGGTCAGGCAGCGCCAGAAATTCATGCACTTGGGCAGCCCCTCAATATCTCTTAAAATCGTGGAGCCCGTGGTCGTAAAGCCCGACACCACCTCAAAGAACGCATCTTCAAACCGGGGGATGCAGCCCGAAAGCAGGAAAGGCAGCGCGCCGAATACCGACCACAGAACCCAGGCCAGTGCCACGATAAGGAACCCCTCCTTGGCGTAAATGGCCGTATTCTCCGGCTTTCGGGAGCCCAGAAACGATACCAGGAGCAGGAGCATCGCAGTCAGCAGGAAGCTGATACCTTCCATTTCCCCATATAAAAATGACACAAAGGCCGGGAAAAGCAGCAGAAAACCTTCTATCAGAAGCATTTTCCCCACGATGTATCTTATCATTCCGTAATTCATAGCTTTCCCCCACTAGCGCATGATGTCCTGCAAATCCTCGAGACCCTGCTCCATGGAAATGACAATGACATTATCGCCCACCTCCAGCGTATCATTTCCGCCAGGTATGATGGTACGGCGGTTCCGCACAATGCAGGCTACCAGATGGTTACTCTTCAGCTTCAGATTCTTCAGCGGAATGCCGGTGTACCTGGTTTTCTCCCGGATCCGGAACTCCAGCGCCTCGATCTTGCCGCCAATCAGCTTATACACTGTCTCCACATTGGCGCTTCCCATGGAATTCCGCATGGCGCGCACATAGCTGGTAATCACGTTGGCCGTAACGTTCTTCGCGGAAACCACGCTCTCCATGCCCAGCTGATCCATCATGCTCTGCAGACCCTCGTCGTTGACCTTGGTGACAACCTTCGGCACATGACGGCTTTTCGCGTACATGGACATGATGATATTTTCCTCATCCATACCGGTCAGGGTTACAAAGGCGTCCGCCTTGGAAATTCCTTCCTCCTCCAGAAGCTCGTGATCGGTGGCATTGCCATGGATAATCGTCGCTTTGGGAAGCAGATCACAGAGCTCCATGCAGCGCTTCTCGTCCACCTCTATAATCTTGACCTGCATACCAAGCTCCAGAAGCTGGCTGCCCAGATAATAGGCCACCCGGCCGCCGCCGCAGATCATGACATTTTTAGCCTTGCTGATGATACCCTTGGTAAGCTTCAGGAACTTCTCAATCTCCGGATGGGAAGCTGTAATGTTAATCTTGTCGCCGGGCTGGGGCACAAAATTACCATCGGGAATATAGACCGCTCCGTCCCGCTGCACCGCACAGACCAGCATTTTGATCTGATGCTTTTTATATAACTCGCTTAAAGAAAGACCCTCGATGGAGCTGTGAGACGGATAGGTCACCTCCACCAGCTCGACCCGACCCTTTACGAAGGTCTCGAGCTTCGCCGCAGACGGGAAGATCAGAACCCGGGATATCTCCCCCGCCAGGGCCCGCTCCGGATTTACCGCCATACTCAGCTTCAGATCCTCCTTCAGCAAATCGATCTGATTATGATAAATCGGATTCCGCACACGGGCGATGGTCTGCCTGGCTCCCAGCTTTCTGGCCAGCAGGCAGCAGAACAGGTTCATCTCGTCTGTGGACGCGCAGGCAATCACCAGATCTGCCCCCGGCACGTCCGCCTGACGCTGAATATCTGCGCTGGCTCCATCGCCCACCACACAGGATACGTCCATCTCATTGACCGCGTCCCTGAGCTTTCGTTCACTTTTGTCAATCAGTGTCACATTGTATTTTTCACCGGACAGCTGCATGGCGAGCTTATGTCCCACTTTTCCGTCCCCGATGATTACAATATCCATTTCTTCCTCTCCCTCTTATCGAAACCGGTCTGTCTCAAAATGCTCCATGGTCTTCAGACAGTTCAGAATCTCCCGGTATTTATCCCGGACAGTACCCTGTCCCAGTGTGATATCCAGAGACACCGCGATGCTCTCCAGAAGCTGCTCGTCCACATAGGCCTCCCACGCCTGAAACAGCTCCAGCTTGTCCCGGTAACTCTCTGCCTCCAGGAACCGGAGCAACAGCGGATTCATCTGCTGTGGTTCTTCGATTTTCTCAAAGCGCCAGGTCTGCTCTGCGTCCGGATACTTCTCCCTGTCCACTTCGCTTGCAAACTCTTCGTAGGGGCGCACCCAGAATTCTTCCTCCCCGTACAGTGCCTGATACACGACTACCTTCTCTTCCGTATTCGCGTCACGCGCAATGGCCGTCACCTGATACTGGCCGCCTTTAAAATGGCGATAGTACTCGCCTGCTTTGATTTCTCTCACGGCAAATTCCTCTTTCCCTTTTTCTGAATATAGATACCCGTTCTATGAGAATATTCCAACTTTCCCAAAGTGTCAAGTCTTTCAGCATAAAATAGAATCATTCCGCCGCAGTGCGA
Source organism: Laedolimicola intestinihominis (assembly GCF_040096155.1). Taxonomy (NCBI): domain Bacteria; kingdom Bacillati; phylum Bacillota; class Clostridia; order Lachnospirales; family Lachnospiraceae; genus Laedolimicola; species Laedolimicola intestinihominis. The sequence goes on along the minus strand of NZ_JBBMFE010000020.1, from coordinate 39,326 downwards.
TAATATTTTTTTGGAATAGGGAATTCTATCGGAATTTCCTATTTCACAAAAAACCCGGGGACCTTACAGTTCCCCAGGCAGTACAGATACATCATTTTTAATTGTAGACAGCACATATAAGGTCTTGGTCCAGGCTACACCGGGCATTTCCTTGATATCCTGGTGTATGATTTCCAGGCTCTTGGAAGAGTCTGTCACGATCTTCAGCAGATAATCCACATCTCCCGCGATATAATAGCACTCCGCCACATTGTTATGGGCGTAGGCCGCTTCCGCAAATTCTTTTCCGTATTTGGGGTGTTCCAGGCGCACAGAGATAAATACGGTCAGGTCATTGCCCAGCTGCTTCTCGTCCAGCACCACCGTGTACTGCTGAATGACGCCCTTCGCTTCCATTTTCCGAATCCGCTCTATTACCGCCGATACAGACAGGTTGATGGTCTGACTGATGGTTGACGCCGTCTGTCTGGAATTATCCTTCAGACATTTCAAAATGCTTAAATCAATGTTGTCCATACTTCTTCCTCCTCGCCCGGTCCGCTGCCACAAAAATAAGAAAAGACGGCTTGCTCCTCGCAAACCGCCTTGTTTACCGTTGGACTTATCTTACCAGAAAAAATATTTCCTGTAAAGTCCTAATTTACACAAAATTTTGTTTTTTGAAACGTTTTTCTTTAGAAATATACCATCTCTTCCTCAGGGGGCTCCGCAGACTTCAGCGCCTTGGTATAAAGCACCGGTCCTTCCTCGCCGGAATACTCGTCCCGCTTCTCCACATAGACCTTCGCGGTCACAGTCAGCCACTGGCCATTTTTCAGCTTATCCACATTGTGGCTGCGACACAGGAAGCCTAAGAATACGGTGTCGTCGGCACAGCAGGTCATGGCTTTTCTGCCCGGTACGAAATAGCCCGGAGTCATCCGGCGCGGCTTCATGACGCGGCCCTTGAACCGGATGGTCTTGCCATCGTAGTGCTCGGGGTGATCCATGGCATCCACATACCAGATACCGTAATCAATGTCGCTGATGTCGATGATATCCGCGTTCAGGTCGAAGGGAAGCTCATCCTCGAACTCAAAGGGCTCGCCGCCCTCCTGCTCGAATTCCACCTGGGCCCGGGGATTCACGGCACGAATGTTGCGCTTATAGGACGCCGCCTTTGTACCCTCCACGCAACGGTCAAAGATAACCAGATCGGAATCCTGTACCATATCCATAAACAGAGACTTCATGTTCTGCATATACAGGTCAAAGGTGCCTGCGTCCACCAGGGTAATGCCCTGGGCCGGGAACCAGCCCTTCGGGAAACGCATTTCCCGGAACAGCTGCATGCCCCACATGCCATTCCACTCAATCATAACCTGACTGGGCTTGTACTTCTTCTGGCATTCCTCCAGGAACTCGGCAGTAAACTCCGCCTTGCCCTCGATGGTCACCAGTGTGGTGTCATAGGACTCCAGCACATGCAGGTCATACTCCTCCTCACCCTCTTCGCAGGCGATAAGCAGGGTCTTGCCACCGTCGGAGAAATAGGGGTCGGACAGGGTCTCCTGTATAAATGTGGTCTTTCCGCTCTCCAGAAAGCCATTTACCATATAAATTGGGATTTTATTTGCCATACTATCTTCCTCATTATACTCCGAAGAGTTCCTTCAGACCATCCTCATCAAGCAGAGAACCGATGACGCAGAGACGTCCGGTGTAATCCGGATTACCCTCGCGGATCTCATACTCCTCCGGTACGAAGTCAAACTCCATCCAGCTTCCATCCGTATTCTGAATGATACCTTTGGCACGTAAAATCAGACCGTACAGACCGGATTTGCTAAGTGTCTCCAGAATCTTCTCCAGTTCTTCGCGGCTGAAGCGCTTCGGGGTCTCTACGCCCCAGCTGGTAAATACTTCGTCTGCATGGTGATGGCCGTCGTGATCGTGATGATGGTGATGGTGATCATGATCGTGGCAGCCGCAGGTGCAGCCCTCGCCGTGATCATGGTCGTCATCATGATGATGCTCGTGATCGTGGTCATGATGATGTTCATGCTCGTGATCATGGTCGTGATGGTGCTCATGCTCATGGTCGTCATCATCCTGATCCAGGTCGCCCATATCCAGCTCCGCATGCTTCATGGCGTCCAGAATCTGCTTGCCGTTCAGCTGCTCCCAGGGAGTGGTGATCATAGTAGCCTTGTCATTATGCTCACGCAGCATCTTTACCGCCTCTGCAAGCTTCTCCTCGGTCATGCTCTGGGTACGGCTCAGTACGATGGTACCCGCATGCTCTACCTGGTTGTTGAAAAACTCGCCAAAGTTCTTCATGTACATCTTACACTTCTTGCCGTCTACAACAACGATAGAACTGTCGATGTGTACATCCATGTGGCCCGCCACATTCTGGACTGCCTTCATAACGTCAGACAGCTTGCCAACACCTGACGGCTCGATCAGGATGCGATCCGGTGCATAGGTATCAATAACCTCCTTCAGCGCAGTTCCAAAGTCTCCTACCAGAGAACAGCAAATGCAGCCGGAATTCATCTCATTTACCTGTACGCCGGCCTCCTTCAGAAAGCCTCCGTCGATGCCGATCTCACCGAACTCATTCTCAATCAGTACGATCTTCTCGCCCTTGAATACTTCTTCCAGAAGCTTTTTAATCAGTGTTGTTTTTCCGGCTCCCAGGAAACCGGAAATAATAGTAATCTCTGTCATTTTCTTTACCTCCAGATCTTACGGCACCAGCAAACATGCTTTCCTGATGCTAATTATTCTCAACAACAAAGAGCGCTATGCGCAGCCTATGGCTGCATCATGCGCTCTGTTTCTTCGGTCTTATGCCAGCTTGCTCTTAGCAACTTCTGCCAGAGTAGCGAATCCAGCCGGATCATTTACTGCCATGTCAGCCAGTACCTTACGGTTCAGCTCAACCTCAGCCTGCTTCAGTCCATACATGAACTTGCTGTAGGACAGTCCGTTCAGACGTGCTGCTGCGTTGATACGAGCGATCCAAAGCTGACGGAACTGACGCTTTCTCTCTTTTCTTCCTGCGTAGGAGCTGGTCAGTGCTCTCATCACGGACTGCTTTGCTACACGATACTGCTTGCTTCTTGCTCCTCTATAACCCTTAGCGAGCTTTAATACTCTGTTATGTCTTTTCTTAGCGCCTAAACCGCCTTTAATTCTTGCCATTTCTTCTTTCCTCCTTGAAACTTCTCACTTCCGCTTAATCTGTGACTTACAGATACGGCAGAATCTTCTTCATGCTCTTTACGTTGGTTGCGTCCGTAATGGTAGCTTTTCTGAGATTTCTCTTTCTCTTCTGAGATTTCTTGGTTAAGATATGGCTCTTATAAGCTTTCATTCTCTTGAGTTTGCCTGTACCTGTTACTTTGAAACGCTTTGCAGCTGCTCTGCTTGTCTTAATTTTTGGCATTTTATATACTCCTCCTATCCTAGTATCCTTTTCCAAATTTCTATCAAATCATTGCCGCCTGCGCGGTTGATTTCAAAATTTTACTGACGCTTCTCTGCCAGAAACATCATCATCTGACGGCCTTCCATCTTCGGAGCCTTCTCCACTACAGCAACGTCGGACATCTTCTCTGCAAATACGTCGAGAATCTGCTTTGTCTTCTGCACATGGGCCATCTCTCTTCCGCGGAAACGTAAGGTTACCTTTACCTTGTCACCCTTCTGGATGAACTTCTTTGCAGCTCCCACCTTCGTATTCAGGTCGTTCTCCTCGATATTCGGTGACAGACGAACTTCCTTGATCTCAATGGTTCTCTGCTTCTTCTTGGCTTCCTTTTCTTTTCTCGCCTGCTCGTACTTGTACTTGCCGTAATCAATGATCTTGCATACAGGCGGCTTCGCCGTCGGTGCAATCTTCACCAGGTCCAGTTCTGCTTCCCGGGCAATCTTCATCGCATCTCTTGCAGACATGATGCCAAGCTGCTCTCCGTCAGCGCCAATCAGGCGAATCTCCTTATCCCGGATCTGTTCGTTAATCATTAAATCGCTAATTGTAGTGCCCTCCTTCTAAGAAAGAAAAAAACTAAAAAAGTGGATAGTCAGACTATCCACTTAAATATCTCTTTACACGACCTGTATTCCTGTCGATATCTTCGATAATTATAAACCCGAGTCGCCGTCTGCGCTAAGGTGAGAGTGGATACTCTGCTTTCTGTCACCATGATATATTAACACATGGAAATTCCTGTGTCAACTATTATTTTCCCTGATTCTGATCTTTTTTCGCCGTCTCCGGATGCCAATCAGAACCGTTGCTATCATACCGCCAAACAGAAGTATTGTCAAGCCTGAATCACCGGTGCGTCCAGCCATTTGCGTTTTTTTGCTCTGCTCTGCCTGAATGCGGCTGTCGGGCGTCAACAGAAAACGGATCGGCGTTATCTCTGCCTGATTTCCTGCCAGATCCACCGCCTGCACTGTCAGCTCCTGCCAGTCGTCGGCGCTATTGAGCGTAAGTTCCATTCTGCCGTCGTTCTCCCGCAATTCTTCGGCTGTGTATACACGAACACTCCCGGCCTGTCCGACCTGAAGCTCCCGCATTCCCAGATTGTCCTGTACATCCAGCAGCACTGTCCGATGCCTCTCCTGATAACGGCCCTTCTCCTCTACACCGGAAACCAGAATCACCGGCGGCGTCTTGTCCACGGCAAATTCCAGCCGTTTGCCCTTACTGCGGTTGTCGGAGACATTGGAAGCCCGATCCTCGGAATACAGGGTTACTGCATAGACACCCTCCCCGGTGAAATTTTCTTTCGCAATCCGGTAGGTATACTGCTGCCAGCCTGTCTCCATGCTTCTGCTCACCTGATAATCCGTTCCTTCCTTCAGGCTTTTAAGCTCCCCGTCGTGACTGCTGGTAATCTCCCGGAGTGTCAGAGCGTCCACATTGGTCTCCAGAATCACAAGCTCCGGTTCTTCCCGGGTGTAATAGCTCCCCTGTTCGCCCGCCAGCCTTTCTGTGGCCTCGCCCAGAGTATAGACAGAGCCGCAGCGGTTTACAGAAAAGGTGACTGTCTCTTCCTTACGATTGCCTGCCAGATCGGCTGCAACCGCCTTCAGTATATACATATCATCCCATTTCTGCTCCATGGGAATATCATCCAGCTTGTATTCCATGCCATTTTCACTGCGGCTCAGCTTTCCGACCAGCTTCATATCACCGTTATGATAACCGGTCAGGGTAATACTCTCTCCCTCCGGATCATAATATCTGTCCATGCTTCGGATGCCCGGACGCACAGCGCCGTTATTGGCGGAATGGTCCAGAATATCAAAAATGGTAAGCTCCGGCGGCGTCTGATCCAGCACAAAGCGTTCCGATTCCCATAAGGGCAGCTCATTATCCGCCAGATCCCTTCCGGTCACACAGAAAGCGTAGGCCCCGTCCTTTTGAAAATGGAGTCTTGCCGTATGCAGTTCCCCGTTGTGACTCCAGGCGGACAGCTCCGGTTCTTCCCCTTCTTCCTCCACCTGCGTTCGGATCTGAATGGCTTTCTCGTCGAAATTCTTTTCCCGGATCGTCAGCCGCGCGGTGCGGGCTTCTTTATAATAGAAGCCGTTCTGTACGTCGGTATTGTCCCAGGCAACGGTAAGCTCCGGCGGCGTGCGATCGATGACAAAGGCGTCCGTCCGGTCGTAATCCGCCCGGTTGCCGGCCAGATCCTGAAAGCTCACATGAAAGGTATACGCTCCGTCCGCCTCAAATACAAGCTGACAGGTATGCGTCATTTCGTCGCCGCTGCCGCTGTGTGTCCAGGGCCCCGGCGCCGGCACCGGGCCATCCCCATTGGTAATCCGGAATTCCACGTCCCGCGGGTCGAAATTACGTTCTTTGATGGTAATCGTAGCTGTCCGGGGTTCCCGGTAACAGGTTTCCCTGATCGGAGTATTCAAATCATAGGTTACGGTAATCTCCGGCTTTGTCACATCGATATTGCAGCTTATCTCCGCCCTGCTTTCGTATCCTGCGTTGTCTGTGAGCTCTGCCTGTACCTTTACGTCATTGTGATTATAGTCCGCAGCCCGCAGCTTCATGGTTTCTGTCGCTTCGTAAGTAAGCTCCGACAGATATTTCTTTTCGCTGCGGATTTGTCCGTCCGCCCGGATAATCCAATCCCGCAGGCCTGTGAAACGATCCGTCAGGAATGCGTCCAGCTCCACGTCCGTATTATAATAGGCCTGTCCATCCACAATGCGGCCGGGCTTTGTGCATATGGCCAGCCGGGCTTCTGCGGATTTTTCGTGTGTTTCCGCGCTCTCGACGCCGCAGCTCAGGGTCTTTTCAGATTTACGACCTGTCCAGTCCCAGACCTCTGCCTGCACGGTTCCCCTGAAATCTGCTGCTTCCTGCGAAACCGGAAGAGTCAGTTCAAAGCTTTCCGTCGCCGCAGGTTCAAAGCTCTGCTCCCGCACTGTGACCGCTCCCTCCACGTCCGTCAGAGTATAGCGGATTTTCTGAATACCCGCCACGCTGTCACGGGCTTTCGCACATAAGCTTACGGACTGTGCGGAAAAAAGCCAGCCACAAGGCTCGTAAGGCAGGTAAGACGCAGGCTCTCCGGTCAGCTTCAGTTCATCCGGGGCTGTCTTATCTATCGTCACCTTCACCCGGTAATCTCTGATTGCTCCCCGGTATTCTTCCCCTTCCGCCCAGACCGCCTGATTACCGGCTAGATCCGTAATATTCATGGGAATTCCATAATTTGCCTCCGTCGTCAGGGGAAGCTCCAGTGTCCGGCTGCCGGAAATCAACTCCCGCTCCTTCCACTGCTCCGCCGTATTCCAGGCCGCTGTCCCGGCTATGGCCATGCCGCTGCTGTCCTCCGCCTGCATTCTGAGTATCTCCGCCCGCACTTCACGAAGGCGCAGATTTTCATCCGCCACCGTAATCTGAAGGAGCGTATCTTCCGCATAGTAACTGCGTCCCTTATGTATCGCCACCGGCTTTCCCGCCACCGAGACTGCCACCTTCGGCGCTGTCCGATCTATCAGCAGGCGATGCCCTTCATATTCGTCCTCCTGCATTCCGGCCTGAACCAGCGCATTTCCCGCCCGCATCGGATTGCCCGCCGCATCCCGGCAGGCCGCATGGAAGCGGTATACCTGCTCCGCCAAGACTCTGCAGGTCCCCGTATAACGATGCAGGCCGGTCTGCTCCCACTGTAGGTCCGCCGTTTTTCCATCCAGCCGGATATCCAGATCCGCCAGTCCGGTCAGCCGTCCCCCCGTCAGAATCGGAACCGCATATGTCTCTTCTATCACGAAGCTTACTTCCACATCCCGGTTATAATAAGCGGTGCAGTCCTTCGTCGGCGCGTCACCTGCTGCCAGATCCGTTCCATCCGCTACCAGCGTCCGCACCGGTTCCGTATATGTCACCTGAAGCTTCGGCCCCTGGTGATCCAGGATGAAAGGTTCGCTTTCGACGCTTCCTGTCTCCTCCAGACCGACACCATTTTCACCGATATAGCTAAGGATCGCCTGATAGACACCCTCCACGCCCGGCTCTCCGTCAAATTCCAGGCTGCCCCGGTGAAGATAAGAGGCCACTGTTTCTTCCCAGACAATCTCTGAATCCCCCAGGCATCCCTCCCGGACAATCCGCTCTCCCTGTGCGTCAAGCACCGTCACCTTTACAGCCTCCGCGTTCCAATTTTCCCTTTCATCCTCAATACAGAAGCTTATCCGCACGTCTGCGCCTTCCAGATTTCTGTAAAGCGTCGCCTCTCCCGCTTCCGTCCGGAATTGCCTGACCGGCGTGCCTTCTATGGTCAGCTCCCGCAGCTTCGGGCCCTGCAGGTCCTCCACCGCGTCAGTCTCCTCCGCCCAGGCCGCAGCTCCAAGCCCCAGCCACAGACCAAGCCCCAGTACCGGCAGGAACGTTCCCCTTATCCTCTTTTTCAATGTTCTCCTCCTATCCGCTCCCGGCAGTGAATCACCAGCTGCTCCCGCTCTACGCGAAATTCCGCCTCCGAAACTTCTTTATTTACAAGCAGTTCTGTCTTTTCCATACCCATTTTCTCCCGTCTCCTGCCCAATCGCCGCTGTCCCCGAAAGCCCGCAAGGCAGGCTATGGCCGGGCCGATCTCCCAGCGCACAAACAGGGCCGCCGTTCCAATAAACGACATGCCTGCGGCGATTCCCAAAAACAACCCAAGCCTGTGAAATACTTGCAGGCGCGTCATGACCTCTCCCATATTCAACCTCCTGATTTTCTGCCTCCGTAAACCGATTCCAGCAGCCGCTCTGCCTTCCGGATCATGTCCGTCAGTTCCTGCTTTTCCGCCGCTATCGCCTTTTGCTCCACATCCGAAAGCTCTCCAAAATCCGTTCCCAGCCTTTTTCTGATCTCCAGAAGGGCTGACTCAAGCTCCTCACGTTCCACACCTGCCTTCTGAAATTCCGCTCCCCGGGTGATGATCTGTCCTACCAGCTCCTGGTACATCACCAGCGCCGTTCGTGCATTATCCTCCGCCACCAGATTGCCCCGGGTCAGGGCCGACAGATCCGCCCAGTACTGTCCATAGGAAATCAGATCGTCCCCCGCCTCGTCGGCCTGACCAATCCGGGTATAATAATCGGCGATCGCATAGAGCCTCTCCGCCCGTCCCTCCTGCCAGGCGTTCAGCTTTCCTGAATCAGCCGCCGCTTTCAGCCAGATCCGCGCATTCTTTTTTCCTGCGTTCTCCTCATACTTATAAAAATAGGCAATCCCTGCCTGATAGGCAAATTCCGCATAGCCCCTTTTATTTTCCCGGAACAGCTGCTCCCAGGTTTTTCCATCTCCTTCATAGCGAATCAGCAGTCCCCGCAGCCGCTCGCTCTCTGCTGCTGTCAGGAGCTGATCATCCAGAAAGCCATCCTCCAGCAGCGTCATCCACCCATCCGCGCGCTTCGGATCCAGGGAAATGGCTTTTTCACAGGCTGCCAGCTCCTCCTCTTTTTCTGTGGCGTTCCCTGCTGCCAGAAGCCAGGCACCGTAGCTGTCCCGCCGCAATTGCCGTTCCGCTGCCCCGGACGCCGCCGCGCTGACGCCCAGCAGGAATGTCAGTCCCAGAACCGCCGCAAACCGCCGCAGCTTTTTCTTTTGTTCCATCCGATACGCCGCGTCCTGCTCCCAGTAATGACGCAGCGCGTAAGACAATTCTTCCGCACTCTGATAACGCCCCGCCTTTTCCTTCTGTACGCACCGCTCTACAATGGCCTCCAGACCCGCCGGGATCTCCGCCCTCAGGGCGCGCAGCGGCTGCAGCCTGTGGGGACCTTCCCCGGTCAGCAGCTGAAACAGCATGACACCCAGACAGTAGATATCCGTCCGGGCGTCGCTCTGCCCCTCCTCATACTGCTCCGGCGCCGCGTAGCCGCAGGTTCCGAGCGCCACCGTGTCCGTCGAAAGCTCCGGTCGGAATTCCCGGGCCGCCCCCAGATCAATCAGCACAATGGTTCCGTCCGGCTTAAGCATTACGTTGGAAGGCTTCATATCCCGGTATATGACAGGCGGCGACTGTCTGTGCAGATAAGTCAGTACCTGACAGAGCTGTCCGGCCCAGTCCAGTACCCGTTCCACCGGCTGGGCCCCCTGCTCCCGAAGCATTGCTTCCAGCGTCTGTCCTTCCACATAATCCATGACAATCAACAAGCGCTCTCCCTGTTCAATCACATCCACGATGCTGGGCAGATGGGGATTTTTCAGACGCTTCATTAGTGCGATTTCCTTTCGTTCCGTCTCCAGCTCCTGAAACTCTTTCCGGACCAGCTCCTTGACCGCCCAGGGCTTATTGGCTTTTTCATTGACCGCCAGATAGACCACGCTCATGCCGCCCCGGCCAAGGACGCTCTGAATCTTATATTTGCCGCCTATGACCGTTCCGATTTCCAGCATAGCCTTCCTCTTTTCCCGGCTTTCCCGCCTTCCTGCGGACGCACCAGCAGGGCGGAAATATTATCCTTCTCCCCGTGTCTCCGGTTCCGGGCCGTCACCCTTTTTGCGGCCCTCTGCATCTGCTTTTCCCCGGTGAGAAGCTCCGGAGAGAAATCCGCTGCCAGACGTTCCGGCGCATTGCCGTGCCAGAAGCCGTCCGTGCACAGAAGGTACATGGCGTCCTGCCTGATCGTACCCCTCTGGTATTCCGCCACCGTCTCCGGGCACGCTCCAATGCAGCGGGTCAGGACGCTACGTCTCCGATCCTTTTCCCCTTCCTCCCGGGTCATAAATCCCCGTTCCACAGCCTCCGCTGCCAGAGAGTGATCCCGGGTCAGCTGCCGCGCCGTATCTGCCGCAATTTCATACAACCGGCTGTCGCCCACGTGGACGCAGTACCAGTTTTCTTCGGTAAAAAGGGCTGCCGTCAGCGTGGTGCCCAGCACAATTCCCTGCTTCTCTCCATATGTCCGAAGCCTTTCATTTTCCGTATGTACCAGATTTTTCCAGTCTTCCAAAAGCTCCCGTTCCGGAAATCCGGCCATAAGTACCTCCGGAAATCGGCTCTGAAACCAGTCCGCCAGACTTCGAAGCACCTCGCTGCTGGCCAGCTCGCCCTTTTCCAGGCCGCCCAGCCCATCGCAGACCGCCGCCAGCACATAACGCCTCCGCCCGCAGAGTGCCTGCTGTAGCAAAAGGGCATCCTGGTTGACTGCGCGGGTCTTCCCCTTGTCTGTACAGGCCGCCAGACAAAACTGCACTCTTCCATCACTCCATTTCCAGTGATTCTCTGTTTTTTCTTCTTTGGTAAAATCGGCGATATGCCGTGACACTCCGGTGAATTCCGGAGGAATCGCTGAACCTATGATATAACAGATTCCGGCAGAATTCAAGTGGAAAACTCAAATTCTGCCGGATGAAATTTCGACATTTTTCGACATTTTGTTGAAGGCTGTCGGGTGATTTCCCATAAGGGAGAGTGCCTGCCCGGATTAGTTTCTCCGCAGAGCTTCGATGGGGCTTAAACGCGCCGCCTTCTTCGCCGGGTAGATACCGAAGAAGATGCCCACGGCTGAGGAGAATACGGTGGCTAGGACTATCGTCACGATACTGATGGCGGGCTTGAAGCCCAGCACGGGCAGGGAGCAGATGCCGTAAGCTCCCAGAAGGCCCAGCACGATGCCGATGAGGCCGCCCATGCAGGTGATGATGGCGGATTCGGCCAGAAACTGCATCATGATGGATCCGGTGCGAGCACCCAGAGCCTTTCGGATACCGATTTCCCGGGTCCGTTCCGTAACCGATACCAGCATGATGTTCATGACGCCAATGCCGCCCACCAGCAGGGCGATGGCCGCCACTAGGGCGATGAAGGCGGTAATCATGTCCAGCATACTGGTAATCTGGGCAATCTGGCTGTCGCCGTCCTGGAGCATAAAGGCGTCTTCCCCCTGGGTCTGGTGCCGGCTTGCCAGCAGATTCAGAGCCTCCTGCCCCACTTCCCTGGAATACTGGCTTCCCTCAGAAATGATATTCAGGCCGTAGAAGGAATCCAGTTCATAACCAAAGGCATAATTGGCTGTGTAAGGCATATAAAAATTCACATAACTGGTCTCTCCCATCATTGCGCCCATCATGCCGCCCTCGTCCTCGGATTTCATAACGCCGCAGATGGTGATTTCCTGGGTCACATTGTAAATGGTTGCCTCCACGGTCATGCCGATCACATCGTCGGTTCCGAACATTTTGATGGCGTCGCTCTGGCTGACCACGGCCACCAGATTCATTGCCTCCACGTCGGAATCTGTAAAATAATGTCCCGCCACCATTTCCGGATTGTGGGTATATTCCAAATCTGCTGTACCTGTGGTGGCGTACACATCAAAGGTTCCTTTCGGAGTCAGGATGCTGCCAAACATGCTGTCGGAAGGCGTCACGCCCTTTACGTGGGAGATTTTCTCTTTGATGGCATTCATATCTTCCACGGTTATCTGCTGTTCGTCCGTTCCGCCGTCCGTATTGGAATAGACGTAAATCTGGCCTCCGGCAATGGCATTTAAGGCGTCGCTCATTTTCGTCTTCGCGCCTCCGCCGATGGACATAATCATGATGACGGAAGAGATACCGATGATGATGCCCAGCATGGTCAGGAAGGAACGGCCCTTGTTGGCCCGGATATTGTCCAGGGCCATTTTGATGTATTCATATAGCTGTGCCATGCTTACTCCTCCACTGCGGTGACACGGGTGCCCTCGGTGATGCCGGTGGTCAGGCCGCCGGAAATGACTTTGTCGCCTGCTGCCAGACCGGATTTTACTTCTACGGCGTCATCGGAAGCCAGCCCCTTTTCAATCACTTTTTTCTCTACGACGCCATTTTCATTGACCACATAGCAGAAGTCGCCGTCCTGGCCGGAGTTCACACACTCAGCCGGAACCACCAGCACATCCTTCACGAAACGGCCCTGTACGTTCACCTTGGCCTCCAGTCCCAGATAAATGTTCTCGTCCGGGTTGTCAATTTTCACCTGTGCGGTAACCACTGGGGTTCCCTTATCGTTTTTCTCGGCGATACGGCTGAGCTTGGTTACGGTGCCTTCGTAGGTATGGCCTGCCAGCGTTACGGTAGCCTTCTGGCCCTCTTCCATCTTCTCCAGATCATATTTGGTGATGCTCATTTCCACGGTAACGTCCTCGCTGCTGGCTACGGTCAGAAGCTCGCCGCCCTTGGTGGCCGGGCCGCCTGCGACTGCCGCCACCTTCGTTACCACGCCGGAAAAATCTGCTTTGATGCCATCTTTACCCTGCTGGATATCGTCCTTGGTCATCGTTGCTTCCAGGGTGCTCAAGTTATTCTGGGCTGCCAGCTGGCTCCTGGCCGCGCCGGAGAGCTTGGCCGCGTCGGTGGAATCCTTGATGCCCTCCTCCTTGGATTTGCTGGTTTCCAGCTTGGTTTTATTTTCCTGGGCGTCCTTTAAGCGTCCCTGATAGCTGTCCAGCTTCTTCACGATTTCGTTGTAATTATTCTGCTCATCCTGGATGCTCTTCTCGATATTCGGGAGAGACGCCTGGGCATCGGCAGCATGCTTGCTTGCCTGAGCAACCGCGTTCTGCGCCACCGTCACAGCGTCCTGCAGCTTCTGATAGTCCACACTGCTCTGATCCGTGATACTGGTCTGTGCCAGCGCATCTTTTGCTGCTTTCAGCTCCTGGTTAGCCGCATCTAACGCCGCAATCGCCGCCTTCGCCGCGTCCTGCTGACTCTTCAGATCCGCCAATTTATTGGAAGAATCGCCCTGATAGCCGGTATACTCGTTGACCCGCTTATTCAGGTGATCCACATTGTCGTCTTCCTCGTCCAGCTGCCGGTTGATGATATCCAGAGCCGCGGAAGAACGGTTGTACTCGGACGCGTTTTTATTGTCCTTTTCGATGGAATCCTTGTAGCCATAGTTGGCTGCGCTGCCGGTGAGCTCCGCCTGCTTGTAGAGGTTGTCAAGCTCGGCGCTGTCGTAGGTAAGCAGCGTATCGCCTGCCTCCACGGTGTCGCCCACCTGCAAATCAAACTCCGAAACGGTGGCGGATACCGGGGAGAAATAGGTCTTTACTTCCTCGGACTGCACCGCGCCGCTGCCGTCCACAGACTGGCTGACGCTGCCGACGGTTACCTCGGTGACGCTGACCATCGGGTAGCTTGGACCTGCGAAGGCTCGCGGCAAAATGGCCACGACTGCTACCACTACGACTACACCGCCGATGATAATCCGCTTCCGGCGCTTTTTCTTCTGGACCGGGGTCAGCGGCGTTTTCTCTTTCTTCTCCTTCTGGGCGCTCTTTTTGAACAGGCCCTTCTTTGCTTTCTGTTCTTCCTGTTCTGTGAGCGCCTCGTCGGCTTCCCATTCTTCCATCAGGCTCTTTTTCTCTTCCATGGTTCCACTCCTCATTCTTTCTTTAAAATACAACATCTTCATTGATGTAATCTTCTACAATATGGCCGTCCATGATGCGGATGACGCGCTTGGCCTGGGCCGCAATGCCGTTGTCATGGGTAATCAGGATGACAGTCCGACCGCCCTTGTAGAGCTCCTTCAAAATCTGCAAAATCTCTTTGCTGGATCCGGAATCCAGGTTTCCCGTGGGCTCATCTGCCAGAATCACCGGCGGCTTCGCCGCAATGGCCCGGGCGATGGCCACGCGCTGCTGCTGGCCGCCGGACATCTCGTTTGGCTTGTGGTCCATGCGGTGGGCCAGACCGACGATTTTCAGGGATTCCTCTGAGAGGCGTTCCCGCTCCTTCTTCGGCACGCCCCGGTAAATCAGGGGCAGCTCCACATTTTCCCGGGCGGTCAGATTGCTGATCAGGTTGAAGCCCTGGAAAATGAAGCCGATTTCTTTGTTGCGGATATCCGACTGCTCATCATCGGTCAGGGTGGACACGTCCTGCCCGTTCAGGAAATAGGTTCCCGATGTGGGCGTATCCAGACAGCCCAGCATATTCATCAGGGTGGATTTACCGGAACCTGACTGGCCGATGATGGCTACGAATTCCCCTGTTTCTATGGAAAGACTCACGTGATCCAGCGCCCGGACTTCATTTTCGCCGGGGTTATAGATCTTGCAAATGTCTTTTACTTCCACCAGTGCGCTCATATTTTTCTCCTTCTTTTTCCACAAAAATGGGATTTTGTCCCACATCTGTATTAGTCTTGTAATACAATACCATATATTTTTTTGAACTTCAAGGACATTCATAAATTCTTAAAAAACCTTAACCGCAACCATCACTTATTGGCTCTTCCGTGCTTCTTTTTTGTAAGATTTCTCCAGATGTCAGCAGGGCATTTCCCTGGAAATGGGTCTTCTTTTCCTTGCTTTCACTGCATATATTAGGAGAAATTCTTTTCCTACAGGCTGGTTTTTATCATGATCCATAAAAAAATTCTGATTGCGGGCTTTCGGGAGCAGACCCTGAATTATTGTGCCGCCTTTTCTCTGCTGGGCGCGCAGGCCGAAACCCTTTGCGGAACAGTTCAGGAGCTTTCCATGCTGCTGGCAGACGATTTTCTCCCGAATCCGGCGGATTTTGACGGTCTCATTCTGCCCGGCGGCGGAGATATCAGTCCTTTTTTCTATCATATGGAAAATAAGGGGTCGCGGAATATCGACTCTCTGCTGGACTCCGTGCAGTTCTCACTGTTCCGGGCTTTTACGGCTGCGGGAAAACCGGTGCTTGGCATCTGCAAGGGCATTCAGCTTATCAATGTGGCCTTTGGCGGAACGCTGATTCAGGATCTGTCCGGGGAATCCCTGAGCATCCACGCCTGGGACGAGGGGGATAAAATTCACATAACAAAAGCTGCACACGGTACCTTTCCGGCGCAGCTTTACAGTAATTTTCCGCGGGTCAACAGCGCCCACCACCAGGCGGTGGCCGCTGTCGGGGATGGCCTTCGGGTGGCCCAGTACGGGCCGGATTTCGTGATCGAGGCTCTGTACCATGAGAGGCTGCCGATTCTCGGGGTGCAGTGGCATCCGGAGCGGATGTGTTTTTCCTTTGCGCGGGAAGAAATCGAGGACGGAAGTAAGCTTCTAAAATACTTTTTGTCGCTGCTGTAAATGTATTTATAAAATTATGATTGCAAAGCTTCCTTTTCCTTACGCAGCCCTTGTCTTATACCGTTTTTGTTTCGCTCATTTTATTTAAGAATACGGCGATAATAACGCAGGAAATTGCCGCCTGCTATGCCCTTTGCCGTCGCTTCGTCCATGCCCCGCTGCAGTAAAGCGGCAGTCAGCTTCACCATCTCGCCGTGGTGGGCCAGCACGTCATAAATTTCTGTCTCAAAATGGATGCGCGGGGTGGTTTCTTCCAGTCCTTTACAGAGATCGAAGCCGTAGCCCACATGCTCCGGATCCGCGATGCGGACCAAGTGCTCGGCATGTTCGCAGAGACGGAGCAGGGCCGCGTCCGCATTCTGTCCCGCTGCCTCCGGCGCTCCGGCGGCTCCTTCCCGTTCTGTCTTTTCACGCTCCGACATCACGCCGGTCAGATACCCGCAAGCATTCAGCCCGATGACGCCACCACGCCCCGCAATCTCGCGGATCTGATCGTCTGTCAGATTCCGATAATTCTCATGTACCGCCCAGGCGTCGGAGTGGCTGGCAATAAAGGGCTGCTCTGCCAGATCGCACACGTCCCGGAAGCCTTCGTTGCTCAAATGGCTCACGTCCAGCCACATGCCAAGCCGTTCCATTCTCCGGATAGCCTCTTTGCCAAGCTCTGTCAGACCACCCGGGATCTCTTTGAACTGCCCCGCCGTGCAGCAGCCCGTGGCAAAGGCGTTCCGGCGGCTCCAGGTGAGGCCTGCGCCCCGGACGCCCAGATCGTAGAAGGTCCGAAGCAGAGACAGATCATTTCCCAGTGGATCGAGGCCCTCCAGGGACAATAGAACTGAGATCCGGCCTGCCGCCAGGTTCTCATCCAGTTCCGCACGACTTTTCGTCACACGGATGCGGTCGCCCACCGGCTCTATGTCCTCCTTCAGGGCCGTGATCTGCCCCAGAGCCTTCCGAAGCCCCAGCTCCGGCAAATCCCGGTTGTTGATGAAAATAGATGATACGACAATGTTCAGACCCGCTTCTTCAAAGCGCGGCAGATACCGCTGCTCCACCACGCCGCTCTCTCCGGTCAGATGGCGTTCGTAGACCTCCGCCGCCAGATCGAAGTGGGCGTCCACTACTGGATTTTCCTGGTGAATTTTTCTGGCCAATTCCAGATATTGTTCCTGTATAAACATATTAATTCCTCTGACCTTCTTCATACTGCGGGTTCCGATATACAGGTTTCCTCACTGTCTGCCGTAGGCACTACATGTATTTCTACAACTGCCGCCTCCAGTCAGGCAGACATGCTCCCTGTTCTATCGAAAACCGCACTCTTTCTTACTTATTCTTACGCTTCTTTCTTGTTCTCCGTCACCGCAAAGCTCACCACCGCCGTAAACAGATCCGCGTCCGTCTCCACCCGGAAGCTGCCGCCGCAGGCCTCGGTGAAGCTTTTGGCGATAGACAGCCCCAGTCCGCTGCCGCCGTCCGTCCGGCTCTTATCGCCCCGGACGAAGCGCTCGGTGAAATCGATGCCGTCGCCAAGCTCGGTAGCAGATGTATTTTTCATAACCGCCGTTGCATTTCCATCTTTTTCCACAAGCGTCAGGTACACGCGGGAACCGGGCAGGGAATACTTCAATGCGTTCTGCAACAGATTCTGGAATACACGGTACATGCGCTGGCCGTCCGCCGTGATCATCACCGGTTCCTCCGAGATAGACACCCGCATGGAGAGACCACTCTGCTCGATGGGTTCCGCCATATCCGCCAGGGTCTGGCGCAGAAGTTTGGCGAAATCCAGCTTCTCCGGCTTCACCTGCAGCTCGCCGGATGCCGCCTTGCTCACCTCAAACACGTCCTGTACCATGGCGCTCAGGCGCTCGGATTTCTCACCCAGGACACGGATGTAATCTTTCACATCCTCAGGCAGATTTTCCTCCTGCTTCAGGATGTCCACATAGCTGACGATGGAAGTCAGCGGCGTCTTGATGTCGTGGGACACATTGGCCACCAGCTCCACCTTCATGCGCTCGCTCTTCGTGCGCTCCCGGATAGCCGCCTCCATGCCCTCCTGGATGCTGTTCAGGTCCTCCGCCGCCGCTTTCAGATCACTGTCCTCCGGCAGCGACAGCGCATTTCCCATATCGCCGCCCCGGACGGCTCCGATCTGCTCCGTCAGCGCGCCCAGATCCTCGGCCAGCCGATGTACCTTCCCCACATAGAAGAAGCCCACGAAGGGAATCAGGGAGCGCCGCTGCCATTTCACCAGCTTCTTCTGCACGGGCTGTTCAAGCTCCCGGGTACTGATGCTGCGCCGCAGACGGCCCATGACGATCTTCTGCTGTCCCTGATTCCGGCGCAAATCGGTGATTCCCAGATACAGCGGCCAGAAAATCAGGAACAAGCAGGTGAAAATTCCGTTCCGGTTGGACGCCAGGTAATCCAGCGCCTCCGGCGCATAGTCCTCGATTCCATAATAGACGACCCATCCCGGGCTGAAACTGCTCCAGGTTAAAAACTCATTTATGAGGATCAAAAGCAGACAAATCGGAAGAACCAGGAAGATCAGCAGCTTAATTTCAAGCCAGATTTTTCCAGTCCATCTGGCGATGATTTCCCGTCCTGCCCTTCGCGGCTTCCGAAACATCCACGCCAGAAGTAACAAAAGGAGAGCCGCCGCCAGACCGGCTTTGCTGCGTGCCAGCTGCTGCCTTTCTGCCGCCAGACTCTCCTTCAGACGGTAGAGGACGCCGCCGTATCGGTTGGTTCCGTTTGTGCCGCTGACTACGTAGAGCTTAGGAGCCTTCGCCGCTGCCAGATAGACCACGATTGCTTTCGCCTCATCCCCGACTGTGAAGTTCTGGTAGCCCGGCACGGCCCAGCGGCTGTTCTCCCGGTAAATGCCGTCGCCGTAGACGTCCACGGTCTGGCCGTCCTTTTCCATGGCTACCTTACCGTCGCCGTCCTTATTGTAAGTCAGCTGAAAATTATACTCCTCCGCCGGAATCCAGGCTGCGAAATCCATGCCGATGCTGGCATTTTCCGCGTCCAGTCCGTCGATGTTCGTATAGATCAGTTTTCCGTCTTTGAACACCGCGTAACGCAGGTTCTGGTCGGCTTTCATTTCCTCCAGATAGGCGTTAAAATCCGCCGTGCTGTATCCGCCTGCTTCTGTGGCTGCCTCTTCATAGCTCACGGAGCCTGAGTAATCAGGCGTCCACCATTCGGATATGACCGTACCGCTATCCTCTGTGACCGTATCTGCCGCATAAAAATCATACCGATAGCCGGAATCGCTGTAGCTGTACTGATAGCCCATCCAGTCCTTTCCCCTGAGTCCGATGCCGATCAGATCCTCCAGCCGATTCGACATGGTTGTGGCAAATTCCTGTGTTTTCTGATAGTCGGACTGCCGCAGATCCGTGTTCGAAATCAGCGTCAGCATGGAAATGAAGTTGTAAATCAGCAACGTCATTCCCAGAAAGAAGGCAAGCATGCCTATCCAGATTTTAGATTTTTTCCATTTTGTATCCAATGCCCCACACCACCTTTAAATATTCCGGTTCTTTCGGATTGAGCTCGATCTTTTCACGAATGCGGCGGATATGTACCATGACTGTATTTTCCGGCGCATAGGCTTCTTCCTCCCAGACCCGGCGGTAAATCTCCTCCGCCGGGAAGACGCGACCCCGATTTTTCATCAGAAGCTCCACGATCTTCGTCTCGGTGGCGGTCAGCCGCACCGGCTCTCCGTCTGCGTACAGGGTTCGTTCGGATTGGCGATAGGTGAGTCGGCCATTTCGGATCTCGTCCCCGGACACGCCCGCGTGGATGTCGCCCAGCATGGTATAGCGCCGAAGCTGGCTTTTTACCCGGGCTGCCAGCTCCTGGGGATGAAAGGGCTTCGCCACGTAATCATCGGCGCCCATGGACAGGCCTAAGATTTTGTCGGTCTCCTCGCTTTTGGCGCTGAGGACGATGATTGGGATATTTTTCCGCTCCCGGATTTTCATGACGGCGGACAGTCCGTCCAGGCGCGGCATCATCACATCCATGATAATGAGCTGCACCGGCTTTTCCACTGCCAGCTCCAGGGCCTGCAGGCCGTCGTAGGCCTTCAGCACCTGATAGCCCTCTTTTTCCAGAAGCACTGCAATGGCTCTCACAATCTCCCGGTCGTCGTCTACTACCAGTACGCATTCGTTCATATTTGCTCTCTCCTTTTCCGGTGGTTTCAGGATACCCTTTCTTTCTTACAGGACACCGGGGGATTTTCTTACAGCTTTCTTACAATCTTAAATCTTTTTCATTGACCGGGTTATAAAAGATCTGTACCTGCTTGATATGGGGCGCGCCCACCACGGAAATCAACTCGCCACGCTTCAGGCCCACCAGGACTTTGTCCTTGGCCTCCATCAAATTCTGAAAATTACTCTCGTCCGTATCCTGCCAGTAGCAGCGAAGCTCCAGGGCCGGGTTACGGGTCTGCCGCCAGGTATCGGCGTCGTCATCGTAATAGTCATCCTCCTGGACGTTCTCTTCGATCCGCGGCTCCACCATGTCTTTATTGTAGGTAATGCGGAACAGCACGGTATTTTCCGGAATGCTCTCGTCGGCCTCCACATCGGGAGCCGTATCCCAGTAGCCGTCAATATTCCAGACGCCCTGCTCCGGGTCGATCTCTTTGCTGATGTCTCTGGTAACGATATCTGTCTTGCCGACCACTTCCGCGCCGCCGTAGGCCAGGCCTGAAAATTCGCCGAAGGCTACGCCTGCGCCGATGCCGGACAGCAGGATACCGCCGCAAAAGATGCCGATAGTTATTTTATGCAATCTGGTCATGTTCATCCTCCTCTGCCTCTACGGCCTCGTCTGTGAAATCGTCTTCTTCCGGCTCGTCATCTGTATCGACCTCATTTTCCAGGACGGCGGTTTTCTCTTCGGTCTTTTTCCGACGAATCAGGCCCCAGGCCGCACAGGTCAGCGCGCCGCCGCAGAGCAGACCGCCAAGGCTCATCAAGGTCACGCCGATAAGCGGGTAGCCCTGGAAGCAGAGAATCAGGAGCGCGCCAAAGCAGAAAATGGCGGCGATGGTTCCCAGTGCCAGGCAGACCGCGGCGCAGAACCAAAAGACGTTCCAGCAGAGGCGTACGCCCCAGCGGAGCAGGTCCCAGCAAATGTGCAGGAGCCATACAAGCAGTTTTCTTAAGATGCGGACGGCGCTGCCAATCAGGCGGCCGTAGCCCCTCAGGATGTCACGGCAGAAGCCGATAAGTTTTCCTGGCATGCCCTGTTCGGAGCTAGTGTATGCTTTTCGGGAAGCTGCCGGGCTATATCCGGCTGCGCTTTTCTCTGAAGCTACACCGTCTGCGGCTGTCCCCTGTACGGCCGGGCTTTCGGTTTCCTCCGGCTGCTCCACTGGCTTTCCCACAGGCTTCTTATGGAACGGTTTCCCAATCCAGGCGCAGACCTCCTGTATCCACTGTACCAGCTTCTTTCCCGCCTTTTTCAGAAATCCGCCCGCCTGACGGATGCCCTGCTCCGCAGACTGGGCCGCGCTCTCGAAATCCATCTTTACACGGCGGCTGCTGTCGCCGTACTCCGGGTTCACATGGTAGGCCTCCAGAATCTCCGCCGCCAGTTCCTTCACCGGCCCGAAATCGCCGATGGCCTCCTCCTCGGACATGCCGTTCTGTATCTTCATATCAATATGCTGGGCATATTCATCCAGAATATCCTGCTGCTCCCGTTCCTCCAGCACCTTCAGATGTCCCGCAAGCTCTGTCAGAAATGCTTCTTTACTCATGTTGTTCTCCCTCCTTCAGGTACTTCCCGACCTGCTGCTGAAATTCTATCCATTCCTTCGCCAGGGAATCCCGATAGAGAATCCCTGCTGCCGTCAGATGATAATATTTTCGTGGGGGCCCTTCTGTGGACTCCCGAAGGTATGTCTCAAAATAATGTTCATTGGTCAGGCGCTTCAGCAGCGGGTAAATGGTTCCCTCATTCACGTCAATGACCCGGGAAACCTCCTCCACCAGTTCATACCCGTACCGATCCTTCCGGCGCACCGCCTCCAGCACAATCAGCTCCAGCACGCCCTTTTTAAATTGTGGGTTCATTTCATCCCTCCCGCACGTTCCTGTGTCTGATATTAGGTTACACCTACTACTATGTAATGTCAAGTACTAAAGTTTTAAGAATAGTTTAAGATCGATTTTTCTACTTTTTTCTATTTTCTTCTTGACAATAGCCATCATTTCATGGTATAAATATTAAGCACGTTTGATACAGGGGATTGGTCAAATGGCATGACAGGGGTCTCCAAAACCCTTAGTGGGAGTTCGATTCTCTCATCCCCTGCTGAAAGAAGCCTGAAAGTTTGATGCTTTCGGGCTTTTCTTTTACAATAAAAGGGCTGAAATCTCTGATTTTTCTCAAAGATTCCAGCCCTTTTCCATGCATTTTCCGGCATCTACTCCGCGAACTTCACCACCAGCTCCCGCTCCCCGATGGCGCCTGCAAAGAGCCCTGTGAGGAGCTGCTTGGTCTGTGTCCTGGCTTCGGCTTTCAGGCTGTCGAAGTCGGCTTTTTCTTCTACGTCTTTCTGGGCGGCGGTCATGCCGTCCAGGACGTCTGTTTTCTTGCCCCAGTTCAGGAGGGCGGCTTTCTCATCGTAGAACTGGATGGAATCGGAATCCACCACGGTGTCCAGGATCCGGACTGCCGGAAGGGTCAGCTGCACCTCCTTGTCGGTGATCTTGATGTCCGCCTGAGACAAGTCCACGCCGGCCCGTACCTCGGCCCGGTAGGTCATGGTGAAGGACTTCTGGGTCAGTAGCGGGATGCTGCCGTCAGAGTAGTAGACCAGACCGTTATAGGTCAGCTTGGCCGTGGTCAGCTCGCTGACCATCTCCAGCTTGTCGCTGATGAAGCTGCTGGTGATCTGCGTCTCGCTCTTCGGCGCAAAGCGGTTCGCCACGAACACGACGGCTGCCGCTATCACCACAATCTCGATAAAATGCAGAATTGTCTTAAAGCCTACCCGTCTCCTAGGCCGCTCTTCCCGTTCTCTCTTCTCTCTCCTCATACCTTCCCCTTTCCTTCCGGATACCCCGGCATTTGTATTCCCATATTTTCCATCGTACAGCAGGGGCTCGATTCCCCTGTTGCAGCCTGTCTCTTATTCCTCCGTCACCAGCTCGCCAAAGTCCTTCTTTTCAAACTCCTGAATGGAAATATTCTTCTTATTCGGGTTCGCATACACGAAGGTCTTGTCCACATTTTCGATGTAGTTTTGAATCTTGTCGTTGGTGGCGCTGATGATGGCCTGGAAGCCAAGGCTTCTTATCAAGTCGATGCAACTGGCCACCTTCTCCGCATCCATCTTGGAAAAGGCCTCGTCCAGCACCACCAGACGGATGGTAGGCCGTCTGGACGCCCGTGCGGACAGATTGATGCGGTAGGCCTGGGCAAAGCTGGCCAGAAGCGCGATGTAGAGCGGGTTCTGGCCCTCGCCGCCGGAATTCTTCTTAATCATTTTGCTGAGGCCGATGACCAGGCGCTGCTCGTCGCCCTCCACGATCTGTTCCATCTCAAAAGACAGGTAGGTCCGGTAATCCGCATATTTCTCCATGTTTTTCCGGGCCTCCTCCAGCTCCGCCGCTGTGGCGTTCTCCGGCGGGATAAAGAGATCCAGAAGCTCGCTGATCATGTGGCCGTATTTATTTTCATGGCTCATGGAAAACAGGTTCATCTGGTGATCCACGGACACGGACAGGGTGGACGGATCGATGTCCAGATCCTCATCCATGAACATATCGTAAAACTCGCCGTCCCGGCCCTTGCTCCGACCGATACGGAACTGGTAACGGTCCTTGCCGAAATCCAGGTTCCGGATAATCCGGTTCAGCTCATCCCTGCGCACATAGGCCTCCCGGATGGCGCTTCGAATCTTGTAGATAAAGTCCTCTTTAAAATGCTCCACCGCAGACTTGGCCTGGGCGTTGGCTTTTTTCTTATAAGCCTCCAGCTCGCCGCACTGAAGCTTCGCCAAAAGCTTCTCGTAATCCCCATTGTCCCCGGCAGACGCGGAGAAATCCCGCTGGGGATGATTTTTCAGGTAGTCGGTCCGAACCTCCACCAGGACGCTCTTCTGCTTCTCGCAGTCCGCGATGCTTCGCTCCATGGCCGCAGCCGTCTCCTCCAGAAGCCGCGCATAACGGGGATTTTTATACTCCTGTATATAGCTCTCGAAGGCTTCCTCATCTTTTTCGGAACCACGGAGCGCGCGTTCCGCCTCCACCAGCTCCACGTTTCGGCCGGTCAGACCCGCACTGCCGCTCTCCACGGAACGCTCCTTGTCCCAGATCTGATGCTTCACCCGTTCCAGTTCGACCTTCGCGGCAGCCTGCTTCTCCAGGATCTCCGTCCGCTTCGTCTTCAGCTCTTCCACGATACCGGAATTCAGCTCCTCCATCCGATTCTTCAGCTCCTGAAGCTCCTTCTCCTTCTGCTGTTTTTCCTTCACATCATCCAGCAGGCTCCGGTATTCCTCCGTGGCGTCGGCCAGATATTCATGGGCCAGAATTTCAGATGCCAGATCTTCTGTCTTCTTAAACTGCCCGATTTTGTCAGTGAGCTTCTCAAGCTGAGCGGAAAGCTCCTTCTGCCGCTGCTGCTTACTCTTTTCGCCGATGTAGGCGAATTTCGTGTAATTATCGGGATTCAGGCGGCGCAGCTGATAGTTCTGATACAGGCGGCAGTCCGCGGTCACGCCGATGCGGCATCCGCGAAGCTCCTCGGTATTCTCGCATTTCTGCACATTTCCCAGAAGGAAATCCACGTAGGCCTTCACATAAGCCTCGCCCGCCTTCACCTCCGAAGCCAGCGCCTCAGGCTTCACATGCTGCTCCTCCTTCATCAAACGCTCCGTATCCACCACGGATACCCGCCAGTATTTCTTCGGATCCAGGGTTTCATAGATGGCCATGGCTTCCTTCACGTACTTCGGCTCCACGATCAGGGCCAGCTTGTTCCAGGCCAGGAAGCCCTCGACGGCGTTGCGCCATTTCTCATCACGAATCTCCAAAAGATCCGCCAGAATCCGCACCTGCACCCGCCTGCCAAGGCTCTCGTACAGCCGACGCTCTATTTCCGCCCGGGCAAAGGTCAGCTCCTTCGGGTAGGATGTCTTGCCGGAACGCAGCTCCGCAAGCTCGCTCTCAATAAGCTTCGCTTCCTTCCGAAGCGTCCGCATCTCAGACGCCGCCTCACGCTGCTCTCCGTCCGCCTCCTCATGTACCTCGGCCAGGGATTTTTTCAGCCGCGTGATCTCCTCCGCCGTAATTCTGCCGGTCCGGAACTTCTCAATGTCGTTCAGGGCCTGATTGGAGACGCTTTCCACATCCTCCCAGGCCTCCAGCTTCACGGCCAGAGCCGTCCATTTCTCCTCGCTGCGGCCCAGACGTGCATAGGCTTCCTCCAGATTGCGCAGCTTCTCTTCCAGCAGCGCGTAGCCTGTATCGGTCAGCTGTATGTTGATCTCGTGGTACTGCTGCTCCAGATCGGCTGCCAGCGCCTCATTTTCCTGTTCTTTTTCCTTCAGAAGCGCCAGATCTGACTGCCAGAGTCCCAGCTGCTCCTGGGTTTTGCGAATTTCTTCCCGAAGCTGCAGCACCTTAAGCTTCTCCTGCCGGTAATGAAGCCCTGCCAGCTCCTCCTGAGCGCCGGAAAAGGCCTGATACTGCTCCCCGATCCGGTTCAGCTCCTCAATCTCCCGCATGGCAGCCTCGATTTTCCGGCACATGCGGCCATAGAGCTGCACGCTCTCCTGCATATCTTCAATGTGGATGTCCTGCTCCATGCAGATATATTCTTTTACAAAATCTTCCAGCCTTATGTTCATACGGAAGGGAATGGCCCGCTTAAACAGCCGCGGAAATTTCTCCATATCCAGGCCGCCCAGATAGACGTCGTAGAGATTCCGGCGGAAACGCTCGTTGTTGGAGGTGTAAAAATATTCCTCTCGGGTGAAATGCTTTTGCAGATATTCCCGCACCTCACCGGTGGTCATGGTCCGCTCCCGGGTCCGGTAGTCTCCCGAAATCATGCCGCCCTTATGCCAGAAAAACAGACGACCGATTTCGTTTGTAGAAGTGTCCACGTCGAATACCACGCCGATACACTCCTTCTCCTTTGTGGCGCTCTGCTCCATTTCCAGTACGATGGTGGATGAAAAGTTCTTATTTCTCCGATAGGAAATCTGGTTATTCTCCCCGATGTTGATCATACCCCGAAGGTACTCGATCAGGCTTCGGTCGGAATCGTCCGCCGCCGCCTTGTTGAAGAAGCCGCGGCCATCAGTGTTGGCATACAGAACGATCTGCATGGCGTCAATCACCGTGGACTTGCCGCTGCCGGAATGACCGGTGAAAAAGTTGATGCTCTCGTTGAGGCTTAAGACCTTCCGGTCAATATAATGCCAGTTATTGAGCCCTATCTTGGTAAATATTTTATAAGCCTGTGTCTGCTGCTCCATCTTCCGACTCCTCTTCCGTTTCCTCAAATGTCTTTACCAGCTCGCCCGCGTCCTCCCGAAGAAGCGCCAGATTGACGCTTGGGTAAATCAGGATTCTGCAGGCCTCGCCCATCTCCTCCAGGCCGTCCAGCAATTCCACCATCTGGTATTTTTTCAGTGCCGCAAAGGCCCGCTTCTGCTCGGTAATCGAAGGCAGACCCCGCACCAGACGGAATTCGCCGAGCTTTCCGTTCAGCTCGCCCACGGTCGTGAAGGCCTGGGTGCTGCTGGATACCGCCGCCATCTTTTCATCGTAAATCAGCTTCAGAAGCAAAAGATACAGGGTCGTCAGCTTCGTCAGACGCTCGCCCGCGCCCTCCGCGCCCCGGATATAAATGATGCCCAGCTCGTAATTCTGTCGGATGGTAATACCGGCCACGGCAAAGTATTCGGTCAGAAATTCCAGATGGTCGGCGCAGAATTCATATTCCCGATCCGAGGCCATCCGGCCGCTTTTTTTATCATATTTCCGTTCCAGCAGGAAGGTCTGGGATAAGAGCTTCCGAATCACTGCCTGCACGGTTTCCTGTTCTATAGTGTTCCATTCCTGGTATTGTTCTAACATATGGTTTTCCTAATCCTCTTTTTCTATATCGGTTTTTTCCTGTCTCGGGAAAAAAGCCATCCTGGGGTACCGGTACTCGCCGTTTTCCAGCTGTTCCTCCTGCACGACTACCCGATAAGGGCTGCTGCGCCGCACAGAAAGGTCGTAGGCCAGAATCAGCTTCTCGAAATCCTCGTCGTTCTGAAGCGTAATCCGGTCGGTCTCCAGTACACCATCCTCCATATGGGAGCCGATGAAATCCTCGATCTCCTTCCTCGTAAAGCGATGGCGAATCTGATTCATCCGCAGAATATCCTCCCGGGACATTTCCTTTGGCTTCTCCTCCCCGGTCAGTTCATCCTCAAAGCGTCTGCGCCGCCGCTGCCGGTACAGGGGCTGCTCGTTCAGCACGGAGAATCCGGTGAGCTGCATACGCTCTGCCACCTGCGCCAGCTTCTCCGCCTGCTCCTCCGGCTCCCGGTCGGCGCCCAGATGGTTCAGAAGCTGCACCAGCAGGCCGTGACGCTCAGTCTCATCGCTTAAGAGATAATTCAGACGGCTGACTGTGGCTCGGATGTATTTGCTGTGCTCCCGGTCCATATTGGCGATGCGATGCTCGATGTCGTCAAAGCCGCGCTCGATCTGATCCACCAGATCCAGCATTTCCGTCTCCTGCTCCGGGGCGATCTCCGGCTCCTCCCGCATACTTCGCAGGCATCGCTTGATATCCATCTTGTAAATATAGAAATTGTCGCTGGTCTTTAAGATGTGGTATTTCTGCTGGACAGCGGTCTCTACGAAGCCATCCAGATGCTCCTTCAACAGATTTTTATAATTCTTCTGCTCCAGCAGACGCTCGAAAAACTTGTCCATGTTGTGCAGCATATCCTGCAGGGCCTTGTTCAGCTTCTTCGTGTTGACCAGGGCCGTTTTCAGCATGGACAGATTTTTACGCCGGTCATTTTTAAAGGAAAAGAGCGTGGCGTACACGTTCTGGATGTAAACCTGCGTCTCCTCCATCTGCTCATTGACCAGACGGTCGAAGGAGTCGATCATAATCGCCGCGTAATCGGGGATTACGATATTGACCGTCATCGCGGTGTAATCCTCCACCCGGCGCAGCCATTTATGGCGCAGAAGCCAGCCAAGGATACGACCCGGAAGGGCGCTGTGCTCCTCCTCGTCGGTCTCGTCCTCCTCCCGCTCAAAGCTCCAGGCGGATTCCCGGCACATGTCCGTCAGAATCTGCACACAGGCCTCCCTGCTCAGGAAATAATTGTTATACTGATATTCGTCATTGATGGCCAGCAGGGCCTCGATGTACACGTCCCGGTTACCCGAGCGGAACAGACTCCAGAATTCTGCCGGTATCTCATATAAAAACTGCACTTCGTTCTCCTTTTATGGTCGGTTTTAATTGTTATTGTGAACGCAGTGAACAATAACTCGTAATCTGATCCGCGATCATTTCCGCAGGCTCCCGCTTTCCGTTTTTTTCCCACTGAATAAACACATTCAGCAATGCCCCGCCATAGAAATAGAGTTCGTAGACCGGGATTTTATAATGGGGCATGATGCGCTTCATCATGTAATCGTTCATGGCGTCCTGGATGATGTAGAGAAGCTTCGCGTCCACCAGCTTCAGGATGAATACCGAGTACCGGTCGAAATATTTGAGTGCGTGGATAATGCTGCTACGGTCATGGAAGCGTCCCACCTGCTCCTCCCTGCATTCGCGGATATAGCCCGCCACGATCTCGTGAAAGAAATCCGTCAGCGCGTCCTCCTTCGTCTCATAATAATGATAAAAGGTCACCCGGGACACGCCAGCCCGCTTTACGATGTCCGACACCTTGATTTTCTCATATTCCTTCTTGTCCATCAGGGCGAAAACCGCCTCGCCGATGCACATGCGGGTGAAACGGGTTCTTTTATTGTGATTTTGGGAAAATAAATTCAAAATAAGTTCTCCTTACGGATATTTCATAACAAAAATAACACCTGTACGAGCAGAGTATTTCTGCACATACAGATGTTATTATAGCACAGTTTTCACTGTTCGAAAAGCCATCAGTTACACCAGGTCATCTATGACCTCCTGCACCGTCTCCATTCGTTCTGCCTTCCAGGCGTCTGCCCCGCAGAACAAAAGCCCGTTCTCTGCATCGCCCTTCACGGCCTGAATCAGCGCTTCGGTAATACAGTAGGGAATTTCCGCCGGCTTACAGCCTTTGATGCAGCCACGGCAGCGCTTTGGCGGAAATTTTTCCCCGCCCATAACACGCTCGGCAAGGGAATTGCGGATGGCCCGGCCCGGCATGCCTACCGGACTTTTTACGAGCATCACATCCTCTTTCCGTGCTTTGATATAAGCCTGCTTATAACGCTCATCCGCGTCACATTCCTCCGTGGTCACAAAACGGCTTGCCACCTGAATAGCGTCCACGCCCAGAGCAAACGCCTCGTCCGCTTTCTCCCGACTGCTGATGCCGCCGCCCAGCACCACCGGAATTTTTCCGGAAAATTTTTCCTCGTATTCCTGTACCTTCGCGATGATTCTTTTTACTTCTTCCCGGTAAGTCACTGCGTCAAAGAAAGAAAGCTGCTCCCCGGTAAAACCCAGGTGTCCTCCGGCCTTTGGCCCCTCGATGACCAGAAAATCCGGCACCCGGTTCCATTTTTTTGCCCAGTACTTCAGAATCACGGCAGCAGACTTCTCCGTGGAGACAATAGGCGCCAGCTTCACATCGCTTCCGGCTGCATAGCCGGGTAAATCCACGGGAAGCCCCGCGCCGGATACGATAAAATCCGCTCCTCCCTTCACAGCCTGCCTTACATAATCTGCGTAGTGCTGCATGGCCACCATAATATTAAAGCCTACCACGCCACCCTTTGCAATTCTCCGGGCTTTATTCAATTCCTTATCCATGGCCCGCAGATTGGCTTCCAACGTGCGGGTGTCAAAATCCGGTTCCCGAAAACCGATCTGGGCTGCCGAGATGGCTCCCGCGCCGCCTGCCGCTGCCACTGCGCCCGCCAGGCCGCCGAGACTCACCCCGACGCCCATGCCGCCCTGAAAAATGGGTCTTCGAAGCGTCAAATCTCCGATTTTTAATTCTTTCTGCTTCATATCCTCTCTCTGCAACGTTTCATCCACGTTTTTACTCTTTCTCAGTGGTTCCTATCTGACGGAATCGGTGATAGCGCTGTTCTGCCAGCTCCCGGCCACTCATTTCTCCATATTTATTCAGGAACTCTTCGACTGCTCTCTCAAGAAACGCAGTCACCTGGTACAGATTTTCCTCTGTAAAATGCTCCGGCTCCGGAAATACACGCTCCACCATGCCTGAAGCCTTTAGCTCCGCCGCCGTGAGGCGCATACATTCTGCCGCGTGCTTTGCCCTCTTGCTGTCCTTCCAGAGAATGCTGGCAAAGCCCTCCGGCGAAAGTATGGAATATACAGAATTTTCCAGCATCCACACTTCATTTCCCACTGCCAGGGCCAGCGCGCCGCCGCTGCCGCCCTCTCCGATGATGACGCTAAGAACCGGCACCTTCAGAGCGGACATTTCGTAGATATTGCGGGCGATGGCCTCTCCCTGGCCACGTTCCTCCGCCTCCACACCGCAGGCCGCGCCCGGGGTGTCCACGAAGCAGATCACGGGACGTCCGAATTTCTCCGCCTGATGCATCAGCCGCAGAGCCTTGCGGTAGCCGTCCGGGGAACACATGCCGAAGTTCTGATCCTTTTCCTGGGAAATGACTGTGACCGGGCGGCCCAGGAAGGTGGCGATACCGCCAAGGACCGCGCGGTCGTCCGCAAAAAGGCGGTCGCCGTGAAGCTCATAGAAATCCTCAAACAGGGCTGCGATATAGGCGTGACCGCGGGGCCGCTTTTTATCGCGGGAGAGCTGGACGCGCTCCCAGGCTGTTTTATCTGAACCGGTCCTTTGCAGCTGTCTGCCAACTGCTTTCTGTGGCTGCTGCGCTTCTGCTATCGCCCTGCCCTTACCCGGCGCCCGATGCACCCGCAGAATATCGCTCAGGGTCTGTTTCAGCTCGCCCCGTTCTACGATCCGATCGATAAAGCCATGCTCCAGCAGAAACTCTGCCCGTTGAAAGCCCTTCGGCAGCTTCTGCCCGGTGGTCTGCTCAATAACCCTGGGTCCTGCGAATCCGATCAGCGCGCCCGGCTCTGCCAGAATGATATCGCCCTCCATGGCGAAGCTGGCAGTGACGCCGCCGGTGGTCGGATCAGTCAGCACCGTGATATAGAGTAAGCCTGCGTCGGAATGGCGTTTGAGCGCTGCGCTGGTCTTGGCCATCTGCATCAGGGAAAAGATGCCCTCCTGCATTCTGGCCCCGCCGGAACAGGTAAAGAGAATCAGCGGCAGGCGTTCCCTTGTGGCCCGTTCCGCTGCCCGGGTGATTTTCTCTCCCACAGCCTCGCCCATGCTGGCCATAAGGAAGCGTCCGTCCATGACGCCAAGCACCGTCTCCTGTCCGCCGACGCGGCATTTCCCGGTAACAACAGCCTCCCGAAGACCTGTCTTCAGACGGGTGGCTGCCAGTTTTTCCTCATAACCCGGGTAATCCAGCGGATTTCCGCCTGTCAAATCCTGATCCCACTCCTCAAAGCTTCCCTCGTCGGCCACCCGGCGGACGCGCTCCCGGGCATGGACGCGGAAATATCCCTTACATCTGGGACATATATAATAATTTTTCTTCACATCCTCGGTCACGATAGCGCCGCCGCACATATTACATTTGGACAGAAGTCCTTCGGGGACCTCGGGACGGCGGGTGCTGCCACCGAGGATTCTTTTATTCGTTTTCTTAAATACATGATCCAGATTCATATGTCTATCCTCTATCTTCATCCAATTCCGGCTGCAATATTTGATATCCGGTCCGACAATTTCAGATTACCTGCTGTCTGTCATTGATAAACTCAATATCCACATTACCCTTCCGAAAATCTTCATCCTCCAGAATTCCATACTGGTAATTCACATTTGTGTCTACGCCCTCGATAATCACCTCACCCAGAGCGCTCTCCATCTTCCGGATAGCTTCGCTTCTGGTTCTGGCCCAGACACTGATTTTCGCAATCATGGAATCGTAGTAAGGCGGTATCGTATACCCGCTGTAAATAGCGGAGTCAATACGAATGCCCTTGCCGCCCGGCAGATGAAGTCCTGTCACCGTACCCGGACAGGGCCGGAAATTCTCCTCCGGCTTCTCCGCGTTGATGCGGACCTCGATGGCGTGGCCACGGATCTGAACCTGTTCCTGGGTGATCCCAAGCTTCTTTCCGGATGCAATGCGGATCTGCTCCTTGATCAGGTCAATGCCCGTAATCCATTCCGTTACCGGATGCTCCACCTGAATTCTGGTATTCATTTCCATGAAATAGTAGTTTCCATTCTTTTCCAGCAGAAATTCAATGGTTCCGGCGTTCACATAGCCTGCCGCCTTTGCCGCGCGCACTGCCGTCTCACCCATTTCCCGGCGTTGTTCCTCTGAAAGAGCCGGGCTTGGTGCTTCCTCAATCATCTTCTGGTGGTTTCGCTGGATGGAGCAGTCCCGTTCTCCCAGGTGAATCACATTGCCGAAGCTGTCGGCCAGAATCTGAAATTCGATGTGTCTCGGATGGGTGATAAAATGCTCAATGTACATGGAATCGTCGCCGAAGGCCTGCTTTGCCTCAGCCTGCGCCAGGCGGAAATTCTGCTCAAATTCATCGGCGTTCTCCGCCACGCGCATACCCTTTCCGCCGCCTCCCAGAGCCGCCTTGATCATGACCGGATAACCGATGCGTCCCGCTTCCTCCGCGCCCTTTTTCGGATCGTAAACGGCCTCCTTGGTACCGGGAATTACCGGCACGCCTGCAGCCACCATGGTATTGCGGGCCTCCTGCTTATTGCCCAACTTCGCAATGACGTCTGAACCGGGACCGATAAAAATGATGCCGCATTTCTCGCAAAGCTCCGCGAACTTACTGTTCTCCGACAGCAGCCCGAAGCCCGGATGAATGGCGTCTGCGCCTGAAATAATCGTGGCGCTGATTATTTTCTCCATGGAGAGATAGCTGTCGCCTAAGGCCGCCGGACCGATGCAGACTGCTTCGTCCGCCAGCTTGGCGTGCAGGGCTTCCCGGTCGGCCTCGGAATAGACCGCCACCGTCTCGATTCCCATTTCCCTGCAGGCCCGGATGATGCGCACCGCGATTTCGCCGCGGTTGGCTACCAGAACTTTTCTAATCATAAAAAACTCCTATTTACCCAATCATAAAGGTCAGCTCCGCGCGCACGACTACCCTTCCGTCCACACTGGCAATGGCCTCGCCCACGCCCACCGGCCCTTTCCGTTTGATAATTCTTGTCTCCAGCCGCAGCTTGTCGCCGGGCACTACCTTCCCTTTGAATTTGCATTTATCAATGGCTCCAAAGTACGCGGTCTTTCCCCGGTTTTCCGGCAGGGACAAAATCGCCACCGCACCCACCTGGGCCAGGGCCTCCACGGTCAGCACGCCCGGCATCACCGGCTCCTGGGGGAAATGTCCTGCAAAGAAATCCTCCCGGTAGCTGACGCATTTATAACCAACGGCAAACTCTCCGGGCTCGTAATCCTCGATGTAATCCACCAGCAGAAATGGGTGGCGGTGGGGAATGATTTCTTTTATCTGATTGATATCCAGATGCTTCATACTACGCCTCCTCAATCACAAACAGCGGCTGGCCGTACTCCACGGCCTCTGCGTTTTCTGCGCAGACCTCCCGGACGACACCGTCACAGTCGCTGGTAATCTCGTTCATCAGCTTCATGGCTTCCACGATGCCCACAACCTGACCCTTTTTTACCGAATCGCCCGCCTTTACGAAGGGATCCGCGTCCTCGGACGGGGCGGTATAGAATACACCCACCAGAGGGGAGGTAATCGTTTTGCCGGGCTTCTGTGTGTCGGGTACCTGGCTCACGGTATCTAGCTCTGCCGCTGTTCCTGCTGCGCGGACAGCTGAACCTTCCGTTGTCAGACCCACCTTTGCGCCTGTTAAAAGCTGCTCTGCGCTTAAGGCTGAGGACCCGTTGACCCGGATCTTCTGCTTCTTCTTTTCCAGCTTTATCTTCGTCCCGTTCTGCTCGTAGACAAAGCTGTCCAGACTGGAGGCGGAAACACTGTCAATTAGCTTTAAGATATTTTCAAATTCCATATTCCATATCCTCCTACGCTTCATATTTCTTCAGAAGCAGGCTGGCGTTGTGTCCGCCAAAGCCCAGGGAATTGGTAAGCGCGTAGCGTACCTCTTTTTCCACCGGCGCGCCGATGGCGTAATTCAGGTCGCACTCCTCATCCGTTTCCCGGGTTCCCACCGTCTGGTGAATATAATTTTCCTCCACCGCTTTCGCGCAGACTACAAACTCCACGCCGCCTGCCGCGCCCAACAGGTGGCCAATCATGGACTTGGTGGAATTGATAACCACGTCCTTTGCCGCTTCACCGAAGGCTGCCTTGATGGCCCGGGTCTCGTAAAGGTCATTGTGATGAGTGGCCGTTCCGTGGGCGTTGATATAATCCACCTCTGACGGCCGGACGCCGCCCTCTTTTATGGCCAGCTCCATGGCTTTGGCCGC
The DNA here is from genome assembly GCF_040096155.1 of Laedolimicola intestinihominis. Classification (NCBI taxonomy): domain Bacteria; kingdom Bacillati; phylum Bacillota; class Clostridia; order Lachnospirales; family Lachnospiraceae; genus Laedolimicola; species Laedolimicola intestinihominis. Next base: position 5,010 of record NZ_JBBMFE010000020.1, on the reverse strand, counting down.
GCCGCTTCCGTCCTCACTGGGGGATGTGATGTGGAAGGCGTCTCCGGTGGCCCCATAGCCCACCAGCTCCGCATAGATCCGCGCGCCCCGCGCAAGTGCATGCTGAAGCTCCTCCAGTACCACCACGCCTGCGCCCTCGCCCAGTACAAAACCGCTCCGGTCTTTGTCAAAGGGAATGGACGCCCGGGCCGGGTCTGTCTCTTCTGTCAGAGCCGTCAGCGCCTGGAAGCCTGCCACGCCGGTGGGGCAGATACAGCTCTCCGCACCGCCTGCCAGCATGATATCCGCGTCATCGTACTGGATAGCCCGGAACGCGTCGCCGATGCAGTGGGTTCCGGACGCGCAGGCTGTCACCACATTGGTGCATTTTCCGCGCAGTCCCAGCTGGATGGAGATATTGCCTGCTGCCATATTGGAAATCATTTTCGGCACCATCAGGGGCGCTACCCGCTTTACATTCCCCTTCAGGATTTTTGCGTACTCGCTCTCCACTGTCTCCAGGGAGCCGATGCCTGAGCCTACGATGACGCCTGCCCGGAAGGGATCCTCCTCTTCCAGATGCAGATCCGCGTCTGCAAAGGCCTCTTTGGCCGCTGCCACCGCATACTGGGAAAAACGTTCCATGCGCTTTGCTGCCTTGGGATCCATACGCTCCGCCGCATCGAAATCCCTGACCTCCGCCGCCAGCTTTACCTTAAAGCTTTCTGTATCAAAACGGGTAATCTCACCGATTCCTACCCGGCCCTCCCGGATTCCCTGCCAGAATTCCGGTACGGTATTGCCGATGGGGGTCACTGCGCCCAGTCCCGTTACAACCACTCGTCTTTTCATTTATTTCTAAGCTCCTCTAATTCGCCTGTGTTACATTACCATGCCGCCGTCTACGTTCAGTACCTGTCCGGTGATATATGCCGCGTCGTCGGAAGCCAGGAAGGCCGCCGCTTTCGCCACATGCTCCGGTTTTCCAAAATGTCCCAGCGGAATCTGGGCACTCATCTGCTCTCTGATTTTCTCACTGAGCTTGCCCGTCATGTCTGTCTCGATAAAGCCCGGCGCAATGGCGTTGACCGTAATGCCGCGGGCTGCCAGCTCCTTCGCCGCCGTCTTTGTCATGCCGATGACGCCTGCTTTGGAAGCCGCGTAGTTGGTCTGACCTGCATTTCCGACGATGCCGACTACCGAGGCCAGATTGATGATGCGGCCCGCCCGCTGCTTCAGCATCTGCCGGGACACAAAACGCATGGTATGAAAGGTTCCCTTCAGGTTCGTGTCCAGGACTGCGTCGAATTCCGCCTCGGACATTTTCATCAACAGATTATCCCGGGTAATGCCCGCGTTGTTGACCAGAATGTCGATCCGCTTGTATTGTTCCAGTACGCCGTTTACCATCTGTTCACAGGCTGCGTAATCAGCCACATTGCATTGCCAGGCTGCCGCTTTGCCGCCTGCCGCCTCGATGGCCTGCACCGTTTCGGCTGCCGCCGCTTCGGAGCCGTTGTAATTGACGATGACAAAGGCCCCCTTTGCCGCCAGCTCTATGGCGATGGCCCGGCCAATGCCCCGGGACGCGCCTGTTACCAGGGTGATTTTTCCGTCTAAACTCATTCTTTTATCTCTTTCCTGTCCCAGCTTTCCTTTTTCGAAAACTGCCTTCTTTAAAATCTGCTTTTTCCTCTTTTTACTGTACCAGACTCTCCATATCTTCCCATGCTGCCACATGATAAACCTTCACGCCCGGGTTGATTTTCTTCAGAAATCCGGCAAGCGTCCGACCCGGCCCGATTTCCACAAAGGTATCCGCGCCGTCCGCGATCATAGCCTCCACGCTCTGCTGCCAGCGCACCGGAGAGGATACGCCCTTCGCCAGAAGCGGAGCGATTTCCGCTTTATCCGTAACCTTTGCCGCCGTCACATTGGCGTAGTAAGGTACGTCTAACTCATGGAATTCTACTTTAGCAAGCTCCTCTGACAGCTTCTCTCCCGCGCTTTCCAGGAGTGGGGAATGGAACGGTCCGCTGACCTTCAAGGGAACCACACGTCTGGCCCCTGCAGCCTTCAGCTTTTCTGCTGCCGTCTCTACCGCCGCCGTTCTTCCGGTAATCACAAGCTGACCCGGACAGTTATAATTGGCGATGGTCACGCCATCGACGCCGGAAAGCACCGTCTCGATCACTGCCGTCTCCATTCCCAGCACCGCGCACATGGCTCCCTCACCTGCCGGGATCGTATTCTGCATGAGCAATCCCCGCTTCCGCACCAGACGGATGGCGTCCGGTGGACTCATGCCGCCTGCCGCCGCGATGGCCGCGTACTCGCCAAGGCTTAAGCCCGCCGTCATATCCGGTCTGAAGCCACGCTTTCGAAGCTCTGCCGCCATGGCCAGACAGGCCGTCACCAGACAGGGCTGGGTGTATTCCGTCAGGTGGATCTGCTCATTTTCCTCAAAGCAGGTATCCTTAAGGTTGAAATCCAATGCCGCGTCCGCCTCGTCAAAAAGCTGCCGCGCCAGGGTACTATTTTCGTAAAAATCCTTTGCCATGCCCACCTTCTGGGCTCCCTGTCCCGGGAACATCCACACGGTTTTACTCATACTTTGCCGCTCCCTTTAAGACCTTTTCCGTCTCTGCCATAACGTTTTCCACGACTTCCTTACAGGGAAGCTCATCCTTCACCAGTCCTGCTATCTGGCCTGACATAACACTGCCGTTTTTCACATCGCCCTCCACGACAGCCTTTCGAAGGCCGCCCAGGGTCAGATATTCCAATTCCTCTGCTGTGGCTCCCGCCGCTTCCATTTCCAGATACTTCTTTGTCATTTCATTGCGAAGCGCCCGGACCGGATGACCGGTGGTCCGGCCTGTAACGCGGGTGTCGATATCCCGGGCTTTCAGCACCTTCTCCTTATAATTCGGATGCACCTGGCACTCGGTGGTGGCCACAAATCGGGTGCCCATCTGCACGCCCTCCGCACCCAGCATCAGGGCCGCCGCCACGCCTCTGCCGTCGGCGATGCCGCCTGCGGCGATAACCGGAATCTCTACCGCGTCCACCACCTGGGGCACCAGCGCCATGGTGGTACTCTCGCCCACATGCCCGCCGGACTCGCAGCCCTCGGCCACTACCGCGTCTGCGCCGCAGCGCTCCATGCGCTTTGCCAGGGCCACGGAGGCAACCACCGGAATTACCCTGATGCCTTTGGATTTCCACAGATCCATGTATTTTTCCGGGTTGCCCGCACCGGTGGTGACTACAGCCACGCCCTCCTCGGCAATGACCTGCGCCACCTGGTCCGCGTAGGGACTCATCAGCATCACATTGACGCCAAAGGGCTTATCCGTACACTTCTTTGTCTCCCGAATCTGCTCCCGCACCCATTCCGCCGGAGCGTTGGCCGCGCCGATAATGCCAAGGCCGCCGGCTTCCGATACGGCTGCCGCCAGATGATACTCGGCCACCCAGGCCATGCCGCCCTGGATAATCGGATACCGGATTCCCAGTAAATCTGTAATTCTTGTCTGCATATGTTCTGCCTTTCCTTTGTTTTCCGCCGCATGCCACATCCGTTTTTCCGGGCTGCTTCACGAAACGAACTTTTATTTATGGTTCTCAATATAAGTGATGACGTCCTGTACTGTCTCCAGCTGTTCCAGATCCTCAGACGGGATTTCCATATCGAACTCTTCCTCCAGCGCCATAACCATCTCAAACAGGTCCAGGGAATCGGCCTTTAAATCCTCTTTGAAGGACGCTTCCAGCGTTACGCACTCTTCCTCTACATTCAGGTTCTCTGCTACAATTTTCTTAATCTGCTCAAACATTTTCATTTTCTCCTTTTGTTTTAAAAATTTGTTTTTTAATCCCGGTTCCACTCCGTCACCGCCGCTCCCCAGATCAGTCCGCCGCCGAACCCTGCCAGCACGATTTTCTGTCCCTTTTTCAGCTGTCCGCTCCGGTTCAGCTCATCCAGCAGGATGGGGATGGAAGCGGATGAGGTGTTGCCGTAATGCTGCAGGTTCATGGGGAACTTTTCACCCGGTTCCTCCAGGCGTCTTGCCACGGCCTCCACGATGCGGCGGTTGGCCTGGTGCAGTATATACCGGGAAATGGCTTCTTTGTGAATACTATTTTTTTCCAGCACTTCCTCGATAACCTGCGGAACCCTCCGGACCGCGAATTTGAACACGGCCTGCCCATCCATTTCCATAAAATAGCTGCCTGCCGGTTCGCTGTTTCTTTCGCCCGCCGAACGAAACGGGCTGCTGCCATACCTGCTTTGCAGTGTCAATGCTTCGCCTGACGCGCCGTCAGCGTAAGTCGCCGGAAGAAAAGGGGTTCCCGCCTCTGCGCTCACCGCCACGGCTCCCGCCCCGTCTCCAAAGAGGATGCAGGTGCTCCGATCCTGCCAGTCTGTCAGCTTGGACAGGCACTCGCTTCCGATGATCAGGGCCTTTTTTACAAAGCCCGCCGCCATGTAAGCATTTACAGTATTCCATGCCACCACAAAGCCGCTGCAGGCTGCGCTCAGGTCAAAGCACTGGGCTTTTTTTGCCCCGATGGCTGCCTGCACCTCGCAGGCCGTACAGGGCATGACGCGGGTCGGCGAGATGGTAGATACCAGAATCATATCCAGCTCCTCCGCATCCATTCCGGCGTTCTGAAGCGCCCGCCGGGCCGCCTCTGCTGCCAGGTCCACGCAGGTCTCCTCTGTTGCGATATGCCGTTCCTCAATTCCGGTCCGTTCCCGAATCCACCCGTCGCTGGTCTCCACCAGCCCGGCGATATCATCGTTGGTCACGACCTTCCCCGGCACACAGGAGCCGGTGCCTTTGATAACTCCAATCATGGCGTCTTTCGTTCCTTTTGCTTTCTGTTTTTAGTGTCTTGTAATTCAACAAAGGGGATTGTAGCAGATGGGATGGGGGTGTGGACTTTACAAAAATGGGGAAAGTGTAAGAATAAGGACGATAGACGGACGAAAACGACGTGGGGGGGGGGGGGGGGGGGTTATTA
>NZ_JBBMFE010000019.1:0-65245 GCF_040096155.1 Laedolimicola intestinihominis | reverse complement strand
ATAATATTTTTTATGGAATAGGGAATTCTATCGGAATTTCCTATTCCATAAAAAATATCCCCTGCATCGCTACAGGAGATATTTTTTATACTCTTTTACTGCACGAACCCATCCTGCACAATATCCTGAATCACCTCGGTGGGAATCACAAATTCCACGCTGCCCATGCTCATGGGAGCCACTTCTCCTTCGTCAAATACGATAACCAGCCTGCCCTCCTCGTTGATGTAGAAGGTGGTGTCCGCTGTAATAGACTTGAAATCCCATTCCGGAATATCGCTGTCCAGCCAGTAAGTGACATTCTCATCGGCAGCCATCTGCTCCTTCATCTGCTCCTTAATATTCGCTGTAATCGGATCGATGAAGTTGGTGCCTTTTTTGAAGATACCGCTTAAGTTAATCATTTTACCGGTCTGCTTGTCGATATGGTATATTTTTACTGTTTCTTCGCCGCTGGCCATGACTACCAGCTTGTCAAAGCGGATAGAGAAAAGGCGGTCCGAATCGGTAATCACCTGATAATCCAGATCCACTGCCTGATATCCCTGGCCATCTGCGGCCTCCACGTCTGCCTGATACTGGGCAATGATCTCGTCGGTGTATTCCTGGATGCTCTGGTTGATGGCGTTGGTGCTTTCCTGATTGACGGTGCCGTCTTCATTTTTCACCTCTACCTCCGGCACCTTAACGTCTGCGTACATCTGATTGGTGCTGTCCTGATATTCCCGGAAGGTGACAACCTCCGCGATAGCTCCGATGACCGGTATTTTCGCCATGGCGTGGGCGATGCTTGCTCCGGAATTGGCCATAACTGTGATGGCGATCAGTGCGGCTGCGGCCGCTCCTCCGACGGTTTTTGCAAAGGTAATCATTTTATTATTTTTCTTTTTCATGGGCTTCTTCTTCCTTTCTATGGTGGTCTGTCGTTCCGTTTCCATATCTTTTTTTGCTTCCCGGATGCCTGTCTCTACGCGCTGTCTCAGCTCTGCGGGAATGAAAATCTCATGGTATTCCTGATTCATTTTGTCTAACCTCTCATCCTTCATAGCGCAGCTCTCCTTCCGTTAATTGAACCCGGAGCTTCTTCAGGCTCCGATACAATATGGATTTGACGGTATTCGTATTTTCGTGCAGAATACGGGCGATGTCATCCAGCTTCTGATCTTCGAAAAACCTTAAGATCACCACTGCTTTTTCCCGCTCATCCAGAATTTTCAAGGCCTCCAGGGTATCGAAGTCCTGATAGGTATCCTCTTTGCCGGTCTCGCCTGCCGCATCAAGTTCTGTCTCATTTTTCCGGCTGCGGATGTAATCCACGGCTGTATTCATCACAATGCGCCAGAGCCAGGTGCGGATGTAGCTCTCCTGCTGTACCTTGGACGCATTTTTTATGGCTTTATATACACTTTCCTGTACGATGTCCAGGGCGTCTTCTTCGTTTCTTACGTAAGTGTAGGCCAGCCGGTACATGGCTTCGTAGCTGTCCAGGATCTGGTCTTCCACTTTTTGCTGTAAAGACGGTGTGTTCATCTTTCGTTACGCTCTCCTTCCTATTTCTTCACTTCTATCTATTAGACGGCACGCTTTTATAAAAAGTTTTGAGAATTTTATCTTTTTCATTTTCTGCTATAAAAATTACCCTGAAGAAAAGCCTGTGTCAACCGGCATTTTCTGTCAAGGTAATTTCAAATTCTCTCTATCGCTTTTAGAAGCTGTGTCCGCCTCCGGAGCTGCCTCCGGAATCGCCTCCTCCGGAACTGCCACCGCCGCCGCTGAAGCCGCCACCGCCGCCGGATCCGGAGCTTTCGGATTCGGTATAGGTGTAGGTGCGTATACACTCTTTCGTGGTCTTCAGGGTGAATTTATTGGTTTCGAAGGGCTTCACGTTCCATTTTTCTTTGCTCGCCGTCATGCTCCGCGATATGCGCAGGTACAGATAATTGATCAGAAAGCCCAGGATAATCGCCAGGAACAGGTTGTTGATACGCTGCATGGGCCGCCGGATACTGCTGCCGGTGAGAAGACGCTGACACTGCTCGAAGGCTCCGATGGCGCAGTCATCGTAGCGTCTGGCACTGGCCAGGCGGTAGATATTATCCGTAATGGAGTTGGCGTCCCGGTTGCGAATAATGTGGCGGGTGGGGCCGGTACAGTACAGATAGATTTCCCGGTTATACATGTCGATGGCGAACATGACCACCGGCGCTTTCTTTGAGCTGCCATAGTAACCCGCGCAGATCTTCTCGCAGACCGTCGCCGTGTCGGAAGCTTCATATTCGTCCGTGGTATAGAAAATGACGTTAGCGTACTCGGAGATAGGCTCCATGCTGGCCAGAACCGCCTCCTTTTCGTCGTCTCCCACCAATTCTGCCTTGTCCCGGTAAATGACGTCGTAACCCAGGCCGTCATAATATTCCGGCTCGTCGGGATTACGGGTGGAGCCGGTACCGTCTGTAGCTGTTAAGGATGGGATCTGCTTTTCTGTCACCTCTGCCTTAGACGTCTGCGCCTGTTTCACAGCTGTTTCCGCCGAAATTCTTTCCACGAAAAAACTGCCCAGACCGACGCCCAAAATCACCGCGCACACAATCCCTGTTTTACAAAGAAGGCGCTTTTTCTCTCTCCTTCTACTCACGGTTATGCCCTCCTTTGTATAGCTCGAACTGCGGCATGGGCCGGGAACAGCTCAGGTTGTAGTCTCGGATGATTTCCAATAGCATCAGAATATCTACGCCGAAAGCCGCCATAATCGCTCCATAATACCACAGGTCCTCCACCGGGTTTACATAAGCTGTCACCCCAAGCAGCAGCGTCACAAACAGGCAAATCCAGTCTGCCGGAAGGGTCCGGGTCCGATTTTTCCAGAGCTTCGTCCGCTTCGGCATATCCTTCAGCAAAATTATCAGCTGAAACGCCGCCGATACCAGCGCCAAAAATATCTTCAGTGACTTGCTGCTCTCTATGTAGGCGGTATCGCTGAAAATGACTATGATAAAGGCAAGCAGGAAAATTGCGATGGGCGCTCCGATAATGCAGGCCACCACAACCAGAGCTATCCGCCATTTATCGTTGTTCAGATGCTTTTTCCGATGCTTCTTCTTTACTTTATATTCCCGCTCAATCTCACGCCGGTACAGCTTTTGAATATTGGAATGCCAGAGCAGGCACAGCACCATGTTAAACAGCGCCGTAATACCCAGCATGGTCTTCGCCGTAAACATCAGATCCTGAAACAGGCTGAACACCACGAACAGTACGGCTGCAATAATCAGAGATACTTTCGTAAATTTCTTCTGATCTACCGGCACGTCGCAGCTGATATTTTTATTCCGGCCCTCGATGGCTGCGTAAGCCACACGTCCACCGTTCCGGTAGGACATGAACCAGACCGGCTTCAACACGTCGCCTGCATGCCGGATATGAAGAATCGGCTCACAGGTGGCACGGGTAGCTTCCATACCGGCCAGATTATCATTGAGCTGATTTTCCAGCTGCTGGCCCGCCACCGCCCGGGCGTAGGGCTCGTAGACCTCCGGCGGCACATCGGCGGTATCCGCGTAGAAACCGCAGAGAAAGCCCGGCGCGAAAAGCCGTCCGCCACCCCGGTCTATTCCGTCCTGAATCCACTCGCTCTGCTCATCCGGGAAGGATGAGGACGCCGCATGGGTGATATCGCTCACTTTACCCGAGGCTTCGACGTTCATATTCCATTCCTTTACCGTATAGTGCCGCTTTCCTTTTTTCTTACCGGTATAGGTGGTGGTCTTTCCCTTCAGCTGATACGCGCCCCCTGCCTCCGCCTCGTAGGAATGACTGGGCACATAGATACCGCGAAATTCATGTTCGGCCTCCGGATTCTTGTATTCCTCCGGCACATAAGAGCACTTGGCGATAAATTCCCGGAACCGTTTCCGGCAGTCCTTCTTATCCACAGTAAATGGGAAAATGCGGAACGGAACCTTGATCTGCTCCGTCCTCTGCTGCAACACTGCAGACGCGCCGCAATAGCTGCAAAAGCCCGCGATGGTATGATCATTGGTGTAGATTTCACCGCCGCACTGGGGGCAGCGAAAGGCCTGGATCTCGTACAGATCTTGTTCTGCGTCCTTCTCGCGCTTGATTGAGTCCACGTCAAAGCTGCTGCGACAGCTTCCGCATTTCAGCCTGCCAAGCTTAATATCATACAGCAGCTCGCTGCCGCAGTTTGGGCATCCGTACATGGGGTTCACCTCCGTATTTTCGAAACTGGAATTTTACAAATTGCCTCGAACTTATCTCTATTATATCAAATTTCGCAGCATGATGTATAGGATAAGTTGCCACATTTTCGCATAATTTTTCCGGCTATTCATATAATACATCAGATCTTTTCTTCGGGTATCTATCTTATGTCAACTTTCTATGCGATTGTGGAGGCTTTGAACAACTGCCTCTGGGGGATCCCTATGCTTCTGCTTTTATTCGGGACGCACCTTTTTCTGACCTGGAAAACGGGACTGATTCAGCGGAAGCTTCCGCTGGCTATCCGGCTGTCGCTGACGCCGGACGCCGCAGTGGGCGCGGAGACGGGAAATGGCGACGGCGGGCTTTCGCCCTTTGCTTCCCTGACCACGGCTCTGGCCTCCAGTCTGGGCGTCGGAAATATCGTCGGCATGGGGACGGCTGTGGCGCTCGGCGGACCCGGGGCGGTGTTCTGGTGCTGGATCACCGGTTTCTTCGGGATAGCAACCACCTATGGGGAGGCGCTGCTCTCTCTTAAGTTCCGGGTGTACACTCCGGACGGGCAGCCTGCGGGCGGGCCCATGTATGTTCTGGAGTACGGGCTGCGCCGGAAATTTGCCGCCGTCCTGTTCGCGGTCTGCGGCGTGCTGGCTTCCTTTGGTATCGGCTGCGCGGTGCAGGTGCACGCCATGGCAGATACGCTTCCGGTTCCGCCCATTATCACAGGATTGGCGGTCGGACTTCTCACCTGCTTTGTGATCTTTGGCGGCAACCAGGCTATTTCTCGGGTCTGCGAGAAGCTGGTGCCCTTTATGACCCTGTTTTATCTGCTGGGCTGCCTTATGATTCTTGTGGCAAATCGGGCTTTCCTGCTGCCAGCCTGCCGCCTGATTCTGAAATGTGCCTTCGCGCCCCGGGCTGTCTCAGGCGGCATGGCAGGCTCCGGCCTGTTGTTGGCAGCCCGCTACGGGGTAGCCCGGGGTCTTTTCACCAACGAGGCCGGAATGGGAAGCGCGCCCCTGGCTGCTGCAGCCGCCCGCTGTTCCGATCCGGTGCGGCAGGCCCTGGTGGCCTCCACGGCCACCTTCTGGGACACGTTGGTGGTCTGCCTGATCACGGGACTAGTCATTGTAAGCCATCTGCTGGCCCGGGAGCCTGCCCTTTTGGCTTCCGGCGTGGCCCTTTCCGGCAGCAGCTTTACCTGGCGGGCCTTTTCTGCCATTCCCTGTCTTGGGCAGCCAGTGCTCTTATTCAGTATCGTGACCTTCGCCTATGCTACGATTCTCGGATGGTCCTTTTACGGGGAGCGTTGTCTTACATATCTGTTCGGGCCGAAAGCATTGTTCCCGTATCGGCTCTGCTGGATTTTTACGCTGGTGTTTGCACCGATGCTGGAGCTTCCGATGATTTTCGAAATTTCAGATCTACCGAATGCGTTGATGGCGCTGCCGAATCTGCTGGGGCTTCTGCTGCTGGCGGATGTAATCCGGGACGAGACCAGAATCTATTTTTCCGGGAAATAAAGTTTCGCACGGGCAGATATAGGAAACACCCTACGGGTGTCCCTGGATGCCCGTAGAACATGGGCAAATATAGGAAAAGGGACTGTCATCTTCTTCCATGTGCTTCGCGCTCACCTCAGAAGGACAGTCCCTTTTGATTATTGTCTATACTGTTCGTTTCCATATTCAATTTTCCTCGGCCTCTTTATAATACCGGCTCCTCTGCAAAGCTTGCGTAATACTCCTTAAAAAACTCATTTACCAGCGCTAAAATCTTCTTCATAAGTCATTCCATCCTTTCTTTAAAATGCCCATGTTCTAAGGGCATCCAGGGATACCCTCAGGGTATTTCTGTGCTGAATGTCTTCGGGATTTTTAATCCCTTGTTTCTTGTTGTCTTTACTATAACACCTTGCAATTCACTTGTGAAATACATATAATAAAAGCATCTTGATACTCAAAAAGTATAACGCAGGAGGCAACCATGGAACTCAGACACATTCGATATTTTAAGGCCGTCGCAGACGAAAAGAACTTTACCCGGGCAGCGGAGAAGCTGAATATTGCCCAGCCTCCCTTAAGCCGTCAGATTCAGGATCTGGAAAAGGAGCTGGATACGAAACTGTTTTTGCGCAGCCCCCACAGTATTTCCCTCACCGAAGAGGGCGAACTGTTTCTTCAGTACGCCAACCAGATTCTCGACCTGGTCAATAAATCTGCAGAGGAAGTCCGGGAAGTGAAGGAAGGCCTGCAGGGTATGCTCTACATTGCCTCTGTCGAGGGCTGCTGCCCCCACCTCTTTTCCGCGTGGATTGCGTCCTTCCAGAAACGCTATCCCCATGTACAGTACAATCTCTGGAACGGCAATTCCGACGACGTTAATACCCGCGTCTCCAAAGGTCTCTGTGAGGTCGCTATGATTACCGCCCCCTACAATAAAGAAGGCTTTGAGGTTCTTCCTGTCTGCCGGGAGCCCTGGGTGGCTCTGCTTCCCCATGATCACCCGCTGGCCGCCCTGCCCGGAGATTCTATTACACCGGAACAGCTTCTACCCTACGACCTTCTGATTCCTTCCCGGGAATCCCGTAAGCAGGAGATCGATCAGTGGTTTCTCGGAACTGGCCGGAAGCCCGTCATCCGCGGACGTATCGCCCATATGGTCAATGCCTATGAGCTCAGTCTCCACGGCGTCGGCGTCTCCATTTACCCGGCCTCCATTTCTTCCCTGATTCGAAGCGACGAACTCTGCGTAAAAAAAATCGACCACCCGGACGCCTATGCTTCCTATGCTCTCATCTGGAGCAAGAATCATCAGCTGTCACACGTGGCCGAAGAATTTATTATGCATGTAGAGAATCAGCTTGCGCAGGAGTCTCCGACTGAATCAATTTTGTAACTTTTTTCATACAGTACAGACAGGTCGGGAAAATATAACAACAGGCAGATACCCAGGCCGTCTGATCCGCAAAACAGATGGCCGTATAGCCAAAGGTCCCCACAAAGCCCACGCTGACGATGATCCGGGCAATCATTTCCGTCACGCCAGAGAAAAAGGCACGTCCGGAAAAGCCCAGTCCCTGGGTCACCATGCGGGACACGTTCAGGATACCCAGGCTCCAGTAGAAGAATCCCATGCACCGCAAGTATTTAGCGGAAGCGTCCAACACCTCCACGTTATCCCTGCTCAGGAACATCATGGACAAGGAGCGCCCAAACACAATCAGTACCAAACCTGCAAATATACCGTAGCCCACGGCCACAACCATTCCCTGGAATAACCCCTGGCGGATACGCTTCGCCTGACCCGCACCCAGATTCTGACTGCAAAATACAGAAACCGCAGTCGCCATGGCGTCAAAGGGACACAACGCAAACTGTTTGATCTTTACGGCCGCTGTAAAGCCCGACACATAGATGCTTCCCAGACTGTTATTGGCAGACTGCATGACCATACTGCCAATGGCGGTAATAGAAAACTGCAGACCGGTAGGCAGCCCCATCATCAGCAATTCCTTCACAGCTTCTCCATCCATCTTTTGGTTTTCCCGGCTCATCCGCATCAGTTTCACCCGGCGGATGATAAATCCCAGACATAAAAGTCCGCTGACAGCCTGTGCAGTAATCGTCGCAATGGCCGCTCCGGCGCAGCCCCATTTCAGAACTATGATACAAAACAGATCCAGAAAGATATTTAAGATAGCCGAAAATGCCAGGAACAGAAACGGCGTCCGGCTGTCTCCTACCGCACGCAGAATACTGGAAAGATAATTATACAGAAGTGTAAATGGCAGGCCGATAAAGATCACCAGCAGATATGCATACGCATTTGCGAAAATGTCCCCCGGCACGGACAGAATCTGTAAAATCCAGTTACACAGAGACATACAGAGCACTGTCACGATCGCCGCAATCATCGCCGTCAGAACGCCGCCATTGAAGATATAGCGCCGCATGGTATCATACTTTTCCGCGCCGAAATACTTCGCAATCGGAATGCCGAAGCCCGCGCAGCTTCCCATACAAAAGCCCAGTACCAGAAACTGTACACTGCTGCTGGATCCCACTGCCGCCAACGCCTCCGCGCCCAGGGTCTGGCCTACGATGGCTGCGTCGATGATGTTATAGGTCTGCTGCAGAAGATTACCCACCAGAAGGGGCAGGGCGAACTGCAGCATGGATTTTAAGGGATTGTCTTTGATCATGGATGCTGCTGATGACATACTTTTACCTCTTAACTAAAAAACACAATTCAGATACTCTAATGGTTTACTACTTCTCGGTCTTTCTGTCAACAGTTTTCTTTATCCTGCATACCGCGCGCCCTTCTTTGGCGTCCAGTAAAAGCCTTGCATGGTTCTCCGATACGTCAAACACCCGTATCATGTTTCCGAATTCCGCCTTATCCGGCCAGATTTCCCCGAACACATCGTGGAAGGTGTTCAGATAATCCGGACGGTAAATCTTCGTCTTGCTATTTTCATTGATGGCGCCGTAGTAGATGTCCGCCTCCACCAGCTCCTGAAACATGTGGCTGCCGTAGGACAGGGACGGATTGTAACCGGCCTTGCTGTAGGCCACCTCGCAGATGGCAGAAAAGCAGCTCACATCGGAATACTTCACCGGCACGCCAAGCTCCGGGGACGACGTACCGCAGCGTCCCGGCACCAGCAGCATCATATGCCTGCCCTGCTGGCTGAAATACTGGTTGATGACGCCGATCATATGGGCCGCGTCCGGCTTTTTCGCATATGGATACTCGTAATATTTCTGGGGATCCACCCAGACGATGATATCCAGCTTCTCCTCCTTGGAGCGCCACATGGAGGTTCTTCTGACGTCAAATAAAACCTCCTCCTCGTTGCCCTCCGGCATCACGAATTTCTGCTTGGTCACCTGGCGGAGCGGCCTGCACTGGAACAGATTCAGGTGAATCTTTCCGTCTCCGCCCTCCTCCATGGCAAACTCAATATCCACAGGGCGGCCATATTCACTCTCCAGCATTTTCAGAATCCGCTGCATCATGTTCATAAAATCACTGTCATGGGCGATACCCTGACAATCCGCGAACAGCACCGGGCGGTACCGGCCCATCTCCTGGAGCCGCTGTTCCGCATCGGTGTCATGGCTTAATACCAGCTTCTTCCCACGCTCCGGCAAAAGGGGTGTCAGCTCCTCCAGCCAGATTGTCTTATGCGCGGCATTTTCCAGATCAAGCACATCCACCTGACGCTGGGAGTACTTGTGGCGCTCGCCCGCGGAAGCATACAAACTGCCCCGCGCGCGATCCAGATCAATCAGTCTCGGATAGTCGCCGGGGGTACGTTCCACCGCTCTGGTTCCCAAACCCAGTACGATACGCAGCATGCCGGCCTCGGGATTCATCTGCTCCATCCATTTGTAAGGATTATAGGAGCAGCCCATACCGGCCGCCAGCGGAAGGTAATAGCTTCCCATGCGCATTCCTTCCACCCGCTGAACCAATAAAGCCATTCGTTCATCTGTATGAGTCAGGCCGCGGGTTCTGCGGTACTCTACCGCAGATTCATTCCAGACACTTTTGTATACACGGAACACCGCCGCCTTTAATTCTTCAATTCGCTCGTCTTTCTTTCCCTGATTGGTACAGAAGACAGATTCGTATTTTCCGGTAAATGCGTGGTCAAAGCCATCCTCCAGGGTGCTGCTGGAACGAACCACATAAGGATCGCCGCCCAGATGGGCCAGCAGTTCCCCGAATTCCCGTTTCGTCCGCTCGGAGAAGGTCTCCTCCCAGAGATATTCCGCAAATACGTCGGATCCGATAAACCAGGAATGGTGCGGGAGCAGCAGTGACTCATATTCGGGAAGCTTCTCTTTTATCAGCTTTCTGGCAAGCAGTACGCCGCAGGCCTTTCCTCCGATGACTCCGTCGCCGACCTTGTGGCGCAGGACCGTCCGGTAGTCTTCCTCGTCAAACCATTTCACAATCAGCTTCTCCATCCGCGGCTCACGGGTCATCAGCTCATTGCAAAGCAGTCTCTTTTCCTGAAATTCCAGCGTCTGCCCGCTTTCCAGCTTTTCCCTTACTTTTTTCAATTCACTCACTCTGCTCTCCAAGCTACTCACTCCGTTCGCAGCCGCTCCGCGATGCGCAGTGGCTGCTATATTTTTTCTACGGCCAGATCGCTCTCGCTTTCTTAGCCTTTACTACACGGTCCACCGCGATCAGATACGCGCCTGTACGCAGGGGAACCTTCTTTTCCTGTGCAATATTGTATACAGCTTCGAAGGAGTTGTTCATAATACGCTCCAGCTTCGCGTTGACCTCTTCCTCGGTCCAGCTGACAGACTGGATATTCTGTACCCACTCAAAATAAGATACGACCACGCCGCCCGCGTTGGACAGGATGTCCGGTACGATGACGACGCCCTTTTCGTTCAGAATCGGGTCTGCCTCTGCGGCGGTCGGACCATTGGCTGCCTCTACGATAAGCTTCGCCTGAATCTTATCCGCGTTGGTTCCGTTGATCTGATTCTCCAGCGCAGCCGGTACCAGAACAGTGACAGGCAGCTCCAGCAGCTCCTCGTTGGTGATGCGGGTCATACCATCTTCCTCATAGCCGGACAGCAGGTTCTTACGATCCTTGCCCAGATATGCCAGGATAGCCGGAATATCCAGACCCTCTTTCTTATAGATGCCGCCGGATACATCGCTGACAGCGACTACCTTCATGCCTTCCTGATGGAGTAGCTTGGCTGTAATGCTTCCCACGTTACCCATACCCTGTACGGCTACGTCGGTGCCCTTCATCTCCATGCCCATTTTCTTCATGATATTTCTTGTGGTGAACATAACGCCGCGTCCGGTGGCCTCATTTCGTCCCAGCGCTCCGCCCAGCTCGATGGGCTTTCCTGTAACGACGCCGTGTACGCAGTGTCCCTTCAGCATACTGTAGGTATCCATCATCCAACCCATAACAGCTGCATTGCTTCCTACGTCCGGAGCCGGGATGTCCTGATCCGGTCCGATCAGAGGCATGATGGCTGCGGTAAATCTTCTGGTGATGGCCCGAAGCTCACGCTCGGAAAGCTCATGCGGATCGCAGACCACGCCGCCCTTGCCGCCGCCGTAAGGAATATTTACAACTGCGCACTTGAAGGTCATCCATGCTGCCAGCGCCTTGACTTCGTCGTTATTTACCGCCGGATGGAAACGGATACCGCCCTTGGCCGGTCCGCGGGATGTGGAATGCTGGATGCGGTAGCCCTCAAATACGCGGGTGCTTCCGTCGTCCATCACCACCGGAACCGATACCTTCAGCTCGCGCTCCGGATACTTCAGCGGCTCGATATCACTCTCACTGTAGCCCAGGATCTGTGCCGCCTCATCCATAACCTTCAATACGTTTTCATAAGGATTGTATGCCATAATGATTTCTCCTTCTCTATTTTACCCCAAAATTTTCTCAATTGCAGCTATTTTTACACATAAAACAAAAATATCCATGGCCTTGGAAAGCTCGTCCTCCGTCGGATAGGACGGCGCGATTCGGACTGCTCCAGGTAGCGTAAGAGGTGTCCCCCAACCCCTCCGTAAGCTTATTCAGCACGATATCGAATTTCTGTCTTAACAGATCCGCCAGCCTCTTCATATGAAGTCTTATGTTCTCCGGCATCTGGAAATACTGTACGTGACGCAGTTGATTCAGCTTGTCATGGCTGATGGTCTGCGCCGACATATGCTTCCAAAGCTCCGCAATATTGCGGCTGCTGGAAGATATCATATGGTGTACGCCGTAGGCATTGTCCCAGAAGATACGGAAATCGTCTGCCGCCGTCTCCATGGACGCCAGAGCGTCTACCACCGCGTCGCTGTAGCATACGCCGCTGGGATTGGAATGAAGCGGTACGCACCACATACCCTTTACCAGGGGATCCTGCACCAGCTCCTTTGACCGCTCGTCTACCTTTCTCATAAGTGCCTCCTTTTTTCTTTTTTGGTAGTCTTTTCTCCTTGTATTTATTATAAAATCGCGGTATGATATTAGCAAATATCTATATTTATATGTTATATATAATTATTCATCTATGACTATACCGTATTTTCTGCTTAAAAAGCGCATTTTATCTGTCATTTTCATCATCGTTATATAATTAACAGGGGGATTTTATGTTTAGTGGTATCAATTATGTCTATGAGGTATATAGGACGCAGAGTTTTTCCAAAGCGGCGAAGAATCTCTACATTTCTCAGCCGTCTCTGAGCGCCATGATTAAGAAAATAGAAGCGAAGGTGGGTGCGCCGCTTTTCGACCGCAGCACCAATCCCATCCAGCTGACCGAGTACGGAGAACAGTATATCCGGATTGCGGAAAAGATTATGGATTTGGAAGATGAATTTGCCTATTATACGGATAATCTGAATGAATTGAAGACGGGGCATCTGTCCATCGGGACTACATCCTTCTTCGCCTCCTATATTCTGCCGAAATATATCTCGCAGTTTTCGGCGGCTTATCCCCATGTGAAGGTAAATCTTTACGAGGCCGATTCCCAGACCCTGGCACAGAAGGCCTCCGTCAATGAGGTGGACATGGTCATCGACAATTTTCACACCAACGACGACATCTACTGTCACCGGGTTCTGATGAAGGAATACCTGCTGCTGGCAGTCCCGGCTTCCTTCCCGTCCAACCGGCGGGCCACCCGTTATCAGCTGACCTGGGAGGACGTAAACCTGGATACGCACCTGAATCCTTCTTTCCCGGGGGTCCCGCTGGAGAAGTTCGCCGAAGAACCCTTCGTGACCCTGCGGCTGCCCAACGATACCCGCAAGCGCATGGAAAATATCTGCCAGAACGCAGGCGTAAAGCTGAATACCATCCTGAAGCTGGATCAGCTGCTGACCACCTATCACCTGACGGAAAATGGCATGGGCGCTTCCTTTGTCAGCGATACCGTGGTGAAGAAATTATCGCCAAACCAGAATATTATCTACTATAAGTTAGACGATCCGAACGCGGTACGAAATGTGACGCTGTATTATCGGAATCATAAATATCTGACACGAAGCATGTCGGAGTTTATCAAGATCGTACTGGCTAATCAGTAAAGCTTTATGCCATCAGCACTGCCACAATCAGCGCCGGCAAAAGATTCGCCACCTTAATGGTCTTCGGCCAGACCAGATTCACGCCCACGCAGAAAATCAGGATATTTCCCACCATGGACAGGCTGTTCAGCACCGGAGCGGTCATATACCCGGACAGCACCACGGCCAGGGCGGTAATCAGTCCCTGCCAGGCTGCCACCGGAATAAAGGAAAAGATACAGCCCTTCCCCATGGAAGAAGCCATAATCAACACAATGACAAAGTCCAGTATGGCCTTCGCCACCAGCGTAGTATGGTCGCCGTAGATACCGTCCTGAATGGCTCCCATGATACCCATGGCGCCAATGCTGACCGTCAGGGACGCCGTCACAAAGCCGTTGATAAACTGATTATCCCCGTCGCTTCCTGTCTTGTGTTTCAGCCAGCTTCCGAATCGTTCAAACTGATGATCCAAATCGATGATTTCTCCTGCAAACGCTCCGATCACCATGGAAAGCACAATGGTCATGGAGCCTGTCGTATCCAGCGGCAGCCCGCTCTTAGTCGTCACCAGCATTTTTGAAAATGTACCGCCTGCGCCGAGAAACATCACAGAAAACCCGGTCGCTTTCATAATCGTTTCCTGATATCTCTCTTTGATCAGCTTTTTACAGCAGATGCCGACGATACCGCCAGCGATGATCGCCAGAGCGTTGATTAGTGTTCCCAAACCACTCATTTTATGTCATTCTCCTTCGTATATCATTTTCTGCAATACCTGTTCTAACAGCTCTTTCAGCTTCTCCAGCTCTATGGGCATCCTTTTATAATCAAGTGTTTCATTGAAAATTTATCAATCTGCACACTGTTTTTCCAGTAATGCAATCAGCTCCTGTTCTGAACGTACCTCATAATCCGGCATCACCTTTCCCGTGGCCTGATGCCCTCTGTGATTAAACCAGACGGCTTTCCAGCCCGCGCCCTTGGCTCCCAGAATATCATGTCCGTAAGCGTCTCCCACAAAGCAAAGTTCCTCAGGCTTCAGTCCCAGCTTTTCCCGGGCTGCCTCAAAAATCTCTTTATGGGGCTTTCCCACGCCCAGATCCCCGGAAATCCAGATCCGCTCCATGGGAATCCACCGCTCCACACCCAATGCGCGCACCTTATCGCGCTGATGCTCCGACGGGCCGTTGGTAATAATTCCCAGTGTCATTTTTCTTGACAGCTCCTCCAGCATCCGTTCCATCTCTTCTGTCATCCGGATCTCATGCTGACGCTTCTCATATACACTCTGAAACTGCAGCGCCGTGGGCCCGTCGATGATTTTCCCATAATCCCGGAACGCATTTCCCAGGCGGTAGATGTACATCTCCGCCATGGAAATCTCCCCGCTTAAAGACCGATCGTAGATCAGATCGCTATACTTTCGGCTGGCCAGAAAAGCTCCCTCCAGATCCATCTTTTCCCCGGGAAAGAACTCCCGGAAAGCCTCCTTAAATGGGATGGATAAATCATATAACGTATCATCGATATCAAATAAAATTGCCTTAAGCATATGCGCTCCGCCTTTCCGGAATTGGATTTTTGTTCTAAAGGCAGTTTAGCATAAATAGGAAATTTTGACCAGTTGCTTAATTAAATTCCCAAGGATAAGCCAGGCACGATCTTATCCCCTGAAAATGAATCATTTTTCTGTTCTACCGGTTCAAAACCGGAGAAATCACCGGCAGCCCTGCGCATAGGTTTTTCCGCTTGCCAAGCCCATTACCACCGGTGTATAGTGAAGGTAATCAATTCGTGAAATTGGGGGATTACTATGAACTACGTATTTACAAACGGAAAGCTTCTGGACGGAAACCGGGACATGCAGGTGCAGACTGGGCTCTGTATTTTGGTGAAGGATGGGTTGATCTCGGATATCGTGCCGGATACGGCGGATGTGACGGGATATCGGAGGGTGGATCTGCATGGGCATTACATTCTGCCGGGCCTTATTAACATGCACGTACATCTGGCCGGAAATGGCAAGCCGCAGAAGAAGCAGCGGGACAATGAAAAACTGGTAAAACGGATCATGAGCACCAGGCTCACTCGAACGATTGCTTACAAAATGGTCTGTGGCTTCGCAAATGACGAACTCTTAGGCGGCGTCACCACCATCCGGACGGTCGGCGGTCTGGGCGATTTCGACACCCGCCTGCGAGATGAGATCACGGCCGGTTCCAGGGTTGGCCCCCGCATTCTCGCCTCCAATCAGGGAATCTCTGTCCCCGGAGGACACATGGCCGGTTCGGTGGCTGTGGCAGCGGCGAACATTCCCGAAGCCCTGGCGCAGCTGGAAAAGGCCCGGTCGGAAAAGGTCGATCTCATCAAGCTCATGATCACCGGCGGCGTTCTGGACGCCAAAGAAAAGGGCGTGCCCGGCTCTGCCCTACGCCCTGTTTGACCGCTCCATCACCAACGCCACCGAGGTGGAGCAGTACAATGGAAATGTGGTCTGGTCTTCGAGGGTATCATCGACTGCGCTAAGGCGGCCCTGGCCAACGATATTCCGGTGGTTCTCGGCAACGACGTGGGCTGTCCCTGGATTACCCAGTATGACTTCTGGCGAGAGCTCTATTATTTCCACAAATATGTGGGTGTCTCCAACGCCTTCGCCCTCTACACCGCCGCCAAGCGCAGCGCCGAGCTGGACGGTATCGGGCATCTGACCGGCTCCATTGAGAAAGGCAAGGCAGCGGATCTTATCGTTACTGCGGAGAATCCGCTGGAAGATCTGCGGGCATTGCGGAATCTGGAGCTGGTAGTCGCACGGGGCAATGTAATCGAACATCCTGTGATTAAAAAGAGGAAACAGGTTGAAGCTGAGCTGGATAAGTTCTTATAATCTGAAACATATTGTGCCAACTTATCTATGTAATATTATATAGACACGTTTTAAAGTGAAAGGCTTCCTGACTCTCTGTGCGGTCCCATGTCAGGATTTTTATTTCAGTTCTTTCAGCTTTTCCAGCCGTCCAAGCGCTTCGTCCAGAGTCTCCTTTTCCCGGGCAAAATGCAGGCGGATCAGGTTGTTGACCTCTTCCCTGAAAAAGCTGGATCCAGGAACGGCGGCCACGCCAATCTCTTTGATCATCCACTCGCAGAATTCCAGATCCGTAAAGCCCCGGAACTGCGGCAGCTCCAGAAACTCGGAGATATCAATCAGTACAAAATAGGTCCCCTGGGGCACGTTATGTTTCAGCCCGATCCGATCCAGTCCCGCCAGAAAATAATTCCGTTTTTCCGTGTAAGTCTCCAGCAGCTTTTCGTAATAATCCTCCGAATACTTAAGGCCCACTGTCGCCGCCTCCTGTAAGGGCGCGGCCGCTCCCACGGTCAGGAAATCATGCACCTTCTTGGCCGCCTCAATCACATAAGCCGGTCCAATCAGATAGCCCAGTCTCCAGCCTGTAATGGAGTAGGTCTTTGACAGAGAATTGCAGGTGATCGTATGCCCGTACATGCCCGGCAGGGAAGCCATACAAATATGCCGGTTTGGCGCGTACACCATATGCTCGTACACCTCGTCGGTCACCACAAAGGCGTCATATTGGACAGCCAGCTTCCCGATGGCCACAAGCTCCTCCTCGCGGAACACCTTTCCGCAGGGGTTGGATGGATTGCAGACAATGATAGCCTTCGCTCCGTCCCGGAAGCCCTGCTCCACCAGCCGGATATCAAACTCATATTCCGGCGGAACCAGCGGAATGTAGATGGGCTCCGCCCCGGACAGAATGGCATCGGCACCGTAATTCTCGTAAAACGGGGAAAATACCATCACCTTATCCCCGGGATTACAGATGGTCATCATGGCACACATCATCGCCTCGGTTCCGCCGCAGGTCACCACGATCTCTGTGTTTGGATCGATGATTCTGTGGATAGCCTTTCCCTGCTTTGCAGCCAGCGCTTCCCGGAAATTCTGGGCTCCGTAGGTTATAGAATACTGATGCGGCCCCTCATAGGCGGCCTTCGCCAATGCGTCCATGATTTCCTTTGGCGGATCAAAATCAGGAAAGCCCTGTGACAGATTGATGGCTCCATATTGATTGCTGATACGTGTCATTCTGCGGATAACAGAATCCGTAAAGTTTCCAACCCGTTGGCTTAATTCCGGCATATTTTTGTCTCCTTTACAAATATCAATTTCTATGAAATCTCATCTGCGATGATCGCACTTCTGGTACTGTGTCATGGTGTTTTCGCTGTCTTCTTTATAAAAAATATCTGACCACTCACAGATGCCCCGCAGGATGGGCACGACGGATTTTCCTTTCTCCGTCAGGAATAATTTCACCGGGGGCGGAATTTCATCGTAAGATTTCCGATCAATAATACCATCTTCAAACAAATCTTTCAAGGTTGCCGCCAGCACTGCGTCGGTAATAAAAAATGAAATTGTGAATTCCACTCTCCCTAGGTAATACTTGAACATATCTACAAATCCATTCCTTGTGTATGCTCATCCACAGCCTCTCTGATTCATAACTTTGAATCCTTATTTATTTTTGCTAAAATCTCTGGTAAAATCAATGATAAATCGCCGTCAACCCCAATTGATTTCTCCTGAATTTGTTGTGGAAACTGTCGATAAAATCCATGTAACATTCACTCTGTGCCTGCCAATCTTTGCCTCGTACAAACGCTTGGTTCACCGGCACATGAATCTGCATGGTTCCGCCGCAGATTGGGCATCTCGGCAGATATTCAGCCGGAATTTCCATTCCCTGCTCATGCTCCCTCATTGTAAATACAACCTCACGGTTAGAATACACCTGAGCGTGGCATCCTCTGGCGCACTGCATATCCTTCATGTTGCCCTCAATCTCAAAAATAGATTTCCGATCAAATCCTGCCACCGCAAAATGGTCGTCCGTGTTAGAAGTCACCACAAAATGCGGTTTCTCCTTTACCAGCATATATAAGGTCTGCATTAGAAGGCTGGATTGTGTATGATACATATAGTAATACGCCATGCGGCTGTAATAGCTCCACATCTCGTTTTCCGTTTCAAATCTGCCAAAGCTCCCTTGAATCAGGCTACGGATTCCATACTTTCTCTGAAAGTCTGCGAAATGGCTACGAAACTTCTCATCATTGGCAAAAATATTATAACCTTCGGCAATAGACAGTCCATTGCTGGCTCCAATCAAGATACCGTCTGCCTCTTTTATTTTTTCTGCAATCTGCTTATACTGTTCCATCTGGCCTTCTCCTTATCTTTGAATATCCGTTTCCGGTTTGATTGATTCAATCAGCATAATGACCGGACGCAATCCATCCACACAGGTGAAAATGCCTTTATCATCGTCAACCATCCACGTTCCTTTCGGCTGGAGCATTTTTCCCTCTGACAACTTTTTCACCTGTGCTCTTATTGGTTCCCATGACTCATACAATTGGAGTAGAAATGCAATGAGTAACAATGAAACATTAGCTACTGCACTGGATAAAGATTTTGTTAAAAAATTTGCAGATGAATTTATGTTTTTATATAATGCGCACAAACATGATTAAAAGGAGGATACACATATGGATACTATATACACTACTGAATTAGTCGCTTTAGGAGCATCTCTTGCAGAATTAGCAGTAAAGGGAACTGCCACCGCAGTCTCAACAAAAATCAAAGCTATCAGAGATGAAAAGAATACTGATAAAGTTCGTAATACTTATGACGAAATTGTGAGCGAACTACTTTTGGAACGTGACGAAGCAATACGTATTGCACAGTCTTACAAGTCAGAACTTGAAAAAGTTGTTATTAGTGACGAAGATATTCAACACTTACATAATACCGTTTCAAATATACTTGAAATTATTAAATCTATACAAATCGCAAATGCCCTTCCAAAGGGAGAAGATGAAATTGCGAAGGTCAAATCTCAAGTTGAAAGCTATGAACAAATCAAAGAATTAATTAGTGTTGACACACTAAAAACAATGCAATTATTAGGTTTTAACTATAAAGCAGCAATCGGAGAGCCTTTAACAGAAATATGTGCAAATGCGATTTCAAAATTAGGCAATAAAACTACTGTATCTAAACGTAAATAAATATTTTGTACCCAAATCGTACCCATTACCATCTAAAAAATCCCTACAAAGCCCATAAATACAAGCTTTGTAGGGATTTACCTTTTTACTCAAACTCGGCAATTACTAATCAATTTTGTTTAGAGATTATTCTCTGTCGTGTTTACAGTTCTTTTGATTATTTGATTTATCCATATTATCCTGCCTATACAGGCTAATGTTATCATTTTGTTATCGGTGTTGATAACACTTGCTCTGTAACTGTGGATAATAGCACTATATTCTATTTCAAATCATAAGCGATTTTGCTTAAAAAATCAATCCCTATTCAAATTCATACCATTCCTTAAATCTCAATCTTTGAGCAAAATACGATTTTTTTTGTATTCAATCATGCCATCTTTCTGCATTTTAGAAAGCTCGTTGCACATAGTACTGCGGTCAACATTCAAGTAATCTGCTAATTGCTGGCGGTTATATGGAATCAGAAAAGAATTGCTTCCGGCATGTTTTGCGCATTCTGAAAAATAAGACATCAATCGGCCTCGTATGGATTTGGAACTGGTGTGCAAAATCCTTTGTGAAAGTTGCAGACTTTTATGAGCACAGACAGTCAGTAGATTTCGTGCAAGGTTTGTATGAAAAGGGCAAGCGTTTGTGCAGGTAGTCAGAACACGTCCCACATTCATAAACAACACAGAGGTATCTTCCACGGCAGACACTGTAACCAGCATCGGCTGTCCCGGAATACAGGCATATACCTCAGCAAATACAGAACCAGGTGCAACACTTCCTAAAATGCTGGTATTCCCCCAAATATCGTTACAAGATATCATTGCCATGCCTGACAGTACAATGCCGATATTCTCTATAATACTCCCTTCTGAAAGAATTACTTCTCCTTTTTTATAATTGCGTTTTACACTATTCAAACAGCTTAAAAGCGAGAAGATGTCATCTTCTTCTAACCCACGGAATAACTGCATATCGGATAATTTCATATTTTTTACCCTTTCGTTGTTATAACAACAGATTTTTATTTTTAATTATAATATATTATGCCCAGAAAGACAAGAGAAAGGATGGTATAAAATGATTCGAAGAATTATCCAAATAGATGAAGAAAAATGTAACGGATGTGGTGCGTGTGCCGAAGCTTGTCACGAGGGTGCAATCGGCATGGTAAACGGCAAAGCAACACTTCTGCGAGATGATTATTGTGATGGTTTGGGAGATTGTCTGCCAACCTGCCCGACAGGTGCAATTTCCTTTGTGGAGAGAGAAGCTGCCGCCTATGATGAAAAAGCTGTGCAGGAAAATATGAGGAAAAAAGCGAAAAGCAATCATGCCGTTGTTCCCCATACAGGCTGCCCCGGCAGTCGAATGCAGCGTATTCAACATTCACAAGAAACAACTCCTTCTGCCCGGGTACAAACAGAATCACAGTTGGGACAATGGCCATGCCAAATCAAACTGGTACCGACTAATGCACCATATTTTGACGGTGCAAAATTGTTAATTGCAGCGGATTGCAGTGCATACGCCTATGCCAGAATGCACGAGGATTTCATGCGTGGGAAAATTACGATTATCGGCTGTCCAAAGCTTGACAGCATAGACTACAGCGAAAAGCTGATGCAGATCATTCAAAACAACAACATTCAAAGTGTGACGGTTGTACGCATGGAAGTTCCCTGCTGCGGCGGACTGGAATTAGCTACCAAAAAAGCGTTGCAGGCAAGCGGAAAATTCATTTCTTGGCAGATTGTTACGATTTCGTTGGGTGGTAAAATTTTGGAATAAAAGGAGAGATACTATGAGTAAAAAAATGAAAAACATTGCTCAATCAGAAGTACTGGCGCTGAGAGAACAAATTTCTTATCAGGAGGGGCAGATTGTCAGCAAAACTTTGACACAAAACCAGGCAGTAAGTATTACCCTGTTCTCATTCGCAAAGGGCGAAGAGATCAGCACCCATGAATCGGGTGGGGACGCCTTCGTCACCTGCTTGGATGGTATCGGAAAAATCACGATTGATGGCGTTGAATATCTGCTGCACGAAGGAGAATCTATTGTCATGCCAGCAGGTCATCCCCATGCGGTATATGGGCAGGAAGCGTTCAAGATGCTTTTAGTAGTTGTATTTTAATCAAACGCAAAATTGACAAAGGAAGGTGATTTTATGAAAGCAACAAAAATAGATAAGGATCTCTGCATTGGCTGTGGGCTTTGCTGTGGATCTGCGCCGAGGTTTTCCGTATGAACGAGCAGGGAAAGGCTGAAGCGTATCAACCAGAAAACGCTGAAAAATCAAGGTGCTGTACAGGAGGCCATCAACTCGTGTCCTGTGTCTGCAATCGCCTGGGAAGATTAATTCAAACGCGTCTATATGCTTTTTTGATTGAGAAGAAACCACATTATTTCAAATTTTAATAGTTTTTAGGAGGCATATTATGGAACAAAAAATGTTTTGCTATCAGTGTCAGGAAACCGCCGGGTGCAAGGGCTGCACCATGTCCGGCGTATGCGGAAAGAAACCTGATGTAGCGGCCATGCAGGATCTGTTGGTCTATGTTACAAAAGGAATTTCGGCTATTACGACTGCATTGCGTCAGGAAGGTAAACAGGTCTCTGCAAAAATCAATCACTTGATTACTCTGAATCTGTTCACTACCATTACCAACGCAAATTTTGATAAAGAGAGCATTGAATCAAGAATCCGTGCTACACTGACCGAAAAGGAAGTTCTGCTAAAGCAAGTTACCAATCTGACTGTTCTGCCTGAAGCCGCAAAATGGAACGGAGCTGAAAACTGGGAAGAAAAAGCCAGAACTGTCGGTGTTCTTTCTACCGAAAACGAGGATATTCGCTCTCTGCGCGAGTTAATCACCTACGGTTTGAAGGGACTTTCCGCTTACTCGAAGCACGCAAATGTGTTGTTGAAGGACAACGATGAAGTTGACGCATTTCTTCAGAAAGCACTGGCTGCCACGCTGAATGATAGCCTTAGTGTAGAAGATCTGATTGCTCTAACAATGGAAACAGGAAAATACGGAGTATCCGGTATGGCAATGCTGGATAAGGCTAACACAGACAGCTATGGAACCCCCGAAATTACAAAGGTAAATATCGGTGTCAGAAAGAACCCCGGCATTCTGGTATCCGGCCACGACCTGCGCGATTTGGAAATGCTGTTAGAACAGACACAGGGAACTGGAGTGGATGTGTATACGCATTCCGAGATGTTGCCAGCTCATTATTATCCCGCTTTCAAAAAATATCCTAACTTTGTTGGTAATTATGGGAATGCTTGGTGGAAACAAAAAGAAGAATTTGAATCCTTTAACGGTCCTATTCTAATGACAACCAACTGCATTGTTCCTCCTAAGGATAGTTACAAAAACAGGCTTTACACTACCGGCGCTGTGGGATATCCGGGATGTACACATATTCCGGGAGAAATTGGCGAACAAAAAAATTTTTCTGCGATTATTGAGCATGCAAAAAAATGTGTCGCTCCGAGTGAAATCGAAACCGGTGAAATCATCGGCGGATTTGCCCATGCACAGGTTCTGGCTTTGGCAGATAAAGTTGTAGAAGCTGTAAAAAGCGGTGCTATCAAAAAGTTTGTGGTTATGGCGGGCTGTGATGGTCGAGCAAAGAGCCGCGACTACTATACAGAATTTGCTAAGGCTCTGCCGAAGGACACTGTCATTCTTACTGCCGGTTGTGCAAAATATAAATATAACAAGTTGCCTTTAGGCGATATCAATGGCATCCCACGTGTTCTGGATGCAGGTCAATGCAATGATTCCTATTCCCTTGCTGTAATCGCCTTGAAACTCAAAGAGGTCTTTGGGCTTGACGATATTAACGATCTGCCAATTATCTATAATATCGCATGGTACGAGCAAAAAGCAGTTATCGTTCTTCTGGCTCTTTTATATCTTGGTGTGAAGAATATCCACCTTGGCCCTACACTTCCGGCATTTCTCAGCCCGAATGTTGCAAAGGTCTTGATCGAGAACTTCGGCATTGCAGGAATTGGCACTGTGGAAGAGGATATGGAGAAGTTTTTCGGTATTAACGCATAAAAAATACTCCGTCAAAAGAAATAGATCCAACAGACATAAAGAAACCTCGAAAACCCTTATAAAATGGGCATCCGAGGTTTTCTGTCTGTTATTCGGATCTGACAAGAGTGCATGATCTGCGGCACCCGTATGTCAAGCCCAAGACAAAAAATATAATTCTGAAAAGCAGAAATCCAAGCTACCAACATAGATTTGATAGCTTGAAATCGCTACTTTTTACTCACTATCTATACGAGTAGAACATAATAGGCAGAAACATTATTCTTCAAACAAAACACATATATTTTAATGAGAAAAATCAAAAAACAAATGATGTATGGTTATTTCCTGATTATCAAGATTCCGCATATGCTGTGAAGAGTACTGCGGTTCCATATAGCGTAACTCGCGGGACAAATTGCTTACTGGCGTAACTTTTGCAATTTCAGAAACAAGTTCGTTTACAATTTCTGGAATCTTGCCACTTAACACATACCCAATAATTGAAGATTCTGATGACTGTGAACCATACCGTCCTGAGATATAATTTTTAACTCCTGTCTCAACATATCTTTTGATTTTATCTTTCTTATGATTATATAGATTCTTGCATTCTGCGCCAAAATAACTGTTTGAAGTATCCCAATCACGAAAACAAAAATCAATGGTGGGCTTATATCCACGCTTCTTCTTTAATGTAGGATCTTGATATTGATGTACTGGGCCAATGCTGTTTATTCGTAGAATAGTAGCTCTATTTTCACTGGTCCATCGTAGCGATATTTTCCCATACCATTCCTGTGTAATATCATCTTCTTCAGTGTTTTCAGTGATGGTAATGCTTGTATCGGCAATCATGTCATGATACCCCTGCCATAGAGTCAATAATATTTCGTTGATACCAGCAGGACCAAGTCGCTTTGCCAAATCGTCCGGCACAGCTGAAGATGCTGTTATATTTCTTATACTGCTCATAAAATCACCTCCATGCTTTGGAAATATCTTCGAATATTTCATCTGCATCTCTGCAGGCAGCAGAATATGTCCAATATTTGCGTTGCGCTGGTTTAACAATGAAAATCTTTTCTCTCTGATAAATACGGAGGTTTCTTCTCACGAAAACCATTTGTTGATTATCGACCAATGAACGGTCCAAGTTTAGGAGTATTTCATTAAGCTGATCATTGTTGGTTATAACATTTAGATCCTTTGTGGTGGAATGCTCAACATTTAACACAAGAACAGATAGTGGAGCATTGCCAAAATATAGGTCGCCAGAAAAGCCCATGCCAGTTCCAAATGTCCTAGTCAGTATCCCTTTTAGAGAAGCGTAATATAGTTTGTAGTTATCAATGCTCGGTCTGAAAAAAGATACTGAACGATTTTTATTTTTAAAATAGTCGTAAACATAGTCAATAACATCATCTATTTGGTAGCACTCATATTCCTTTAAACGATACATATTTCGTGCAAACTGTTCCAACAGGTAATTCTCTTTTGGTGAGTTTACTAATTTATCAAAGATGTTACAAGCTTCTGTGAGTTCAGCATCGTTGGGTTTGGGGATTGGCGTCTGCCAAATGTCCCCGGCCTCTAACTCGTCCCGTTCTACTAGCCACTTTCTATTTGTAAGTATATGATAATACGAAAATACTCTTGAACCTATTATCACGCTCAAGTACTTAAGCTGTTCAATTTCACCGTGAATTCCCAAAAGGCTATGGTTAAACACAGCATCATAATCCAACACTTCTGAAAGAAATGTTCCATTTTTATGGCTCTGTTTAATTATCAAATGTGGAGCAGCAAAAATCTCTCTAGCATTTTTGACAACGCACTCAAAGTCATGGAAATCAACTATCGGAAGTTCGTCGGATGAAACATAATATGGTTTAAAGGATTTTGCTTCTATCAATGGAAGACCTGTGAAGTCATAACATTGATGTTTCCGATTTCCTCTTTTGAACCCTTCAGCAGTTGTCATGTGATTTTCTTCAATAAATGATGCCATAGGTGCAAAAGTACTTTGCATTTTTCCTATTAATTCAAGATCTCTAGGTGCTCCCCACATTGCAATTTTCCAGATTCTATCGTCATCAATAATGTCATGCGGAATTCTACATATATCGGTAGGATCAATAGAAAACTTCCTGGTATCTTCAATTGTATAAATTGGCTTTGGTGTACAATAAATTATTGGTTGCTTGAGCTCTTCCCTTTTGGGAGTATAGATAATGGCAGCAGCGGGTCCACTAGCGTGATCAAATAAAAATTTTCTATATACTGATAAATTTATAATCGCTAGAACATTGTTATCCGAAAAAAGATTTGCTCTATACATCCTACTTTTATCAGACCTATTAAAAAGCAATCCCTTACTAGGCATAAGGAGACAGATAATTCCGTTTTGTTTGCACAACTCTGAACACTTGATAGAAAATGCCTGTGCAATTTGCTTATCACCTATAACACGATTTACTTTCTTCAAGTACTCTTTCGTTTTTTCGGTAATGTTACTCTGCCAAGGTGGATTACCAACAATGACATCATATCTTTCTTTATTAAAAGACTTATCCTCATCGAAAAAATCACTTGAAATCAAGTTCTTACCTAATAGAGAAGGAAATGAAAGCTTATCCCAGATGCTTCGTGGGTCTAGGAAGTCACACATTGCTAAACTAAGGCTAAACGAGGCGACTCGAATTGCCTCTTCATTAATATCTACACCAAAAATACTATTTTTCAAGAGAAGATTTAGTCGATCACAGGTGATTGCTTGAACAGCGTTTTGTGACATCCATCTACAAACCAGTCTTCTATATGCTTCAACTAAAAAAATGCCCGAACCGCATGATGGATCAAAAAATGATATATCTTTATATTCGCCTTCCCAAGGATACACTTCATCCATGACCAAGTTGACAAGATGGAGAGGTGTATAATATGTTCCTTTCTCATCCTCTTCGTCTGACAAATGAAAAAATAACTCGTAGATACTACTGATTAACTGAATGGGGATAATGTCAAAACTATAAAGCGGCCATAAGGTAAGTTGTCTGCTCTCCAATTCGCTGTTACCTAAAATAAATGTGCGAAGCTCATCCAAATCATCTTGAGTAATGATCTCTGTTTCAATTTCTGAGACTTGCAGCGTATCACCATCAAATTTGTCTTTAAGTGTTAAAAATAAGTTATAAGTTGCTTCTTTACTGTTCAGCACATCAGTATACCATTTCGCTAACTCCATAAAATTGCAATAAAAATCTTGTGGAAATACGGTTTCTCCGTTTGAATCTTTTCGTTCTTCCAGATATTTAATAAAAATCGACCGGCTGAGCAAAGCGTGAACTACACCCGTAATTATTTCTTTGCTCTTATCGCATCTTTTACTGATTTGATTGATCAATGTTCTGCGCATTATTCTCAAATTTGATATTAGTGTGGCATCAACTCGATTTTGAGCATTAAACCTCGTCATGCTTTGACGCCAGTATTCGCCACTTTCAAGCAAGGAACGATGATACTTCTTTAAGGCAAGTTGCTGTGAAACCAATCCATCTGTTAAACTTAACGTTTCAATTATCCCTGCAGTAGGATCAAGATTTCCATTCTCAATGACTTGCGGTGTTTCATAGTTGTTATAAATCAAAATTTCATCTGGAGTCACCACGAATAACAACGGAGCCTCTCCGAGATTCCAAGAAAGACGATGTAACTCTGCGACTTGTTTCGCATCATATTTTTGAATAACGGAAAAATAGATAAGCGGAACTTTAGCAATTCCGTTTACATCGCGAAGAAAATATACAGCGTCAATTCCTATCTTTTCATGAACTTGTGTATAAAATAGTCTTTGAAAGGAAGTCATGCTCTGCAAATTGTCTTCTGTAGCCAAACCAGTACCGCTATTTATATCAAGGCATTCGAATATGCCATTTAGTAATTCACTCATATTTCTGCCTCCACATTATTTTTCCAACTAGTTACATGTTACTTGATTGATACTTGGTAAAGTAAATATAAAATCAAGACAAGTATATTCCCATATTCGATTTCTCGTGCTATTGTTTCTTTGCATAATTATATTATATTTTTTCAATGTAGCAAATGCCTTAGAAACTGAATTATATGATAAGTTTAAATGCTCTGCTGTAATAGGAATACTGGTAACAGGAGATACTTTAAGGTATTCATACACACTCCAAACACTTTTTGTTTTCGGTACTTTGGCTCTTAACTTTTCCTCATCTAGTTTAATTGTTTCTTCGTATTTTTTGAGCAGATCTACACTAGTTTGAGTTGCTTCATTGATAATCCGTATGAAATACTTGATCCAACGCACGTAACCGCCGCTGTATTGCGTTGAACTGAGTATATCAAAATACTCGTTTTTATTAAAGAATAGGTGCTCAGATAGACACAGCCCAGATAACGCTTTGCCTGCAATTTTTTTCAGTACCATGAATATTAGAATACGTCCAACAATTCCATTATATTTCTCAAATGGATGTATCATTTCAAATTGATAGTGTACTAACGCAGCTTGAATCAAAGGATCATCCTCACTGTCATAGAGGTAAGCAGAAATATCGGCCAATGATGGCAAAACATCTTCTGGAGCTGTTGGGTTATAGGTTTTTAAGTTTGATATTGCGCGTTGTAAAAATGTTTGGGTGTTGCGTATACTTATTTGTTGTTCTGCTTTATCACCATATAAAGCGATGCTACATATTTTGCTATATTCCTGAGCTGCAAACTGCATATCTGCGGCTGATTTATAAGCTGACATTAAATTTTTTATAGACTCTATATTACCCTTTCCAGCCTCTCTTTTAACTAATATATTTCTAAAATCTAATGCACCATAATAATCTATCATTTTGGAATAAGTGCATTCCTTTAAGAGCATCAATTCACAAAATGAGTTTTTATTTGGTGCATACTGAAGCAACCCTTCTAATAATCCAAGAGTGTGATATGTCTCAATCAAAAGCGCCATCAGTTCATCATCTATTTTGAAAAATGTATTACCTTTCAATGGACGCGGTGTGAAAGTATAGTATATAAAATTCAACTTTCCATTTTTTCTTTGTTCGGTGTAATCTCCTGTATATGGATGCATTTTTATCCCTCAGTATCTATTTTATTTATTTCAATTATAGCAGATAACTAAAAACAATAAAAGTGACATCACAGTATTAATTTCAATAATGCGCTAAAAAAATGAAATAAAATAACTAATTTAACTTTCATGACTTAGGCATTCCCACGCAAGTATGCTCATAGAGCTTGGGTTCTCCGCTCTGAAAATTGCAGACCGGCTGAATCAGTTCCGGAACCAGTAAAATGAAGTTGAAATTACCCGCTGATTGTGATATATTAAGCATAAAGAAAGGCACCTGCTGGAACAGATGCCTCTCAGGAGCCCCACTCCAAAAGGTGGAGTTTCCCGAGCTAGCTTGTTTCTCTAAATAGAGACGCCTACTCTGGTTGCGACAGAGTAGGCATTTTTATTTTCGCTTGTTTTTCTTGTCGAGAAAGGCAAACAACGCAATAACTAAGCTGCCAAAGGACATCAGCAGAGCTAATATCCCAATGAAAATCGAAATGATCTCATAAGCTGTCATCGGCGCCACCTCCCTTCCTATGTATTCCGGAAAACCGGTCCATTGGCTCGGGAGGCTACCACCCCCTGTCGTGGGTTCCATGGCTGTCATTTTATCACACATCACGACAATTTTCAATCCAGTATAATATGCGTAGAGAAAATAATGGTGTCATTTTTCAACATCACACTAGCATCACGAAGCAAAATAAAAGAGCCACAATCCCTATAAAATAAGGATTTATGGCTCAAATGTCCGTTATTCAAACTCTTCCCCAAGGAAGTATCATCAAATCAAAAATGCTGATTTTATGCGGCATTTCACCTCATCTGTTTCATCTAATGTTACTCTTTTCATATCGTTTTCAAAAACTTTAGTAGCAAATTAGTTGCAATTATTCAATATTGCATCTACGAAATCCATGGCAGATATAATCTACTTTTACTACTAAAAACGAATAATCAAATGTGGCTTGCTGGTGATTAACTGTGCCTGCTGCCACACCCACTATGAAAGGAGCTTTTCTATGAGCAATCAACATAAACATCCAACTATAAGTTTTAGAATCAGCGATGCTGAACGCAAACAAATCGAAACCCGCATCCTTGCCAGTGGCATGATGAAAAAAGATTACTTTGTCCGTTCCTGCATCTATAACCGCATCTGCGTTGTCGGCAAGAAAGAAACTATATATCCTCTTGTGCAGACTGTTAATGCTCTGTATCTGCAACTGCTCGAAATGCAGAAAACATTTACTGAATGCCGTGAGCACCAAACTTTAAACAATCTCCCTACAAGCAATGAAATCAAGGAACTACAGACCGATTATAACAATATGCTTACAGCCATCATTGATCTGCTTGATGGTGCTAAGTATCTGTGGGAAGGAGAACACCATGAAACAAAATAAGCCTTGTTACCTGTTTGGTATGTATGAACCTGATACAAATTCCGTTATTGTTAATGCCCTCAATAATACATATACGGGCACGCCTCTTACTATCAGTTGCAAAAAATGTAATTCATCTGTCTTGCTTGATACACCGGATGATATTGCATATCTATATCGGCTGGCACAGGAAAGCCCTCTGCTTTATGCTGAATTGGCTTGCAAACCTAATGGATTACAGGAATATGTGAATGCTATGAATGAATTTAATTGATTTTCCCAAAATTAAAAGAGCATTTTATTGGGGTTAGTCTCATCTACGTCTCACCAGTCTCAAGAATATTTTGAGACTGGTGAGACTATGTTAAAATTCCAGTATTTTATTTGAATTACAATTTCTTCTCCACCTTCTCCAATTCATCCAACAATGCTGTTTTTCTTGGATATCTCTGCTTCAATTCCTCAATTAACAACTTGGCAGTATCATTACCCTTCCATTTTATAAGCTGTGCAATATTCTTCGTTATCTTCTTATATTCACGTCTATCCTTTGCCTGAGCACAACTCTCACTTATTTTCTTATAACACAACTTATATACCTGTTCCGGATATTCCTTCACCAAATATTCCCCATAATAAAACAAATCATACGGATTCTCCATTACATCATCAAGCAATCTCTTCTTTTCATTTTCAGAAATAAGAACACTACGATAGCAAACAGTTCGCTTGCTATCCTTTAATTCATCCAATAGGCTCTCGTAATTTTCATTCCACGCACCACACTTTTTATAAATCTGTTTCAAAACATCCCAGAACTTCTCATTTCCCATTAATAGCAGTTTTTTTGCCTGTGTGATTTGCTTTTCCGTACTGTTTGCTGTCTTATATATGTCATATAGCATATTATTCCAATCTTCCGGATTACTGCTACGATAATGCCATGTCTCTTCTTCGTTTGCTTTCTCTAAACAAAGTTTCTCTGCTTCATCATAGTTCTTGTCTTCCATAGCATCCTTGATAGCAATAATACGGAGTTCATTTATTGCAATATTCTGATATAGTTCCTTCTGTGTATTCTTTTTGCCATATAAATGTCTATGTAAAAGGTATCTTACAATCAAATCTTCTTTTTTCGTATATTCCGGGTAATAATCCTCCCGTGAAATTTCCAAAAGGGTATCCAAAACCTTTTCAAGCTTCTTTGCACTCTTTTCGTCGCATAGGCAAATCCCACATTTCAGCAAATCATAACGCCAATCAGTCCAACCATCAAAAACACTCTTTTTTGCCTCTTTTATAATCAATGCAAGTGCTTGATCCCTCATTTGTTTGTCCTGTTTTTTGATTTCTTTTGTGCATTGATCTATCAGTTCGTATGTACACATGATAACATCCGTAAGCATTCCCGAACTACTATCTGCATGAGATGCTAACTTAACACCGGCTATCAAAATGTATGTAGTCGCCTCAAGTGCAACCAAATAAGCACGCATTTCTAAAGTCTCAGCACACATATCAAGACAGTCATGCATATCCATACAAATATTATCGCAGCTGCTCCAACCAATGTATCCGCGATGGGTGTTACATTTAATTGATGCAGCGATTGTATTTTTCACTATTGGCATAATATCTTCTGTGGGTATCATAGCAGCACCTCTTTCTTTCATTCAACAATATCAATCTTATGTCTTTCAGACCATTGCCTTGCTATTTTTTCATAGGCTTCTTCACGATATTGGTACCACTGTTTTTCCAGATTCAAGTCATACAATTTATCCTTAAATCTTCTAAAAGCACCTCTTCCCTGAATTGTCCTTGCCAATACATCCTGATTCTTTCCCGCCGGAAGCTCGTATATAAACTCTTCCATTATTCGATACTCATTGATATCGTATTGTCCCGGTAACGGTATATAATCCTCGACAAATCCCTCTTTAATATCTTCGAAGAGTTCCGGATTGTCTTCACCATCTACCATTCCATCAAACAACATCAGAACTTTTTCATTGTGGGTATCATAATAATATTCTGTTTCCATATTGGCAAATTCCATTGCCTCGATTATGTCTTCTAATTTTACTTTCATCTTTTATCCTTTTCCGACTTTTTTATTTCCACTTTCAATAATTTTGCTGCAATAGAACTATTTATTTCTTTATTTGTATCGAAATAATCTGCATTCTTGTTCTTGCAAATTCGGACCTTATCTCATTTTCTTCAAAATCTTGAGGAATATCATAGTTCAGATTCGGCATTACTATAATAAACTCCCTGAATTCTCTGATGCAGACTTTAATCCTACTTCCAAAATTACACATGCTCTACTGAGACATTCTATATAATTTTCCTGCCAATCCGATAATCTCTCAAAAGAATTTCTAATTCTCATTACTTATTATTTCCTTTGTCTATAATTTCGCATTCCATTATATATCAATTAAATTAAGCTTATTATTTATAACACTTTCTACATCCTCCTGATTCATCAACCACCTAGAAACATCCTCTATCTTCTTAGTTTCAAACCCCGTAAGATACTTTATCTCACTTAAAGTTAGTCCTTTCTGAATAAGTTTTGAAACACCCTTTAATGCAAGTGTTGTTGTATTTATGTTATTAACTTCTTCTAATTTTTCTTGTATCGTAGCCAGTGCCGAACTGGAGGTAATCTTCTTTCCCTTTGTATTCAAAAAGAAATATTCTCTATTAGGATATCTATGTACCATATTATATTGTCTAATATCAGATACCATTGACTTATCCACACTTAGATTGATTACACTATCTTTATTTCTAATTGTAATAATTCCACCAATGTCATTTACATCAGCCTTTTTTAAGTTTACTAATAAGTTTAGTTTAAATCCATATTTTAAGAGAAGGTTGCATAATATCTTTTGCCCAAATTTATAAAAATCACTTTTTTTTAGATTATTGCAAATTTTTATTATCTCAATTTCAATCTTATCATCTATCGGACAATATATTTCTTGCTTTAATTTTGTATTGCGACATTTTTCAATATCTTCAATCATTTCATTGTTCCTACATCCACCTTCAAGTGCACTACATTCTATCCCACCCATCTTTTTTATATAGTTTTTATAGAACAAATCGATTGCAGACAAAAATCTATTAACTGCCTCTTTTCTATGTGCCTTTGCACTAGAATTATAATATAACACACATGCGCGCACTATATCCTGCCTTAATAATTTGTTATTAAACAAATCCTTAAGATCACAATCTCCATATATATCACAGTAATTTAAAAAAGCTTGATAACATTGCCAATAATTTTCTCCCTTACCACTAACCTTCAGACTTTCAAAATGTGTTTTTAATGCTATAGATAGAAATTGATTCATTTTATCTTCTCCAATCGATAAATCATATAAATTCATTAATCATTTTTAGTCTCAACTCAGTCTCATAACCTTACCTTAAAAATGAGACTAAGTTGAGACTGACTTGAGACTAAGTTTTTCCAACACGTTAAAAGTCCCGATTTTATCACATTTTTAGATTTTTCTTCAGTCTCATAAAGTGTCAAAATTTATGAGACTTTGTTGAGACTAACTTGAGACTGTCTCATTACAATGTCCATGTTGAACTCTTTTTATCGTAAGCAGCACCTGTTACTTTCTTAATTTTCGCATAATCTCTAAACACTGTTGATCTTGATATATCCAATTCTGCCATTACCTGTTCAACTGACAAATGTAGATTCTCGCAAATCATATTATAAATTTTCTGTTCTCTTTCAGATAATGTTTTCTGTTCTGTTGCTTCATCTGCCGCAATTCTGTCTAATGGTATATTAATTCTAAATACATCATCTTCAATCAGCTCTGGTTTACCGCCATCTGAATACATTGGTGTATACTTATAAAGATTTCTTACTCCCGAACCAATAGTATCTGTTCTACCAATATTAGCAAAAAATTGCTGAATTAAAGGATTCTTTGGATATGGAGTAAACTCATCACTCATAATATTTCCATGGCGTCTAGGAATGCACCAATTTTCTGTTCTCATCCAATCTTTTTCGATAATCACCTTTGCTGGATATGCACTTGAATAATCCCTATGCACAAGTATATTACCAATAACCTCTCTTGAAATAATACCTCTAATACTCGTGCTAATATTGTTGATTAAGCAAAATTTATCTGATGTATGCTTTGCAACAAATTCCATTAAAAGATCATATGCCTCTATTAAATTAGTTGTTACCTGCAATCTATCATCATATCTATCTAGATTCTCAACCCTATATAATGCATCGGTAATATATCCAGGACAACAAGACCTTATCACATCATCTTTGCCAAACAATAACACACCTGCAAGATTATATCCTTGAATACCTGATGAAAAATCTTTTTCACATAAGCCAGCACTCTTCAATATTTCCTCATCCGACATTTTCAACCAAGGATGATCCGGATTTTTGCTCTTTGCAAGATTTCTTACTTTATCCATCAAATCCATGCGTAGATCTTCCATTGTAACATATGGGAATATCTTGTGCTCCGCATATGTGTTGCTTTTTCTGTTATACATATTCTGTAGCTGAATCGGAGAGTCCGTAATATCCATATCCCCATCTTCATTTCTGTCATAGATCCTGTTTGCACACTTTTCTACAGTAGATGTTGGCGGAACATACACCCATAACAGCGTCATCCCTTCATATACAATATCCTCTATTGAAAGATATAATGTTGGTGACATCTTATCCGGGTTATTTAGCTGATTCACAAAATTCTTTTTCATATCCTTAACCATATTCGGATTAATGCCTATTGGCGTCCCGTCATCTTCCACACCCATGATGATATACCCACCATATCTGTTAGAAAAAGAACACACCGTTTCATACACATCTTCCTGAATGCCATACTGACAGGTTTTGTACTCTACTGTTATTTTTTCATCTTTTGAAAGCAATTCTTTCATAAAATCACTTGTCATTCTATCGCCTCCATTTTTCACATAATATTACGCTTGTGCATAGTATTGTATTTACCCATAAATTTCTTCTTTTACATTAAAAGATTGTCCAATCCTATTATATTTATAAAATTTGTACAAAATATAGTTTTCTTTATCCATTTCATGCGTTGACAATATTATTTGCTTATCAGAAAAATCATTTCGAAGCACTTCAATTAATGAAGAAATATTTATATCATCCATAGTTTGTACCGGATCATCAATAAGAATAAATCCAATATCATCAGAAGACGCTTTTATGTACTGTTTATTCATCGCAAAAAGGAACGACAAAACAAATCCTGAAAGTTGTCCCGAACTAAATGTATTTAATATGTCGTGCTTGGCATCTCCATTCGAGACAAACCTCATTTCATCTTTACTTACAAATACCCCCAAACCATTTTGATAGTCTTGTAGAATTTTCCCTGTATATATCAACAATGGTACTCTCAATTGTTTCAAAGTAATATTCTTATACTCTTCTACTGATTTGTCATACACCTTGCTCAATTCATTCAACTGTTGACGAATCCTTGTTATCTTTTCTTTTCTAACAATTAAGTCTTTCATTTCCCCCTTAATTACATAAATTTCAGTATTTTCCTTTTCCCAGACAACCTTTTCTAAATATTTAAATTTCTTCTTTAGAGTTTCTACTGTCATCTGCTCCATCATATTCTTTATATCTTCGCCATAAAGTTCCTCTACCTTTTCATATTTGTGCTTAATATAGAGATTATCAAATTCTTGATTCTCTATATTCCTGATTAACCCAGATAACACTCTTTGTATATCTATTATCAAATTGTCGCCTTCTGTTTCAGACACATAGTCTGCAGTAGCAAGATATTTTACCACTTTCTCAACATTAGCTACCCTTCCCGAATCACTGATAAACCCTTTTAAAGACGTTTTTCTCTGTATTAGCAAGTCAATAACACTTTCATCTAGTCCATCCACATATGGATGTACTATCTCCTTTACTTTTTCAACCGCACTTTCCAATTCTTTTCTTTTCAGTGCTATCCGTTCCCCTATACTCCCACTTTCAATTTGCAACAATTTCTCTACTTCCTCAAAGCCATCATTTAATAAAGTTGTATTAGCAAATTTTGTATTACAATATGGACATGCCGCTCCTTGTTCGTCATATTCATTTTTTGCATTTTTCAAAGCATTTCGAGCGTTTGTTAATTTGTCTATTACTTTTTGATTTGCAGAAAAAGTACTTCTCAAACTAAGAATTTCACCTGTAATACTTTTAATTAATGAAAAATCATATTTCTCCAATTTCGGAATTAATTTTTTTAACGCAATAATATCCTCTTCTTTATAGCTAGTCTCCTCAGGAGTTTCCTGTCTAAATAACAAAGTACAATTATAAATTTGTATTGTGGAATCCCACTTTTCCAACTGCTGTTCTACATTTTGCATTGACACCAAATTATTAATTACATATTCTCTATAATCTATATAATCTTGTATCGAATTTCCTTTCAGCACTTTTGATATATCTTCATTCCAACGATAATTTCCATAATCCTTTTTATTCTCCCAAAATGAAATTATACTCTCTAATATATTTATTCCCCTCTTAATTTCAGAATTATCTAACTCCGCAATACTTAAGCTATCCCAAAAATATAAATTCGAATCTTTATTATACAAACCTAAATCTACATACTCTATCTTTTCAACCTCATCCTGCATGTTACTCTTCGATAATGCTTTTAGAATTGCCGCCTTCTTTTTCAATTCATTATCCAGTGTCATAATCTCATCATTAATAAGATGACCACTGGTCCCATTTCTACTCCCAATAAGATCTACTACTACTCTTTTTCTGTCATCTATAAAACCTGTATTTAACAAAACATTCATAGCATTTTTTCTATCAGAAATTGTTCTTTTCAAAAAGTGTACAGACTCGGCCTGCGAAACATAATAATATACATTAAAATTTTTAGCTCTATATTTTATTAAGTTCTCATTATCTACAGAATCTTTCCAATCATCATAACTACAAAGAAAACTATCTAGTTCCTCAGTGGAAATAAACCCCTAATTTCGCCATAATAAATTGAATCTTCAACCTCTAATTTATGATTATTGTTTAATATTTTTGCAAATATAGTAAGGAAGTCACTTTGTTCATTTCTCAAAGTCAAAACAACATATCCATCCTCATTTGCTTTATTAAGCAAAATATTCTTGCCCAAATTTGTGGTTTTCTTCTCTATTCCTTTATCAAGACGTGTAATATTCTTTGAAAATATCAACTCTATCGCATCAAAAAATGTAGTTTTTCCAAAACCATTGGGTCCAGACAAAATAATTGGATTTTTTTCATATTCAATACGAAATTCATAAAATTGCGCATTATCAAAGCACTTGAAATTTTTCACACGTAAATTTACAATTTTATACTGCATTACTACGCCTCCTCCATTAGTTTGTTTAAGATCACATCAATTTCCTTTTCTGTGATAGCAATCTCCTCTAGTTCTATCAAATCTTCTATTTCAATCTTATTTGCTTTAATTGCTTCATCATATTTTACCAAATCATTAGCTAATGCATCCTTAACCATCTTTTCCAAAGAAATATCATCCGAAGTTGCCTTGAATTTGTACTGTAAAAATGGAATCTTTGAAAACAGTCTAATTACAAGCTCATAGACGCTATTATAATTTGTACCATTCATAAGCGAATAGTAATTTTCCTCAACATCCGCCAACTCTGAAAGTATCTCAACAATATTTTTGTCACTATAATCAGATAAGACATTTTTTAATCCAACTACCTGCTTTTCTGTATATGGTAAAATATATCTTTTAAAATAATTCGGTGACTCTTCAATTGAATAAATCAAATTTCTGTACTTGGTCAACATATTTTTTTCCGAAAAATTAACAAGGTATATGGCTGATGTATTCTTATCAATCTGTGATATTTCTTGCACAGTTTTAAAAGAATTAATTATTGAGTACTTTATTCCTTTTTTATCACTTTCTGCATCAATATATTCTTCCTCTAATTTGTCCAATTCTGCTCTTATGAGTTCCTCTTTATCTGAAATGTTAGTACAGTCAATAAAATTCAAGATAAAATAGCTGACAACATTTTTATCAGTATTAACATAAAACATTCTGTTATCTTCTTCCCATGTTTTAGCAAAATTATATTGTTCAAACAATTTATTCATTATCTCATTCATTACTTCAATTCTCCTAATGCCTTATTTCTATCTATAAGTCTAATAACTTTAGGTCTGTTACAATCTTTCTTCATCTTGTCAATTGT
This sequence comes from Laedolimicola intestinihominis, assembly GCF_040096155.1. NCBI lineage: Bacteria > Bacillati > Bacillota > Clostridia > Lachnospirales > Lachnospiraceae > Laedolimicola > Laedolimicola intestinihominis. Next base: position 26,996 of record NZ_JBBMFE010000019.1, on the reverse strand, counting down.
AGAAGAAGTCATTCCACTTATCTCTTTTAATTCTTTTTCTGTTAACACACTTATGTCCCCGCCATTAAAAAATAGAGATTCTTCAGATAATCGATCTGTAATTAAAACATCACATTCGTATAGTAATGACCTATCTGATTCTTTTCCCAATTCTTTTCTCAAATTCTTTTGGAATTCATTTATGTCATAACTGCTATCCAATGTTAACCTATATGTCTTATTACCATCTTTTACTGTCTGATATGCATTATTTTTTTCAAGCCCTAACGTTTTGATTTCATCCAAAAGATTAAGAAATAAATGCGAAACCAAACTATCTTGTGGCAAATTATTGTTTTTGCCTACTACAGGTGTTTTTAATATTAAATTATGAATAATCTGATTTTTATCAATTTCCGTTTTTTCATTCAAGATGCTAATTTGCTTAAACAAATTGCAAGCATCAGAACCATTACAATCTTTACAATTGCTTTCAGTACAATGATTCCATGGCTCATTTGGATACTCTGCATACGCATCTCGAATGCTTCTTAACACCTGAAAATATTGATATGCAACAGTATCTATTCTTTCGTGATAATCTACTATTATCTGCTCTACCATCTCACTAAATGTCAATATACATTTTCCAATCTTGCTGTTTTCAATATAAAAGTCCGTAATTCTATTTTTCATGTACAGTAACAGCTGATCATAGACCAATGCTGCATAATCAACATCAACAAACGTATACTCCGGACATTTTATCGTTAATATTTCAACTATCACCCCATATGCTTTTAAGCGAATCTCTTTTACATTATCGTATTTTTCATCATATGCACACAAGAACGCTTCATCATCACATAATAACGGATTATCCTTTTTTAACTCTTCTATTTTCTTCTCTATGATAGTTTTGTATGTATCTAATGCATTATCAATCTCTATAATTACTGACTGTATCTTAGCTATATCCTTTGAATTTTTAGATACATACTTTATTAAACTATACACATCCGCCTTTTTATGATTTCCTGACACTTTGTCCAGAACAATATAATCATCTTCTTTATCTGTATCCGCAATATCCTTTTTTTCTATTACTTTTTTCTTTAATTGATTCTTCAGCATACTAGTATATGTCAATGTTGATGAAACAAAATCTACCGGGATTCTTTTTCCATTTGCTATATGAAAATACCCATATTCCGCTTCATTTTGAAGAATTTCAATTACGAATGAAAATTTATCATTTTGTTCCAGTCTTATTGCACCTGCCTTGACTTGATGCAATGAAATGTATTTAGAATCTTTTCTTATAGAAAAATCTTCTTCACCTTCAATTTGTAAATCATAACCTGAAATACTTTTACCGTTTTGCAATAAATCCAATATACTTTTTAACGCAATATACAAAGCTACATGTCCTTGATATTCATAATCTTCCCAAGATGTAATTGCGCTTATAGGCTCAATCAATAACATTTCCATTCTTCTCTTAACAAACTACTTGCTAAAATTTCTCCTCTCCGCTTTACTACAAGCTTTTCCAACAGTCTCTTACATGAACCAACACTTTTGACAAACAATTCATTACTACTTGTCCACTTCCATAAAGAAGTATTCCAGTGTCTCCACAAATATATTATGTTCAAACAGTTCCTTAATTTGCTCCCGATTCATCCAAGCAACCTGTGCAACTTCATCCGTTGTGGCATTGCCCAAATCAACTTCTCCATCATATTCAAACAGCCAAACGTCCATAATATCATTAAAGATTTTTCCCTCAATGATTTTTCGTGTCTTTGTAAAAAGAACCTGTCCATTTTCCGGCATTAAATCAACGCCAACCTCTTCCTTTGCCTCCCGGATCGCTCCTAATAAACTATCCTCACCTTTTACAACCGAACCGCCTACACATTCCCACATCAAAGGGTATGTCGGCCTGTTTGCGGAACGCTGCGAGATAAGGTACTCTCCCTTAGAATTTCGAATCCATACATGCACCACCAAATGGTAGCCATCTATCGGTAACTGTTCGCCCCTGACATGATCTTTTCCCAGAAGCTCTCTGTTCTCATTATACAAATCCCATATTTCTGCATCCGGCACATACTCCACAATATCCCCAAAATCTACATGTAAGGTTTTGCAGATTTTGCTAAGAATTGTAAGGCTTACCTCTTCATCACGGCGGAGCTTTGTCATTGTGTTAGGAGCGATTTCTGCCTTCTTACGCAAATCTGATTTACTCATTTTTTTATCAACTAATAGTTTCCATAATTTATTGTATGATACTGCCATAACACTGTCTCCATTCAACTTCAATAGTTATCATTTTCCTACCTGCAATCCATTATCTGTTTCATTAACTCTGAATAGTCTATTAAATTCATTCTACTTTTTATCGTCTGTTGAAATCTACGAGCATCCTTTGAGAAATATGAGTTCGTTACCATTATTCCTGCTGTAACCCTGTCCGCTTCAACAGTTCCATATAGTTGTCTAACAAGTCCAACATTCACAGGATGCTTAGGCGCTTTCTTTTTACATTCAGCATAAATCACCAAATCGCCTAACATTGAATTATTAAGAACAATCAAATCCTTACCACCATCTCTTGTCTGTTTCGTAAGTTGCACATTATATCCTTTTCTTTCAAATAATTCACAAACCAGTTCCTCAAACTGTCTAGGAGTAATTTCTTGAAGTATTTCTGGTCTTAATGCAACTTTATCCACAAGTGAATGCGTTACTACCTTTATATCATTTTTTAATTCGTCTGGTACTCTAATAATTTTTCGTTCTGGAACAACTATCTCTGGATGTTGTAGAGATACACCACCTTTATATGTATATATTTGATGTATATCCTTTTCAAAATCAAGAAAATATTCGTTAAGCCCCTCGCCCTTTAGTTTTGTATGAAGCTTTTCAGCTATCGTTCTAGGCGTTAAATTTTGCTTATCAAGTTCTTTAAAAATACTTTCTACAATACTGTCACTCGAGATACGGGCACCAAGATAATCACTAATAAACAATAATATCTGTTTATCTGTTAATGGCTTTAACCTTATTTCATAATCAAAATTTATATCAAATTTATTTTCTCTAGCAGTGCATATATAACACCCTCTAGCATTTTTAATGTGCTCTACCATTTGTTGTTTATATCTATATGTTTCGTCCAAACCATCCACTAAACAAACAACATCTGTAAAATCAGATGGATGTTTCCATCTTTTATTTCCCATCCGTGAAAAATCCATCGTTTCATACCAGATTTCCCTTCCTTTTTCCTCTAATATCTTTCCAATTATATTTAACAAAAAAGTTTTACCACTTCCTGCCGCACCTGTTATCAAGAATTTGCCATATGGTTTCATCCTGACAACATCTAAAAGTTCCTGTAACTCGTCCCTTCTTATAATCTCCATACGGATCTTTCCTTTCGTTACCCAACCAACTTATCCAACATCTCGATAATCTTTTCTTTCTCGCCACTACCATTAGTCATAAATCTCAGTAATGGAATTTCATACAACTCCATAATATGATTTTTCAACAAATCTCTTGAAGCCTGAACAGTATCCTCTTTATGGTATTCATATCCGTCAACCTCAATCGCCAACACAGGCTTTTTACCAATTCTATTATAAATCAGAAAATCTAAATGTGTTGCTGGATTCATTGCATACTGACATTCCTGCTCATTTAATAGTTCTGGATTCTTAATCAACATATTCAACGGAAAATGACAAACAACATCCAAGCTTGAATACTTGTTAGCGGAGATAATGTCCTCTATCAATGAATACATCAGGTTTTCCGAATCATATTCTGATACTTTTTTGTGCTTCTGCAAATATACCCTTCTTTCCTCAGTATACTGCTTGTAAAGGTAATCAAAAATCGAATAAATCTTGCTTTCAGTAACCTCAAAATTATTATACTGAATATAATCAATCAAATCTGTTATATTGCGCTCTTTTGATTGCTCATTTCCAGTTACAACCAGCATCAATTTCTTTTTCGCTCTTGATACAGCAACATTGATTAAATACGGATCATCTGCAAAATCAGATATCTCATCATCCACAGTAGATATAATAATATTCTCTTTTTCCTTACCCTGGAACTTATGCACCGTAGCCGCATCAATATCTGTAATCTCCTTGCTTAATGCTTCTACCTGATTTTTGTATGGTGCAATAATTCCCGTTTCTTCCGGATTTGAAACATATTTGGGTATAATCTCATTTTTAATAACATCTATCTGGCGCTGGCTATAATGGTTACGCTCATGATTTCCCGCTACCGTCTTTACTACCGACAAAACATCTTCTTCACCCTTATCCGTTGTCATAATAATCAATTCCCCACGATAAAATTTCTGATTATAGAAATTTATTATTTTAGGGTGACACCTATAATGCTCCCGTAACAATGTTTGTGTTACATTTGGCATAACATCCAAAATGGATTGCAGAAAACTATTTGTATACTGATATCCCTCACTAATATGAAAACTGTCAAATATAGCTTTTGCTTTAGCCTTTGTATCATCTTTAACAACATTAGGAAGTTGCTTGGTATCACCCACAATAACAACATTCCTTGCACATGACAATGCCAACGCACCAGTTGCAATATCTACCTGTGACGCTTCATCCATGATAAGGTAATCATACACCACATCTGAATTCAGGCTGTTTCTTGATGAAAATGTTGTACTTAATATAACCGGATACTCAACCAGTACATCATATGGTTCCTTCCACAGATTATCTTCACTAAAAGTTTTCCTACTACTGTTACCTTCATATTTCCTTGCCAGTTTATCTTTTAGGACAACCATTGACTGATTGCATAAATCCTCAAGCAAATTTTTATTAACACTATTTAAATACTTTTCAATATCTGCAATTTCTGCAGACAACTCCGCTTGCTTTGCACGATAATACATTGCCTGAAAGGTTGTAATTATCTTTGAAATATCCTGCTTATAAATGCCCCAATCGGTTACTCCATATTTAAATAAGGCTTTTATCTTAAACCAAAATCCTATTGCCGTTTTTTCTTCTGAAATCAACTGGCAATCCTGCCACAATACCATCCATTGCTTTGAAGATAGCTTTTTCTTGAACTTAATACTATCTGTATGAACATCTGATTCTTTAACATATTGATTGAAATATTCCTGTTCAGTAACCAACTGTGAAAGTTCCTGCCTTAAACACGCCAGTTTTTCCTGCTTATCAAAAACGCTTTTTAACTGACTGGATTGGTCAGCTATTCCCTTTTGCAAAACACTTGGATCTTCTTGCGTTTTCCATGACGAAAAATCTGGATAAGCGGCGTCCTGATGCTCAACAAATGATTTCTTATTTTTAGAACTTCCTAATGTCGCAGCAACAAAACCCAAATTGTACTTGGGTGATGATAATTTTTCATACACATTTTCTGTTGCCGAATTATTATTGGATACTATCTGTACCGTTTTCCCTTGCATTAATATATTGGCAATAATATTCAATATCGTTTGTGTCTTTCCCGTTCCTGGAGGTCCCTGTATAACACTAATCTGATTCTCCATGGCATTTTTTACAGCCTTATACTGACTGTTATTGCATCCAAATGGGAAAATCGGAATGTATTCCCGTCCTATTCTTTTTCCTTGCAATGATGATGGATTCAAATACTTTGCTAAAGCTACATCACTACCCACAAAAGAAATCTTGTCAAACCTCGTAGACAATAATTTTTCACCAGTTTCTTCATTCCTAATATTACTCAGACCGGCAATTTGCTTTATATATTCAAATACATTTGATGACTGACTCTGAGTAAGACATGATTCCACAATATTTAACTCACTGCGATGATAATCTCTTTCACTCCCATTGCCAAAACAAATATGCCAATAAGACTCATATCTGCTTCTAAACACATATATTGCTTTAACATCAAAAAACTCGCGTCCTTCTCTGCTAATACGATACATATCAGGATTTAAAACATCTGGCTCAGTCAATTTTTCCACATTCAAATATGCATAAGAGTATATTTTTCCAGTATTGAATTTTACATCCCATTTTTGAGTATTTCTATTGTAACCACATGACATTATTTCGGATGTCTTTATTTCACCCTTGATAATGACCATATAATATCGTGTATTCATCTATTCCTCACTACTTCTTATCCGCACGCTGATTGTCCTTGAATTCCTTCTCCACATAGCAATGTTCATGCTTACCAACCAACTTATCACCTTCAAAATCCAGTTCAATAATATATGGCATCCAGTCGATAATTCTTAGAAAATCTTCACATCCAAAGCTGTTATCATAAAAATTCAATATAGTACTAAGGGCAGTACCATGGGTTCCTAAAACAATATCTTTATCCGTATTATCTGATAAAATCTCGTTTAGCGCCTCTATGTTACGATTTTGAACCATAGCAATGGATTCTCCACCCTCTTCATGATAATCATGGTCAGCCCAACGTTTCTGGAACATTCCGTGGTTGTTGCCATCAGGACCTTTTTCACGCTCCCTTAATCTCTCATCTGTTATAATTTCTTTTCCGAAAAAAGCTGCCGCATCTGCAATGGTATCCATGCTGCGTTTGTATGGACTACAATAAAACGCATCTATTTTCTTGTCCTTCAAAAATTCTAGTACAATTGCAGAATCTTTCTTGCCTTCTTCCGTCAAAGGTCTTGTTCTGTCTTCTTTCCAATCATGTTCCGGCTGTGCGTGACGCACGAAATACACTCTTGTCATACCGTGTCTCCTATCTCTTCTCAATAATCAAATGATGAAAAAATGCGATGTCTTTATATCCATCCATATCCGATACTCGCATCTCGATTTCCACCATTTTATCCTGCCAGTCAACATCCTTATGTATTTCCTGATTTTGTTGCATATCCCAGAAAGTTCTCATTCCCAGTGTCTTCGTAATTGCAAGTTCCGGACACCATTTTTCAATATCTGCATCCTCATAGTAACGAATTGCTCCGTACTTTGAAGCCATTCCGTCATTACCATCTAACAGACTATGGGCATGTTCAAAATCATTCAAAAGTACAACCATCTGCATAACCCGACCTGCACGATTATGTTTCACAATAGAAATCTTGCCATTAGGTTTTAAAATCCTTGCAAACTCTTTAACAATATCCTCTCTATCTTCGGCGTACTCCAAGACATTGTGACAGATAATCATATCAAAGGTCTCATTATCAAATTTATGCAATTCATCGGTACTACCAACAATTTGTGTATATTGGTTGTCTATCCATCGCTCTTTTATGCTATCTCCATCCGGTTCAATGGCTGTTACATCGTTATGCTCTGCCAGATAGTTTGCGGTTACACCTATACCACTTCCAAAATCAAGTATCTTCTTATCTCGAATTTCTCCTAATCGTTTCCATACAATTCTCTTCATGAGACATTCCCAAGGTTGTAAGTCTGTTACTTTATGCATCATACCAGCTCCATTTCATCTTCCATTTTTACAAATCCATATTTTTCATACAATGGCCGCCCCATATCTGTTGCCTCTAAGGCTATCTGCGACACGCCCTGTTCCCTCGCATCATTTACCAGTAAATCCAATGTATGAAATGCAATCCCCTGTCTCCGATATTCCGATGCTGTATACATATTCATAATATAAGCCTTTTTACCTGTTGGATTATGGTAGGTCTGCATAACCTGATAAAAACTCAATCCACCAGCTCCGATAAACTTTCCGTTATCATACACCAAATATGCAATATGCTCACCGCTTTCCAACGCACGCCTATAATAGGCATATGATTCTTCCTCAACAACAGACATATCCTCATCATCTGACAACTTATTTGCTGCACGAAGGACAATTATTCTTGTTCTTACCAATTCATCTATATCTTCCATTGTTGCTCTTTTACATTCAAATCTTTCTACCATCCTACACCTCTACCAGCAAAGACTCTCCTTTTGAATAATCTCCACTTGTCCATTGCCATTGTTCAGAAAGTTCTATTTTCTCGTTTTCTTGTACAGTTGGCACACTATGGCACTTACCTGTCTTTATTTGCATATTCTGATTCATGTGGTGATACACAAAATCAAGTTCCCCATTACATAAAACCGATCCAATCAACGAACCTTTTAATATATCTCCACCGCTATATTCAGCCCACAATAGATTTCCATTCTGATGATATGTAAAGTTGGTCTGTTCACCAACCTCACCGTTTTCAGAATTCATTTTGGGAATAAATTTTCTTCCATCATAATTTATATCTGTCGAGATTTTATGAAGTTCCTTTTCCATAACCTCATACGCAAGTATCACTCCATTTTCTACAGGATAACGCTCATGCATTACAGTCACAAATCCGAGCTTTTCATAAAGGGCTGCCGCCGGAAGTGACGCATCCAGATATGCCTTATCAAATTTTTCGCCAATCTGTTCTTCAATATTTTTCATAATAAAAGTGCCATATCCCTTTTTCTGGTGTTCCGGAAGGACATAAACTCTTGTAATGTGATCATCCACAAAACAACCTGTTGCTACGATTGTTCCATCTATTTTTAGCACACTTACATAACCATTTTTAATATCCTTTTCTATAGCATCCTCACGGTGATGTTCGCTGAAAAAATCTACTACTTCCATTGGATAATACTTCGGATATATTGTTTTTATTGTATGCTGCACCACATTGTACACAGCCTGTAAATCTTCTGGTTTTGCTAATTCATATATCATAATCTTGCTCCTTATTTTACATATCAATCCACTGTATAAATGCAGTCTTGTCAGAACTGTTATAACCGGCATTTCGATAGAAATTCAATGTACTTTCTTCCTTTGAACCTGTAAGCAACATCATCTTGTAGCAATTATTCTCTTCTGCAATTTTCTTAGCAAAATTTAGACAATCTGTAGCATAACCTTTCTTTCGATACTCCCCATGTGTTACCACATTTTCAACAAATGCATATGGGCGAACATTTCTTGTGAGATTGGGAATAATCACACATACGCAGGATGCCACGATCTTGCCATCAATCTCACAAACAATAAGATGATGATTGGCATCATTTATAATATTGTCCCATGTGCTTCTTAAATGTTGTGAATCTTCCGGTATACTTTTTTCATGAAGATACAGATAAAGCTGTAATATTTCATCTAAATCATTTTTGTTTGCTTCTCTAATCATTTTTTCATCCAATCTATATCTTAAAGTTCCATCAACCCGTTTTCGTCAAAGTAATAAATATTCTCTTTCTTATATCCATACTTTGAATCCGGAAATGCTATGTGCGGTTCAAATGTAAAATATTTTACATCAGCAAGTTTGGTCATATTACCTTTTTCAATGTAAACTCTATCACCTTTGGTTTTTACAATGGAATGCCCCAGATTGCCCATAAAATCAAGATTCACAAATCCATTTTCTACGATGTACCTATTCATATGATAGTACAATTCCTCAAAGGTTGTTTCCTTCGTGGCAAAACGCAATAATTCTATATGTAATTTTTCTTCCATCTGCAGACCGCTTTTCCATTCCGGATTTTCAATCAGCCCTATATCCTCTACAACCTTACCATTTCCCACAATAATAGTTCTCGCATAATCTCCCCAGATATTCCCCATCTGCGGACTTAAATCAATGGTTATTATATCGTTGTTTCCTATAACTCTATTCGAAGTTACATACTGCTTACCAGATACAGAAACAGTTGTTTCATCTCCTGCAAATACAAATGCACCAACATCCCAATACCAGAACGAATCTGCACCCAACTTTAACAGTTTTTCCTCACAAAACTTTCGGATCTCAAGTAAATTCATTCCCGGCTTGATAATTTTTTTAATGTATTCTATAGTCTGTTTCGCTACCAGCTGTATCCGACTGTAAGACTGCTTTTCTATCTGCAGATACTTTTCAATCAATTTAGGCTGAATCAACGGATACGTCCAGTTTTGGGGCAACTCATCCATAAGCTCAACCTTCTCTATCTCACTTTCCAGCTGGCCTGAAAATTCCGTTATTTTTGCAAAACATAATAATCCAAATGTTTCCTCACCGGTCTCATCTACACTATTCTTACCCTTGACGGAATAAACGCATATTGGCTTAATATCAAACTGTATGGCACCTGTTTCTTCCTGCAGTTCTCTCTTAGCAGTTTCCAAAATATCTTCTCCAACTTCACGATGACCTCCCGGAGCCTCATAGGTATCTCGTTCTTTATGTTTGCAAAATACCCATTTGCCATTGCTCTGTGAAATAATTACTGCAAATTTCAATAGTGAATCATCTACTGTATCATAAAATTTTACTTCCAACATATCACTTTTCTCCTTCCCATTCTGCCATAAACTCTTCAAGAAAGTCCTCCATAACAGCTTGTCTATGCATAGCCATTTTCTTTGCAGTTTCAGTATTCATCATATTTTTAAGCAGCAGGAGTTTTTCATAAAAGTGATTAATACTTGTAGAATTATGGTTCTGATTATAATCCGCCTTATTCATATTAGTCATAGGTTTTATATCCGGATCATGTATTCTTCTTCCTTTACTACCGCCATATGCAAATGCCCTTGCAATTCCAATAGCTCCTATAGCATTAAGTCTGTCCGCATCCTGTACACATTTTCCTTCTAATGTGCTTGGTACAACTGAATCCGTTCCTGCAAAAGAAACCTCATCTATAATCTTGCACACAGAAGCTATAACTTTATCATCCACGACATTATTGTTCATAAATCCAACTGCATTTTTCTTTGGCTCGTGTGTTTCCGGTGAAAGCTTAACATCATCTACATCGTGTAATAAAGCAGCCAACTGCACAATCAACATCTCTGCGTTTTCTTGCTCTGCAATCTCTATAGCCAAACGATAAACCCTCATACTTTCATTTTGACCTCCGCTTTCATATACCACATTTTATATGATATCACAGAATCACTACATCATCAATAATAATCGCAACTTCTTGCGATTGTTTCCTGATTTGCAATATATAATTTAGGTACGTAAAGTGAATCGGGGATATGCAGAGGAATCATCTTCCTCTGCCCCTATTCCACATCTTATCTTCCGCCTTATCTTTGCCAGCATCTCTACCGACACTCTCATCATAAATCCTCTGGAACTCCTCATAAAGCTCGTCTCCAGCCAGCTTTATCTCCAGCCTTTTCATTACATCCGAAAACAACCTTATGCTTCCACTAATATCAGCAATATCAAATCCGAATACATATGCCTTAACAGAATCACTGACATTCTCAAAACCACCAAAATCTGATATTCTCCTGACAATCCATCCAACTTCGTCCACAGACTCTTTTTCTTCATGTTCCACCAATTTGCTTTTACCTGTTACATCAGTTATACCTTCGTCCATTCTTGTCACATTCTCATCAGACAGATTGTGAACCTTTGACATTTCTGTTCCTTCTAAATCTATCTGTTGTTTACCGGCAACATTAATTTGCTCCTCTTGTCCATTTCCATCATTATGGCTATTAGCAGGCTGATTCATTACAACAACATTTCTCTCCGACTCAACAACTGCTCCCGCTGTTCTCTCAACTAACATATCCTCTTCCATCCCCGGTATCTCAACATCCCTGTCAGCAACAATCTCCTCTTTCCCCGACACCGCATAATAAGCCGTATACAAATCTTCTTTTATAATGTCATCAGCAAGCTGTATCTGCCTCTTAATTTCTCTTTTCTCCTGCTTCAGTTCGTCCAGTTCTTCCTGCACTTCCACATGCCATATCTGATATTCCCGGTACTGCTCTTCATTCTTTATACTGCGTTTCCGACTAGAGCTTTCTCTGTATATCTCATGCTGTCTGTCCTCAATCTGCTGGATCTTTTCTTCCTGCTTATTTCTGAAATTCACAAGCTCCACAATATCTTTGATGTCATTATTCACAAGTAACAGATATTCGTCCTGTAACTGATGAAACCTTTTCAATTCTTCCGTATACTTTGCTCCACCAACCACAAATCGTTTCTGCTCTACAATTCTCAGCCTATATAGCTTTGCATAAAATCGTTTCTGGTATGGTGATAGTTTCGCCCTATGCAATCCTCTTATATCCGACGAATAAAAGTAAGGCTTTGCCATCCAAGGCATATCTACATGATGTCTAAGCCTATCCTCTGCAAACATTTCGTCCAGCTTTGCCAGTTTATGATAATACCGAAATCCCGGTGCCTGCACCTCCATCCATGCGTCTTTCTTAAATACATATCCAAGTCTTTTCATCAGATATTTAAAATGCTCCACATTCCCGGCTGCATATGCACACATCTTGGCATCCCTTAGAATTATCTCTTTCATGGACATTTCCTTTTCCCACTTGTCCCTGCTGATATTTTTTGGATTCCTGCTGTACTCTGCCGGCATAATGGAAAGCCCAAGTTCATCACAATATTTATTTGTAATAGGCTGAAGATGATTCTTCCAGTTGCCTTTCGGTGAATTGTATTTCTTGCCAGTTGTCATGCTGACACTGTTCCAGATCAGATGCCCATGCATGTGTTCCCTGTCAGTATGGACTGCATACACAGCTTCATAATCATCGCCAAGCACATCCTTCGCAAAGTGTTCCAGGACGTACATTGCCTGTTCTGCAGTTACTTTTTCTTCCGGCGAAAACGATATAATCACATGATAGCCTTGTCTTTTACCTGTCTTATGAAATATATTCTTTGTCTCTTCCATCTGCTCAAATGCTGTATCTGGCAGGCAGTTAATACCGCCCACCAGTATACATTCTTCTGTCTTATCCGGATTCTGGATATATTCCAAAGCATTCTTCAGGTGCGATGCTGGATTTCTGCCCTCTGACTCCTGTATATTTAAGATCTTTGTAATCGCCATACTTCCAGCACCTCCCCGAATGTTTTCTTTATATCATCCAGACTGTTCTGCAATTTATCAATATCGCTGTAATACAATCTTCCCTGTGAATTGCCAAGCTTTACCGCCTGATTAATATTATTTGCAATACCTGCTATGATACGGATTGCTCTTGCCCTGTCCTCAGGATAACTTGTATCAATGTTGCCTCCTGTCCGAATTAATTCTCTTATATAGGCACTTGCTGTCATTCCTGTTCGCTTAAGTGCCGCTTTCAGAATATCCATATCTTTCTCTGACAGCTTCACCGATATCTTATAATCTTTCCTGTCAGACTTGTATCTTCTCTTTCCATCTGCCATACGTTTTTCCCCTTTCGTAATTTCCAAATTCTGTATCAAACCAATCTCTTTTTATCTGTACCATTGCTTTTTTCATCCTTTCTAAAAGTTCTGCTTATAGGTTTTGCAAGATGCGGAAAAGGTCGGACCTTTTCCCGAAAAAATATAAACGCATCAGCGTTTACATAATTTTTCGTCTTGGCAGGAGCACCTGCACCCTGTATATGATATGTGGTGGTTAATGTACCACCACAATTACTGATATGGTGGTTGAAGTTCCACCTGATTTAAAAGTGGTGGCACTTTTTGCCATCACTTTGCTTATTTGGTGGCATTTTCCGCCACCGCTTTTCCATTTTGATGGCACTTTCCGCCACCATGACTTTTTTCTCGCTTATCTGAGTGGTGGCGCTTTTTGCCCCCACTTTTGCATTTTGACGGCACTTTTTGCCTCCACACTTTTTCGGCTCTGATTTGTGCGGGGGCGCTTTCTGCCCCCACTTTGTGGTTTTGGGGGCGCTTTCTGCCCCCATTTGCACGTTTTGGGGGCGCTTTTTGCCCCCACTCGCTGGATTCACCTATTCAGTTGTCTCTTTCACCATTACATCTGCATCCAACATCACATTTTCTGCTATCTCAGCACCATCTTCCGACAATTCATTTGTTTCAGGCGGTATATCCACTTCATCCTGTTCACTTATCACAGAATCCCCAACTGCCGCTTCATAATCCATTTCTTCTGCAACCTTGCTTCGTTTACGCTGTGGCTCATAATCCAGATTGTAATAATCTTCGTAACCATAGATTTTCTGTTCAAAGTACTTCCTTGGACATTTACCCCGCATGGTGAAATAACCTTTTGCCTCAAGCTCTGCATTATATTCCTTTATAATTGCATATGCCTTCGTCATCCCGATACCAAGCATCTGGCTTATCTCACCTGCATCTATGAATGCTTCCTTTATACCCTTCATGCAGCTCCTCCTTTCATAAATCGTTGTTTTAAATACGTGTTTTACAAAACAGCTATCCTGTTCTTCATTTAATCCGTATTTTTAATTCGTGTTTATTTTAATATCCTTTTCAAAATTTGTCAATAGAACTTTTTATAATTACGCACTTGCAATTCGTTTTTGTTTATGATAAAGTAATCGTACAATCATAAACAAGTCACTTACTGATACGTATTTCATTTAATATCAACCTAATACGTATCTTTACAACGGACTATTTCATATAAAGGAAGGTGAACAGAATGGCTTACTCTGATTCCATTAAACTTACTATGTCCTCTTCAGAAGAAATCGGAAAGGCAATACAGAAGCAGCGCAGAGCACAAAAGATCACGCAAAAGGAGTTTGCACAGCGTCTGGGAAAATCAGAACGTACTATCCAGAAATATGAATCTGGTGAAATACTGTTAAAGATAGATGTTTTAAAACAGATTGCTAATGAATTAAATGTTCCATGGCAGGAGCTTTTATTTGCAAAAGATACTAATACTCCAAAAGATAATACTACCGCTGAATATCCGGCATATGAATTCCACACTATGTCAGATGTAATCAATGCTCTCTTTGCCATAACTGAACTTACTGATTTTTCATTTGAGCTGACCAACACCAAACCTCCTGAAAGTCCTGAATGGACTGCCGGGATCAAGGTTAATGGCAAAGGCAATGGAAAATATGATGCAGACTTCTGTCTCTTTATGGAAAACTGGATAGAAAAGAAGAATATGCTTCAGACAGGAAAAATTTCAAAAGAAAAGTTTGATTCATGGAAATCAGATATGTTGGCATATTATAAGGATTCCAGACTGGATAATGAAGCCGATTCAAAAACTGAATAATTGCAGGCTTACACCTTTAGTAAAGAAAAAGCTCCGGCACACTCCTTCTCGCAAAAGGAATAACCGAAGCTATGTAAGTGATTGACCCGAAGGCTTTATAATCACCCTGAACAAGTAGATTATATCATAGCCTTTTGATGATTGCACAACAATTTTACAAAAAGGAGATGATATTCATGCCAGCTTACAAAGATGAAAAAACTGGTAAATGGTTCGCCAAGTTCTATTATACGAACTGGCAGGGAATCAAAAAACAGAAGTGGAAAAGAGGCTTTGCCACCAAAAAGGAAGCCTTAGGATTTGAAAGGGATTTTCTGGAAAAGCAGTCTGCCAATCCTGACATGACATTTCAAAACCTTTATGAAATTTATATGGAGGATATGGCTGCAAGACTTAAGCAGTCAACTCTTCTGACAAAAAAGGCGGTACTACAGACGCATATTCTTCCATTCTTCGGTAGCAAGCCGATAAATGAAATCAAAGCCTCTGATGTACGAAGATGGCAGGCGAAGCTTATGAGTTCGCCGAATAATTACTCCCAGACCTATCTGAAAAAGATTAACACGGAGCTTAACAGCATCATCAATTACGCCAAGCGTTTCTATGACCTTAACACCAATCCCTGCGGCAAGGCAGGCACCATTGGAAAAGCAAAGGCTGAGGAAATGGATTACTGGACTTACGATGAATATATTGCTTTCCGTGAGGGTGTAAAAGACAAGTCGCTATCGTATATATGCTTTGAAGTCCTGTACTGGACTGGTATGCGAGAAGGTGAACTGCTTGCTCTATCACCTGCTGATATTGACCTTGATAACAAGACAATATCCATCAACAGAACATATCAGCGGATAGAAGGAAAAGATGTATTTACATCACCTAAGACAAGAAAAAGTAAGCGAAAGATTCCGATTCCGGATTTTCTCTGCCAGGAGCTATCAGACTATATCCAGTCAAGGTATATGCTTGACGCAGATGAAAGGCTGTTCCCGGTAACAAAATCATATCTCTCACACGAGATGATAAGAGGTTGCAAAAACACAGATGTAAAGAAGATACGAATCCACGATATCAGGCATTCGCACGCCAGCTTACTTATTAATCAGGGCTGTGATGCGCTGATGTTAGCAGACAGGCTCGGACACGAGAAAGTATCCACAACACTTAACACATACTCTCATCTGTTTCCACATAAACAGCAGGAGCTTGTGCATAGTCTGGAATCATTGCAGGCAACAGATTCGCCAACACCTGAACCACCATCTGATAACCCTCTGCTTGAAGCAATAGGTATCACCTGTGAAGTATCTCATGCTCAGGACAACGGCTCAGATGTAACAATCCGACCTCAGTTTGGACCTGCGTTAGTACCACCAAATACCGCATCAGGGAAAATCATCCAGATGCCACAAAGAAAGATCATATAGAAGAAATCCAGCAGTCATCAGGGTTTCTTGCTATTAAAGTTAATAATAACCATATGAAGACGATAGAAAAAAGAGTAGTTGCTATTAGTAGCAAATTAGTAGCAGAGCAAAAGAAAAAGTCTCGGAATCCGCTTGTTTAGCGGATTCCAAGACTTGTGGCTCTTATTCAAATTCGATCGTTCCAGGCGGCTTACTAGTCAAATCATAAAATACTCGATTCACTCCACGCACCTCATTGATAATTCTACTCATAACGCTCTGCAGCACTGCAAACGGAATCTCCGCTGCCTCAGCAGTCATAAAGTCGATGGTGTTCACCGCTCTTAAGGCCACTGCGTAGTCATAGGTTCTCTCGTCACCCATGACGCCTACAGAACGCATATTGGTCAGGGCTGCGAAGTACTGATTCGGCAGCCACTTCGGGTTCTCTCCATGTTCCTTCTTGTAAGCCGCAGCCGCCTTATCTACCTCATCCCGGTAGATAAAGTCAGCGTCCTGGACAATGCGTACCTTCTCGGCGTTGACCTCGCCAATGATACGGATGCCGAGGCCCGGACCCGGGAAGGGCTGACGGAATACCAGGCTCTCCGGAAGGCCAAGCTCCAGGCCGGCTTTGCGGACCTCGTCCTTGAACAGGTCTCGTAAGGGCTCTATGATTTCCTTGAAATCAACGAAATCCGGAAGGCCGCCCACGTTATGGTGGGACTTAATCACTGCGGATTCTCCGCCGAGACCGCTCTCAACTACATCCGGGTAAATGGTTCCCTGTGCCAAGAAATCCACAGCACCGATTTTCTTCGCCTCTTCCTCAAAAATACGGATGAATTCCTCACCGATAATCTTACGCTTTGCTTCCGGCTCGGTCACGCCTGCCAGCTTGTCATAGTAACGCTGCTGAGCATTCACACGGATGAAATTCAGGTCAAACTGACCGTTGGGTCCAAAGATATTTTCTACCTCGTCGCCCTCGTCCTTACGAAGAAGGCCGTGATCTACGAAGACACAGGTCAGCTGCTTACCGATGGCTCTGGACAGAAGTCCTGCTGCCACAGAGGAATCCACGCCGCCGGACAGAGCCAATAGTACGCGACCGTCTCCTACCTTCGCACGAATATCTTTAATCGTGTTTTCAACAAAAGCATCCATCTTCCAGTCGCCTGCGCACTGGCATACCTTCTTTACGAAGTTATTAATCATCTTCGTACCCTCGGCAGTATGCAGTACCTCTGGGTGGAACTGGATAGCATAAAGCTTCTCAGCTTCATTCTCAGCGGCTGCCACCGGGCAGTCTGCAGTGTGGGCTGTGATTTCAAAGCCGGGTGCCACCTTAGAAATATAGTCAAAGTGGCTCATCCAGCAGATAGTCTTCGGACTTACGCCCTCAAACACCTTGGACGCAGTCTTGTCGATGAGCACTTCAGTCTTACCATACTCTCTCACATCCGCGCGCTCCACCTTGCCCCCGAGCACATGGCTCATGAGCTGCGCGCCATAGCACAGACCCAGCACCGGAATACCAAGCTTGAACAGCTCGTCCGTGTAGGTCGGTGAATCCGGCTCGTAACAGCTGTTCGGTCCTCCCGTCAGGATAATTCCCTTGGGATTCATGGCTTTGATCTTCTCGATATCGGTCTTGTAAGAGTAGATTTCGCAGTATACATTACATTCTCTGACGCGGCGTGCCACCAGCTGATTGTACTGACCGCCGAAGTCGAGAACTATAACCATTTCTCTATTCAATCCGTATATCCTCCTGTTTTCTTATTGCGTACGTTCAGTCGCGCCATTCGCAAAATCGTTACTGCTCACTTCGTTCGCGGTAACACGCTTCGCGCTGCACAGAAATCACGCTTTCGTGTAATTTCGCGCACATATGCAGAGCTCTCCGCTGCTGCACAGCAGTATGCCTGAACTATTTCATTTACATTATAGGCGATCCCACCACCCTTGGCAAGCCCGAAATCTGGTATACCTTTGTCCTTTTTTTCATATCCTAAGACAAACAGGAAAGGATCCACGCCCTATGAAATACGCTGACACCCCCGCTGCTCCTGCGCGCGGACAAAATATTCTACTGGATGTTCATCGCAAAACGTCCCTCGAAACCTTTTTAGAGCAGTTGAACGACCCACTGATTTTTGTGCTGTTTGTAGCCGCGGCCATTTCCATCCTGCTGGGAGAGGCCAGCGACGCCGCCATTATCCTGACCGTCATTCTGGTAAATGCGTTTGTCGGCGTTGTGCAGGAGGGCAAAGCCCAGAAGGCTCTGGACGCCCTGAAGCAGATGACCAGCCCCACCGCCCTCATTCGGGAAAATGGCAGGCTCGTGGAAATTCCGGCCCGTGATCTGATTCCCGGTGATATCGTCTGCCTGGACGCCGGACGACAGGTTCCCGCCGACCTCACGCTAACCTCCGTCTCCAGCCTGAAAATCGAGGAGTCCGCCCTGACCGGCGAATCTGTTCCGGTAGAGAAGGATCTGGGACGGCACAATCAGGCATTTATGTCAACCAATGTCACCTATGGACGGGGCGAAGGCGTCGTCACGGCCGTCGGCATGGATACACAGATGGGGCGTATCGCCCGCCTTATTGAAAATGAGCACTCAGAAACCACGCCGCTCCAGCACCGCCTGGCCGATCTGGGACGGATCTTAAGCATTGTCTCTGTGACCCTCTGCGCCCTGCTGTTCGTCGTCGCTGTCCTTCAGCGCCGGGATATCCCGGAAATGCTGATTACGGCCATTTCTCTGGCTGTAGCCGCGGTTCCCGAAGGACTGCCCGCCGTTGTCACGCTGGTGCTGGCCTTAAGCGTCTCCCGCATGGTTCGAGTCAATACTATCGTGAAACGTCTTCCCAGTGTGGAAACCCTTGGCTGCGTCAGCGTGGTCTGCTCTGACAAAACCGGTACCCTGACCCAGAATCGCATGACCGTCACCACCTGCTGGACCGACGGGCAAATCCGAGAAGCCGCCGGACTACGTCCGGATCACGACAAGCTTTTTCTCACCGGACTGACCCTCTGCAACGACGCTGTCCTGGAATCAGATTCCCGTCTGGGCGATCCCACCGAGCTGGCACTGCTGGATCTGGCCGCCCGCTTTGATCTGTCCCGCCCTGATTTGGAACGGGAGCAGCCCCGCATCGGGGAAATCGCCTTTGATTCCGAGCGGAAAATGATGACCACACTACACCGACATGGCAACGGCTCCATTTCCTATACGAAGGGCTCTCCTGACGAGATTCTGAAGCGGTGTGACACAATTTTGTCGGACGACCGTGTCATGCCCCTGGAGCCATCCATGCGCCGCACCATTGAAACAGCTCTGCACACGCTCTCCAACCAGGCACTCCGCCTGCTGGCCATCGCAATGCGAACCAATGACCGCCAGCCCCAGGAAAAGAGTCTGACCTTTCTGGGTCTCGCCGGAATGATGGACCCCATCCGCCCGGAAGCTGTACAGGCTGTACGGGATTTTCGGAAAGCAGGCGTGCGGACGGTCATGATTACCGGGGACCGGCCTGATACGGCCTTTGTGATTGCACGGGAGCTCGGTATTGCGGCGAAGCCCTCAGACTGTCTGAGTGGCGCGCAGATCGACAGACTGTCCGACCCGGACTTTGCGCAGGAAGCGGAACGCTGTTCCGTCTTTGCCCAGGTATCTCCTGAACATAAGGTGCGCATTGTCCGAGCGCTGAAATCTTCCGGCCACATCGTGGCCATGACCGGCGACGGCGTTAATGACGCGCCCTCCCTGAAGACCGCTGATGTGGGCGTGGCCATGGGAATCACCGGCACCGATGTGGCGAAAAATGCCGCCGATCTTATCCTGACGGATGACAATTTCGCTACCATCGCCAAAGCCATCGCCGAAGGTCGCGGCATCTACGCCAATATTAAAAAGGCCGTGCTGTTCCTGCTCTCCTCGAATTTCGGGGAAATCATGACCATGCTGGCGGCGATTCTGATGAATTTCAGTTCGCCGCTGAAGCCCAGCCACATTCTCTGGATTAACCTGATTACCGACAGTCTGCCTGCGCTGGCCCTCGGTGTGGATCCAGAGAATCCGGCGCATTTCATGCGCCAGCCACCTCGCCCGAAGAATGAGAATCTGTTCGCTTCAGGCGGACTTTCCTGCACACTGCTCTACGGTTTTCTGATTGCGTTTATCAGTACGGCGGCCTTTCTCTGCCTGCCCGTGGCTCTGCTGCGTGGCGTAGGGTTGCCGCTTACTTTAACGAACCTGCGTCTGCTTCTGGTCGAGCCGCAGCTTTTGGCCCGCTGCCAGACCTATGCATTTACAGTGCTTGGTATCTCACAGCTCTTCCATGCAGTGGGCATGCGGGATGTGGAGACCAGCCTGTTCCGTATGAATCATCTGGAAAATAAACTGATGCTGGCCGCTTTCGCTATCGGAATCGGACTGCAGGTTCTTGTGACGGAATTTCCGTATTTTGTGACGGCCTTCGGTACCTGTAGGCTGGCTCCCGGGGAATGGGCAAGGCTAATTTTACTGTCGGCCGCGCCGCTGCTGGCCCATGAGCTGCTGATTTTAACACAATAATTTTAATACCGCCAACACCAGCAGCAGCCCTCCCCCCACCTGGCTTGGACGAAATGGTAAGCGCCCACTCACACATTTCCCGGCATGTTCTCCCAGCAGCAACGCTGTCAAACCCGTAACAATGCCGAAAAGAAAAGCTGCGGCCAGATAGAATACTTCTTCCCTGCCTGCGCCCACGCCGCCTGCCAGACTGTCCAGCGACAGCGCCACGCTTAAAGTCAGAGCCTCCGGACAGGTCACAAAACGGTCCTGATTTTTATCCGCTTTTGCCACTTCTTCATGGTCTGAGCGATCTAGCAGGCTCCAGACGCCGAGGCCTGCCAGTATCACGGCCCCGAACATCCGCCCTGCGATCCCCGGAAAATAACTTCCTGCCGCGCCGCCAAGCCCCATGGACAGAGTCAGAATCACAGCTGGAATACCCGTCAGCAGGAACGCCGCTGCAGGAGACAGCCGAATTCCACCTGCTCCGTATGTGAAACCGACGGCAAAGATATCGGCTGACAGGGCCGCCGCCAGTAAAAAAATCTGTGTCAGAACAGAAACCATATTTCCACCAGATTTACTTGGTTTCTTTTATCATATTCCAGAAAAAGGAGCTGTGTTTATGGAAAAAGAATACTTGCTGCGTGAAAAACCCTTAAAAGCCCTATGGCTCTTCGCCCTTCCCATGATGGTGGGCAATCTGTTTCAACAGTTTTATACCATGGCTGACTCCATGATCGTTGGGCGCTTCGTGGGGGAAGACGCGCTCGCCGCCATCGGCGCGTCCTATGCCCTGACCAATGTGTTTATCTGTATCGCCATCGGGGGTGGCGTGGGTGCAGGTGTATTAACCGGGCGATATTTTGGCGCGCGGGAATACCTGCGGCTTCGACTCTGCATCCGCACGGCGCTCATGACCTTTCTGGTCTTAAGCCTGCTGCTTTCCGCTTTCGGTCTTTTGTTCTGCAGTGCCATTCTTCGTGCTTTGCATACGCCGGGAAATGTGCTGCCGATGGCTTCTGCTTATCTGATGATCTATTTTCTGGGCTTGCCCTTTCTCTTCCTGTACAATATGCTTTCCGCTATGTTCAACGCCCTGGGACGCTCCCGGGTGCCGCTGTATCTGTTGATTTTTTCTTCCGCACTAAACATTGGGCTGGATCTGTGTCTGGTCTGCGGGCTGGAGCTCGGCATCGAAGGAGCCGCCTGGGCGACGCTGGCTGCCCAGACGGTATCAGCGGTTCTTTCTTTCCTTCTGTTTCGTCGAACGCTAAATAAATGTACCGCTCCAGAGCCCCTTACGGATTCTTGCGATAAATCCATAGCGGAATCTCCCTTACGCCAAAGCCCGGACTCTGAAATTCCTGTACATCCGATGTCCGACGGCATAGAGCATCACTCTGCCCTTTCCATCACCCTGTTCAGCCTTACCGAACTCGCCGCCATCACCCGCATCACCCTTCCTTCTATCTTCCAGCAGGCTACTGTCTCCATCGGCGCCATGCTGGTCCAGGCTGTCATCAATCCATTCGGATCCCAGGTGCTTGCCGGCTACGCGGCAGCTTCCCGGTTGGAGAGCTTCTGCATCGTTCCCATGTCGGCTCTGGGGCAGGCCATGTCCGCTTATACTTCCCAGAACCTGGGAGCCGCCGGAAAAGCTATTGTCAGCACAGAGCCGCTTTCCCAGGCTCATGATACCGCCCAAAAAAATCTCAGCTTCCCTGAGGCAGACGCTGAGACTTCTCTCCACTATATAAAAAGAGTACGTCAGGGCTACCGTGCCGCTCTCGCGCTCGCCGGTGGCTTTGCCGTACTCCTCTGTATCTTTCTTCTGTTGTCCGCCCGTCCGCTGATTGCCTCATTTCTCGGCCCCGGCGGAACAAATCTTGCTCTGGAAACCGGCGTACAATACCTGCATTTCATCAACTTCTTTTTCGCCCTCATCGGTCTGAAAATGTGTACCGACGGAGTCTTACGCGGAGCCGCCGATATGGGTATGTTTACACTGGCAAATCTGGCAAACCTGACCTTCCGGGTTCTATTCGCTGCTCTCCTTGCCCCACGCTTTGGCGCTGCCTTTGTCTGGTACGCCATTCCCCTGGGCTGGCTCTTAAACAGCCTTATCTCCGGATACGAGTATCGCTCCGGGCGCTGGCTGCCTCCCCCTTTTAATAAGCATAATTGGAGTTGATCATCGATGTAATCGCTACACCAAAGATAGCAATCAAAATGATATAAAGCACAAGGACAATCGCCGCAAAGATCAGCGCCGCCTTAAAATAATTGGACTTACTCTTCTTTTCCTTGCTGCTGAAGGCCCACACAAACATTAATACAATATTCACACAGGGAATCAGCATCAACAGCATCGTAACCAACCATTCGCCCATGCTGATCGGTTCTTCCAGATCGGTTTCCGGCTCCCGGTACTGATACTGTAATTGCTCCTGCACCGATTTCTGATATGGATCTGAAGCGGACTGTCGGTAAGCATTCTCCGTTGTCTGATTTACATTCTTATTTACAGTGTCGTTGTTGTACATGTCGTCCATAACGTATCTCCCTCTTCTCTGTGGCTTCAACGAGTCTCGCCGCCCTGTCTGTTTCTTCCTCAGTGTATCATTTTCCGGCAGTTCCGGCAACAGATTTCATAAAACCTTAACCTTTTTCCAACTGTTTCCTAAGCAAATATGGCATGCACCACCTCATACAGGGTCCACCCCGGATCTTCCACACTCACCGGGAAACCATATATCATACGCCACAGATACAGACCAATCTCCCAGAGCAGCAGAACAATCAGAACCCATGTCCACATTTTTGCCTGTTTATTTCTTCGATTTTCCACATCTGCTTTCGATTTTCCACTTTTTATGCAATCCCGGATTTCCTCCCCCGGTTCGAATTTCTCACGATTCACCAGGTAACGCTGTACACCAAACACGACTCCCGCCACCATCCATCCGTACACCGGCGGCTGCATTTTCCACGCCGCAGCCAAATGTCCCGTCAGAACCAGTCCCAGCGCCCGGGTCATCCCGCAGCCCGGGCACGGCAGCCCAAGCAGAATCTGCATGGGACAAAACCGGTCAAACAAAAGATGCGTCACCGTCCAATATACCGCCAGTGCCGCAATCGCCGGAAGCAGGGCATGAATATCTTTTCCAATCAGCTTTAAGCCCTTCCTGATACGCTGATACATGTTTCCTCCTAAATGAGACAAAATACGTTTCGCGAATTTGACTCGTTGCCCGCATAAACAAAGAAGACCGCAGATCTCTCTGCGGTCCTCTGAAATATTCGATTTCGTCAGTAAGACCTAAGCCTTTCCTGCGCTTCCCAGTACGTCCTGAATCTTGTGAGCAACAACATCCTTTACGTTCTGACGAGCTACGGTCAGGTACTGTCTCGGATCGAAGTAATCCGGATGAGCGTTCATAACCTCGCGGATACCTGCTGTCAGGCCCAGACGAAGGTCAGAGTCGATGTTAATCTTGCAGACTGCAGATCTGGCAGCCTCACGCAGCTGATCCTCCGGAACACCGATAGCATCCTTCAGAGCTCCGCCGTTCTCGTTGATGATCTTTACATACTCCTGCGGTACGCTGGAAGCGCCGTGAAGAACGATCGGGAATCCCGGGATCTTCTTCTCGATCTCATGCAGGATATCGAAACGAAGCTGCGGCTTTGTGCCCGGCTTGAACTTGAATGCGCCGTGGCTTGTACCGATAGCGATTGCCAGAGAGTCAACACCAGTCTTGTCAACGAACTCCTCAACCTCTTCCGGCTGTGTATAAGAAGAATCCTCAGCAGAAACCTTTACATCATCCTCGATACCGGCAAGCTTACCAAGCTCTGCCTCTACTACTACGCCGTGAGCATGTGCATACTCAACAACCTTCTTTGTGATCTCGATGTTCTCCTGGAACGGATACTTGGATGCATCGATCATAACGGAAGTAAATCCACCGTCTACACAGGACTTGCAGATATCGAAATCTGCGCCGTGATCCAGATGCAGAGCGATCGGAATATCCGGATTCTCGATAACTGCTGCCTCAACAAGCTTTCTCAGATAAGTAGCGTTTGCATACTTTCTTGCGCCTGCGGAAACCTGCAGAATAACCGGGGACTTCAGCTCTCCAGCTGCCTCTGTGATAGCCTGAACGATCTCCATGTTGTTTACGTTGAAAGCACCGATAGCGTAGCCGCCTTCATAGGCTTTCTTAAACATCTCTGTTGTTGTAACTAATGCCATGATTATCTCCTCACTTTACATGATATTTTTAGGATCGTGCTTAGTATACTACAAAATTGTATTTTCATCAATGCAAAATTTGAAAAAAATGTGTAAAAACAAGCTTTTCGTTCATATAATGATAAATATGCCATTTTTCATCTAACTTCTGGACTTATGCGCCAATCTGTGCTACCGTTATACATGTTGGCACATCATTTTTTACTATATTATAAAGAAGAAAAAGGGAGAAATTATGGGAGGATTATTTGGCGTCGCATCCAAAAGCGACTGTTTGTTTGACCTGTTTTTCGGAACCGACTACCATTCCCATCTGGGAACACGCCGGGGCGGTATGGCCGTCTATGGTGAAAATGGCTTCGACCGCGCCATCCACAACATCGAAAACACTCCGTTTCGAACCAAGTTCGATCGGGATATGCAGGAAATGAAAGGAAACTTAGGCGTAGGCTGCATCTCCGACTACGAGCCCCAGCCGCTGCTGGTACGCTCCCACCACGGCACCTTCGCTATCACCACCGTAGGCCGCATCAATAACGCAAAAGAGCTGACCAAACAGATCTTTGATCGTGGAAATGCACATTTTCTGGAAATGAGCGGCGGCGACATCAACCCCACTGAACTGGTGGCAGCCCTCATCAACCAGAAGCTGAATCTGATCGACGGCATCCGCTATGCCCAAGAACAGATCGACGGCTCTTTAAGCTTTCTGATTCTGACCCCGAAGGGCATCTACGCGGCCCGTGACCGCCTGGGACGGACACCCCTGGTCATCGGAAAGAAAGAGGAGGCCTACTGTGTCTCCTTCGAAGATTTTGCCTATCTGAATCTGGGCTACGATACCGAACATGTCCTGGGATCCGGCGAAGTAGATATCATCACCCCGGAGGGCTACAAGACCCTGATTACCCCCGGAAAGGACATGAAGATCTGCACCTTCCTGTGGGTCTATTACGGCTACCCATCCAGCACCTACGAAGGCCTGAGCGTCGAAAAAATGCGCTACCGCAGCGGTGAACTGATGGCTAAACGGGACAACGTCAAGCCTGACACCGTCGCAGGCGTCCCCGACAGCGGTCTGGCAGCCGCCATCGGATACTCTAACGCCTCAGGAATCCCGTTTTCCCGTCCCTTTATCAAATACACACCCACCTGGCCCCGCTCCTTCATGCCCACGATCCAGAGCAAACGGAACCTGATAGCGAAAATGAAGCTGATCCCGGTCCACGACCTGATCGAAGGCAAGAGCCTGCTGCTCATCGACGACTCCATTGTCCGCGGCACCCAGCTGGGTGAGACCACCGAATTCCTGTACCACAGCGGAGCCAAAGAAGTCCATATCCGACCTGCATGTCCGCCTATCCTGTACGGCTGCAAATACCTGAACTTCTCCCGCTCCACCTCGGAAATGGAGCTGATCTCCCGCCGGGTCATCGAAAAGCTGGAAAACGGCCATGTTACCGACGAGATCCTGAAGGAATACGCCGACCCCGAATCGGCCCGCTACGAATCCATGCAGGAAGAAATCCGTCGTCAGCTTAACTTCACCACCCTACGCTTCAACCGCCTGGACGACCTCATCGAAGCCACCGGCCTGGACAAGAGTAAGCTCTGCACCTACTGCTGGGACGGCGAGGAGTAATTGTCGATATCAGAAAAAGAGGGGGGGGGGGGGGGGCGGGGGG